>DATFNV010000035.1:0-24323 GCA_035266225.1 Gemmataceae bacterium
CTCTATCCGCACCGTGACCTCGTCGCCGGTGAGGCCTTCTTCGCCTTGGCACCGTAGCGGACGGGCGGTTACGCCCAAGCCGGAACGCTAAGCCGCAAGCGGCCCTCCTTCCGGGGTCGCCGGAACGCCCCACATTGCCGCCCATCTTTCCCGTAATCCTCCACGGGACTTCTCCGTATTTACACACTCAGGTTGCTATGGTACGGCAGGTTGGGAGTTGGTACTGTTCCGGGCGGTCTGAGGGAAAGAGATGTATCGACGCCTCCTGGGCATCCTCGTTATCGGCCTCCTCGCCGGCGCCGCCTACTGGTCCGGCAGCCGGCGCCCGCCGCAGACGGACGCGCCTCCCGACCTGCACGTCGCGGTCGAGGAGCGCAACCCGTGGACGCACCTGCGCCTGAACAACGACCCCGCCGACTTTCAATTCGCCATCGTCAGCGACCGCACCGGCGGCTACCGGGCCGGCGTCTTCCGCCGCGCCGTGGGGGTGCTGAACCTCTTGCAGCCGCAGTTCGTGCTCTCGGTCGGCGACCTCGTCGAGGGGTACACCGAGGATCGCTCGGTTGCGGAGAGTCAATGGCGCGACTTCGAGGCCGAGGTCGGCCGCCTGCAAATGCCCTTCTTCTACGTCCCCGGCAACCACGACCTGGCCAACGAGTTCATGTCCGGGCTCTGGCGCGAGCGCCACGGGCGGCGCTACTACCACTTCGTCTACCGCGACGTGCTTTTCCTGGTGCTCAACTCCGACGACCCGCCCGGCGGGGCCGGCGGCATCGGCCCCGATCAACTCGCCTACGTCCGCAGGGCGCTGGAGGAAAACCGCGGCGCCCGCTGGACCGTGGTTTGCTTGCACCGCCCGCTGTGGACCGATTCGCAGGTCGAGAGGACCGGCTGGCTCGACGTCGAGAGGGCGCTGGCCGACCGGCCTTACACGGTCTTCGCCGGGCACGTCCACAGCTTCAAGAAGTACGTGCGCCAGGGGCGCGACTACTACCAACTCGCCACCACCGGCGGCGACAGCGAGATGCGCGGCCTGTCGCACGGCGAGGTCGATCAGATCGCCTGGGTGACGATGAAGAAGGACGGGCCGCTGATCGCCAACGTCCTGCTCGACGGCATCTGCACCAGCGACCTGAAGAAGCCGGGCGGCAACGACCCACAGCCCCCGCCGGGTGACATGGCCGTCCGCTGGAAACGGTGACAGGGCGGCCGCCTTCGCGCCTTTTCCGCGTGCCGTTGCGCCGCGCCGTCAGTAGTCTGACCGGGTCGCCGCACGCTGCCGAGTTCGCGTCACCCGTGAGGACACCCACGATGAAGCGCCTGCTCCTGCTCGTCGCCGCCATTGGCCTGACCGCGGCGGCCGTCACCCTGTCGCGCAGCCAGAACCCGTCCTCCTCCGAGGCCCCCGCCGACCTGCAGGTGCGCGTCGAGGAGCGCAACCCGTGGACGCACCTGCGCCTGAACAACGACCCCGCCGACTTCCAATTCGCCATCGTCAGCGACCGCACCGGCGGACACCGGGCCAAGGTCTTCTCGCAGGCGGTCGAACAGCTCAACCTGCTGCAGCCCGAGTTCGTCCTCTCGGTCGGCGACCTGATCGAGGGCTACAGCGAGGATCGCCCCAAAATCGAGGGCGAATGGCGCGAGTTTCAGGAGTACGTCTGCAAATTGCAGATGCCGTTCTTCTACGTCCCCGGCAACCACGACATTACCAACGGCTTTGAGGGGAAGTTGTGGCAGGAGAAGTTCGGCCGGCGCAACTACCACTTCGTCTATCGCAACGTCCTTTTCCTGATCCTCAACTCCGAAGACCCCCCCGGCAAAATGGGCAGCATCGGCGAGGAGCAGTTGGCCGACGCCCGCAAGGCGCTCGACGACAACAAGGCCGTCCGCTGGACGGTCGTGGCCGTCCACCGGCCGTTGTGGACGGCAGCGGACCTCGAGAAGAATGGCTGGCTGGCGGTGGAGAAGGCGCTGGCGGGCCGGCCGTACACGGTGTTCGCAGGCCACATCCACCGCTTCCGCAAGTACGTCCGCCAGGGGCAGAACTACTACCAGCTGGCGACCACCGGCGGCGGCAGCCGGCTGCGCGGCGTGCGCTACGGCGAATTCGACCAGCTCGCCTGGGTGACGATGAAGAAAGACGGGCCGGTGATCGCCAACATCCTCCTCGACGGGGTGTACGACGCCGACATGAAGCGGCCGATGAGCGAGGAGGAGGGGGTGACGTGGACGAACCGCCGGCCGGTCAACCCCCTGCGCGGCAAGGTGTTCTTCGAGGGGACGCCGGCGCCGAACGCGGTGGTGACCTTCCACCTGATCAACTCGGACACCAAGCGCTTCACCCGCGCCGGCGACGCGATGGCCGAGGCCGACGGCACCTTCACGCTGAGCACCTACGCCGCCAACGACGGCGCTCCCGTGGGCGATTACGCGGTGACGGTGGTGTGGTGGAACCCGCTGGTGGACGCGGAAGGCAAGCCGGGGCCGAACCTGCTCCCGGAGCGCTACGCCAAACCGGAGACGACGCCGCTGCGCGTCACCGTCAAGGCGGGGCCGAACGAGGTGCCGCTGGAATTGAAGAAGTGATCGTCAGGAGCTGTAACAACAAGGTCTTCGCCGCTTGCGGCTTCGCAATCTTTCCTGCGAAGCCGCAAGCGGCGAAGACCTTGTTGTTACACTTCCTAGGAGATGGAGGGTCGTGTGGTCGATTGTCGCATTCCGACCCCGTAGCGACAAGCTGGCAGCTTGTCGCTACGGGGCGTGGCCGCCGTGGTATACTGCCTCGGTTCGCCCGCTCAACGAGAGGCGCGCATGAACGAATGGGTCCTGGCCGAACAGACACACGCCTTTGTCCGCTCGCAGAAGTGGGAGGTCGCGGTGCTGCCCTTCGGGGCGACCGAGCCGCACAACCTGCACATGCCCTACGGCACCGACACTTTTCAGGTCGAGGTCATCGGCATTCACGCCTGCAAGTACGCTCACGAGGCCGGCGCCCGCGTCATCTTGCTGCCGGCCGTGCCGTTCGGCGTGAACACGAATTATTTCAAGGTCCCCGGCTCACTCGCGTGCAGCCTGGCGCCGACCACACTCCTGCGGGTCCTCACCGATATCGTCGATTCGCTGGAGCGGCAGGGGGTGCGCAAGCTGGTTCTGCTCAACGGCCACGGCGGCAACGAACTGAAGCCGTTCCTGCGCGAATTGCACCACCGCACGGGGGTCTTCCTGAGCCTGTGCGACTGGTATCGGATGGCGGCGGACCTCTACCGGAGCATCTTCAAGGAGCCCGGCGAGCACGCCGACGAGGTGGAAACCAGTCTCGGGCTCGCCTTCTTTCCCGGGTTCGTGCATCCGGAGTTGGCCGACGCCGGCACCGCCCGGCCGACGCGCTTCGAGGCGATCAACCGCGGCTGGGTGAGCATCACGCGCCCCTGGCACCTGGCGACCAGCAACACCGGCCTCGGCAACCCCGCCGCCGCCACCGCCGCGAAGGGGCAGGCCCTGATGAAGGCCCTCACCGAGCGCCTGGGGCAGTTCCTGGTGGAGCTGGCGGCGGCGCCGCTGGACGAGAACTTCCCGTACTGACGCCGGCAGGCGGAGCCTGCCCTACGGCTGTAGCTGTAGGGCAGGCTCCGCCTGCCGAATTGGGTAGAATCGCCGAGAGCCACCCACACTTCGGAGGAGCAGCATGTCCGCACCCAGTCCCCTCACCCGTCGCGCCTTCCTTGGCGCGTCCGTCGCCGCCCTGGCCGTCGCTCCCGCGCTCGCCGCGGAGTCGAAGAAAAAACTGGTCCTGCTCGCCGGCAAACCGAGCCACGGCCCGCTGGAGCACGAGTTCAACGCCGGCGTCCTGCTGCTGGCGAAGTGCCTCGGCAAGGTGCCGGGACTGGAGGTCGCCCACCACAAGGGCGGCTGGCCCGACAGCGAGAAGGCGTTCGAGGGGGCCGACGGCATCCTCCTCTTCGCGGACGGCGGCCCCGGCCACCCCTTCATCCAGGAAAACCACCTCTCGATTATCGCCGACCACATGAAGCGCGGCGTCGGCCTGATGTGCGCCCACTACGCCGTCGAGGTGCCCAGGGACAAGGCCGGCAAGGAGTTTCTGGAGTGGCTCGGCGGCTACTACGAACACGAGTGGTCGTGCAACCCCATGTGGGAGCCCGACTTCAAGGAGGTCCCCGACCACGCCCTCACGCGCGGCGTCAAGCCGTTCTCGATCCGCGACGAGTGGTACTTCAACATGCGCTTCCGGGCCGAGATGAAGGGGGTCACGTCGATCCTGTCGGCCAAGCCGAGCGACGCGGTGCGCGACGGGCCGTACGTCTACCCGAAGGGGCCGTACAAGCACATTCAGGAGGCCAAGGGGAGGGCGGAGACGATGATGTGGGCGGTGGAGCGGCCCGACGGCGGCCGCGGCGTCGGCTTCACCGGCGGCCACTACCACAAGAACTGGCTCGACGACAACTTCCGCAAGGTGGTCCTCAACGCCGCCGTCTGGATCTGCAAGGCCGACGTGCCCAGGGACGGCATCGCGTCAACGGTGACAGCAGACGAGATCAAGGAGAACCTCGATCCTAAGGGGAAGCGGTAGGCTGCTTGCGGCTTAGCGTTCGCGCGAACGCTAAGCCGCAAGCAGCCTTGACACGCGCTGAAGCATCGTGTCTAATGACGCCTAAAGCTTTAGGCTTTACTTTTTCGGAGATGGGGTACCAGGTCGTGAGCGAGCAGCCGACAGGGCGAGAGCTGGACATCCTCAAGGTGCTGTGGCAGCACGGGCCGTGCAGTGTCCGCGAGGTCCATCGCCACCTGAACGAGCCCGACCTGGCTTACAACACGGTGCAGACGCTGCTGCGCATCATGGAAGTGGACAAGGGACTCGTCGGGCATCACGTCGAGGGGCGCGCCTTCATCTACACGCCTCGCTACAGCCGCGACGACAGTGCGGCGCGGTTCCTCGACCGCGTGTTTGACGGGGCGGCGTCGCAGATGGTGCTCAGCCTGCTGCGGGCCGAGCGCATCCCGCCGGCGGAACTGGACCGCATGCGGACGATGATTGACGAGGCTCGCCGCAGCAGGACGAAGCGCTGACGGCCTGGGCGAGGGGATAGCGATGAGCTGGGCGTGGACGATGGCGGGCGGCTGGCTGCTCCCCGGCGTGCTGGGGGGCGGGTTGCTCCTGCTGCTGGCTGCGGCGCTGACCCGGTATGCCGGGGCGCCGGCGCGGCGGCAGCGACTCGGGGAGTGGGGCGTCGCCGCGGCGCTGCTCGCGGTCGTCCTCAGTTTCGGCCCGCGCTGGTTGACCGTCTCGCTTGCGCCGGCGAAGTCGCCCGATCCGGCGCCGGCCCTCAGCGCGCCGGAGGTCCCTCGCGCCCCCGCGCCCGCCGACCCCGCTCCGCTACCGCCTCCCGAGGCGCCGCCGGCCGCGGGCGGAGAGCCGGGCTTCTTCATCATCCCCAACATGGAGCCACCGGCCGCCCCGCCGGCACCGGTCCCAGAGGCGAAGGCGCCCGAACTGCCCGCGCCCGCCGCCGAGGCCGCGCCTTCCACCGCCTCGCCGGCCGCCGCCTCGTGGCGCGAGTGGCTGCCGTCGCTGATCGGCTGGCTCGGGGCGGCTCACGCGGCCGGTGCCGTCGTCCTGCTGGGGCGCTGGCTGCTGGGTCACGTCGGTCTGTGGCGACTGCTGCGCACGGCCGAGCCGGTGCCGGCTGAGGTCGCCGCGGTCTGCCGTTCGCTGGCCGGGGACGGCCCGCTGCCGCGGCTGCTGCAGTCGCATCGGGTGCGCGTGCCCCTGAGTTGCGGCCCCTTCCGCCCGACGATCCTGCTCCCCGCCTCCCTGTGCGACCGGCCCGGGTCGCCCGCGCTGCGCTGGGTGCTGGCCCACGAGCTGACGCACCTGGAGCGGCGCGACCTGTGGGGTTATCTGTTATTCGGGGTGGGAGAAGTCGTCTTCTACGCCCTGCCGTGGTTCTGGTGGCTGCGGCGGCAGGCGCGGCTGTGCCGCGAGTACCTCGCCGACGCGGCCGCGGCGGCCCAGGGGGGCGGCGCCGAGGACTACGCCCAGTTCCTGCTCAATCTTACCGCGGCGCCGGCAGCCCCCGCCGGCGCCCTGGGTGTTACTGGACACACTTCAGACCTGTTTCGGAGGGTAGCCATGCTGCTGTATTCACCGGGTGTCGTGGAGAAGCGTCCCCCGCGGCTGTGGTCGCTGGGGGTCGCCGCCGGCCTGCTGAGCCTGGCGGCGCTGGTTGCAGGCGTCGGCCTGCGCGGCGACGCGGCCTTCGCCGACGAGCCGTCCAAGAAGGAGGAGCCGAAGAAGGAGGAGCCGAAGAAGGAGGAGCCGGCCAAGGGAGGAGATGCCAAGAAAGAGGAGCCGAAGAAGGAGGCCGGGGGCGACTTCCCCGACATCGACGACCTCCTCAAGAACGTCCCGCCCGGCGTGGACCCCGACCAGCTGAAGATGATCCGCGAGCAGATGAAGCGCGCGATGGAACAGATGCGCAAGCAGTTCCCCGGCGGGCAGTTCCCGGTCGGCCCGATGGGCGCGTTCGGCGGCGGCTTCGGTGGCTTTGGCGGCGCGGGCGGGGGGTTCACCCCGTTGGGCCGCCAGCAGGAGGGACGACTGGGGGCGCACGTCGAGAAGCCGAGCGACGCCCTGGTCGATCAGCTCGACCTGCCCAAGGGGCAAGGGATGGTGATCGAAGCCGTGGAGCCGAACTCGGCCGCAGCCAAGGCGGGGCTGAAGGCCAACGACATCCTCCTGGAACTGAACGGCAAATCGGTGCCGAATGACCCTCGCGAGCTGGCCAGGCTGATTGACGACGTCAAGGCCAACACCCCCGTTGACGCGGTGGTGATGCGCAAGGGGAAGAAGGAGACGATCAAGGGTCTGTCGTTGCCCGAGGCGAAGAAGGTCGAGCGGCCGGGCTTCGGCGGCTTCCAGGCCGGCGGGGCCGGTCTGCCCGGGTTCCCCGGCGGCGCCGCGGGTGGCGGCTTCGGTGGCGTCCCGGGCGGCGGGGCCGGTCTGCCCGGGTTCCCCGGCGCCGCCGGGGGTGGCGGCTTCGGTGGCGTTGGCGGTGCCGGCGGCTTCGGCGGACTCCCGGGGATTGCCGGACTGCCCGGCCTGGCCGGCGGCGCCGCCAACGGCGTGATGACGACCGTGTTCCGCACCGGCGACCGCTTCACCGCCCGCCACCAGGAGGGCAGCCTGGTCGTCACCGTGACCGGAACGGTGGCCGACGGCAAGGCGACGACGAAGACGATCAACGTGCATGACGGGGCCGGCAAGCCCGAGACGTACGAGAGCGTCGATAAGGTGCCCGAGCAGTACCGCGACAAGGTGAAGAATTTGCTGGAGATGGGCGAGAAGGGGGCCGCGAAGGTGGAAATCAAGTAACCGCCCGAATCGTGCAAGCATCAGCGAATTGTGATGCGCGGGCCGGCCCGTCGCGGGCCGGCCTTTTCCTTGCGCCCTGCTCGAGGAAGCCGTTCGTCACCGAGGGCCGGGGTCATCCTCGTGCCATGCTCACCAGGATACCAAGGATCTTTCCGGTATCGCGAAGGTGATATTCCGGCCGGTCGATAAACAACCTCGACCCTTCCAGTTTCAGGAATCGCCAGAGGCTACCGCTCGTCACGCAGCCGAAAACCGCCGGGACCGGGGTTCCCTCGCGTTCGTTGAACAGCCGAATGGCCACCATCTCGGCGACACACTGGCCCAACCCCGCAATCAGGTCCTCTTTCTTGGCCTCGACGACCGCGACAATCGGGCCTTGGATGTAGTAGATCTCCGGGGACCGTGCGATCAAGAAATCGCAAAAACCAGCCAAGCCTTGTGCCTTGTCCACGTCAAAGGTCACTCCGGGGAGGACAGTCACCGAAGGACCTGCCCGAAGTTTTGTTTCGCCGAGCATGGGGGCGATGATGAACTCGCTCCGGGCTTTCTCCGAGTTCACCCCCAGGGCGACCGGCGCGAAATTCTCCAACCAAACGCGCAAGAACTCGCTGGGTTCGAGCGGCTCGACACCGACGAACAGGTCGATGTCCCGTTCTTCGGCCAACGCAAACGTATGGACGGCCGTCTTCAAGTCGAAGTCGCTGAATGACATCGCAGTCCCTCATGATCTATCCGGGGACTTGGCTACCAGTGATAAGGCTCACGCAAAGACGCCAAGGCGCCAAGAGACAAAGGCCCCTTGACTTCTTTGCGCCTTGGCGTCTTTGCGTGAGCCATTTTTCGGCGCCGCACCTCTCCTATTTCACCGCCTCGGGCATCTTGAAGATGTAGCAGTGGTTCGCATCCGTCGCCGCCCCACCGGTGTAGCCGGCCGCCACGGCGATCTGCTTGCCGTCCGGCGAGACGGCCAGCGAGTAGAACGACCCGAGCGCCAGTTCCTCGCCGTACAGCAACTTGCCGTCGGCGACGTTCCACACCGCCAGGTAGCCCTTGCGCTTCGGCGCCTCGCCGACGCTGACCAGGTACTTGCCGTCGGGCGTGAACTTGACGCCGTAGACCCAGCCGGGGTGGGACTGCGGCGGGTTGCCCGGCGGCGGCTTCACGTTCGGGTTGACGAGGTCGCGGATCACCGTGCCGTCAGCGACGTTCCACAGCTTGATCGTCCGCTCCAGGCCGGCCGAGCCGCTCGCCACGGTCTTGCCGTCCGGGCTGAAGGCGACGCAGAAGACCGGCTCGCGGTGCCCCTTCTCGAAGTCCTTCTCCTTGTACGCCTTGAACTCCTTGACCAGGTTGCCGGTCGCCGCGTCCCACAACTTCAGGCTCGCGTCCTTGCTCCCCGAAATCACCTGCGTCCCAGCCGGATTCCAGGCGACGCAGTAGACCGGGTTCGTCTCATTCGACGGCGCCGGCTGCGGGGCGTGGGCCTTGACGTCCTTCAGCACGGCCCCCTTGGCCACGTCGAAGAGGCGCAGGTTGCCGTCGTGGGCGCCGGTGGCCAGGATCGTCCCCTTGGGGTCGAAGGCGACCGCGTCCACCTCGCGCGGGTGCGGGAAGTTCTTCGTCGGCACCTCCGAGGCTACCTTCCACTGCTTCACCGTCTTGTCGGCGCAGGCCGAGTAGATCGCCGTGCTGTCCGCGGCGAAAACAAGGTCGAGCACCGCGCCGTCGTGCGCGTAACTCTGCAACGGCTTGCCGAACTCCGCGGGGGTCGGCTGGCCGGGCGTGAAGACGACGTTCCAGGTAGCGATCGACTTGTCGTCGCAGGCCGCGGCCAGCGTCAGGTTGTTCGGGCTGAAGGCCAGGCCGCGCACCGGCCCCGTCGCCTTGAACTGCCCGATCAACTTGGCGTCGGCGAAGGTGTAGACCCGCACCGTGGCGTCGGCGCCGCCGGTCGCCACCAGGATGCCGTTCTTCGACACGGTCACGGCGTTCAGTGCGCCGGTCGCCCCCTCGAAGGCGCGCTCCTTGGCCCCGGTGGTCAGGTTCCACAGGACGGCGCTCTTGTCGTCGCCGGCCGTGAGGACGTGCGTCTGGGCCGGGATGACCGTGACCGACCGCAGCGGCTGCGCCGACGCGGCGACCACGCGCGTGGCCGAGAGCGCCTGCACCGTGACCGTCTTGTCGGCGCTCGCCGTGACCAGCACGGGCTGAGTCGGGTGGAAGGCCACGCCGCTGACGGGGCCGGCGTGGGTGTACGCCTGCAACTCCTTGCCGGTCGCTGTGTCCCAGACGCGCGCCAGGTTGTCGGCGGCGCCGGTGACGATGCGCGTCTTGTCGGCGTTAAACGACAGCGACGTCACGGCGGCGGGGTGCGCCAGCGTCACCACTTCCTTGCCGTCGGCCAGGTTCCAGACCGTGACGGCCTTGCCGGCCGCCGCACCGACCTGGGTGTAGTCGCGGCTGAAGGCGACGGCGCTGACCGGGTCGGCGAGCGGGCCGAACGTCTTCAGCGCGGCCCCCTTCGTCAGGTCCCACAGTTTCACCGTCTTGTCGGCCCCGCCGGAGACGGCCTGCGTGCCGTTACTGTGGATGGCCAGGCTGCTGACCCCGCCGGGGTGGGCGTCGAGGACCGACAGCACGCCCACGTCCGACAGGCGCGCCGTCTTGTCGGCCGAGGCCGAGACGATGGTCCGGTTGTCCGCGGCAAAGGCCAGGGCCCGGACGGCGGCGGTGTGGTCGGGGATGACCTGCACTTCCTTGCCGTTGGCCACGTCGAAGACGCGGATAAGCGTCTCCTTGGCGCCGAGGGCGGCCGCCACGCGCAGCCCGTTCGGACTGATGGTTACGGCCTGTGCCGGCTCGGCCAGGGTGATGGTCGCCGCGGGCTTGTCGTCCGGCTTGGCGCCGGCGGCCGGCGGCGCGATCGTCCACACCTTCACCGTCTTGTCCGCCCCCGCGGAGACGACCTTGGTGCCGTCGGCGCTGATGCCCGCGCCGATCACGGGGCCGTCGTGGGCGGCGATCGACCGGATCGGCTTGCCGTCCGCCGCGTTCCAGAGCTTCACGGTCTTGTCGTCCCCCGCGGACACGATCACGTCGCCCTTGGGGCTGAAGGCGGCCTGGCGCACCGGACCGGCGTGACTCGCCTGCCACAGCAGGGCCGGCTGCCATACCCACGCCGACTTGTCCGCGCCGGCGGTGATGACGCGCTTGCCGTCGGTGTGATACGCGGCCGCCAGGACCGGGCCAGTGTGCGTGAAGTATTCATGCAGCTGACCGTCGAGCCCGTACACCCGGGCCCGGTTGTCGGCGCCGGCGACGACCACTTTCGTGCCGTCCGGGGCGAAACTGACGCTGCGCACCTCGGCCGGCGTCGTGACGTTGCCGGCGGGCTTGCCGTCGGCCAACGTCCACACCGCGACGGTCTTGTCCGCGCCGCCGGCCGCGACCTTGGCCCCGTCCTTGCTCAGGGCGAGACAGGTGGCGACGCCGGCCCCTTCCAGCTTCTGCACCGATTTGCCATCGGCGACGTTCCACACCTGCACGGTCTTGTCGGCGCTGGCCGAGATGACCTGGTCGCCCTTGACGGTGAAGGCCACGCCGGTGACTGGGCCCGCGTGGCCGGTCAGGCCTTTCGCCTCCTTGCCGGTGGCGATCTCCAGCAGGCGGATACTGTTGTCGGCGAGGCCGGCCGCGACGTACTTGCCGTCGGGGCTGAAGGCGACGGCGTTGACCGCGCCGGGCAGGGCGGCGAACTTCTTGACTTCCTTGGCGTCGGCGGCGTTCCAGACGATCACCGACTTGTCCGCCCCGCCCGCAGCGACGCTGGCGCCGTTACTGCTGAAGGCGACCGCGGTGACGCCGAGCGTTTGCCCGGCGAAGGGGCGCTCGAGGGCGTTGGTGGCCAGGTTCCACAGCCGTACCGTCTTGTCGGCGCAGCCGGTCAGCAGCTTCGCCCCGTCGGGGCTGACGGCCACGCTCGTCACCTGATCGGCGTGCGCCAGCATCTTCGGCGCCACCAGCGGCAGCTGCCACACCTTGACGCTGCCGTCCTCGCTCGCCGACAGGAGCAGCTGCCCGGCAGGGTTGAAGGCCAGCGCCGTCAGCGGCCCGGCGTGGGCCCCGAGAAGGTCGGTCTGCTGGCCGTTGGCCTGGTTCCAGAGGCGAATCGTCTCGTCGGCGCCGCCCGAGGCGAGGAGCTGAGCGTTGGCAGACAGGGCGACGGCCGTGGCCGCGCCGGTATGGCCGGTGAACTGTCGCTCCGGCTGGGCGGGGGTGGCCAGGTTCCAGCTCCGCACGATCTTGTCCGCGCCGCCGGTGATCAGCCGCTTGCCGTCGGCACTCAGGGCCGCGGCCAAGACGGCGTCGGGGTGCGGCAGCGACTTGCCGGGGACGGGCGGCAGCGACCACACCTTGACCAGGCCGTCGCCGCCGCCGGTCAAGAGCTGCGTCGTGCCGGGGTTGAAGGCGACCGCGTTGACCGGCCCGCCGTGGGCGAGCGCCTGGCTGACGAGCGTGTCGTTGGCCCCATTCCACAGGAAGAGGCGGTTATCGGCCGTCCCGCCGGCGACCAGTGTATTGTTCGGCGCCAGGGCCACCGCCGTGAGCGCCGCGGCCGGCCCTTTCCACTGGCGCACCGGCATCCCGTTGGCGAACGTCGTCAGGCGCACCGTCTTGTCGGCACTGCCGGTCAGCACCTGGCTGCCGTCGCCGGACAGGAACAGAGAGGTCACCGCGTCGGCGTGCGCCGGCAGCGACCGGGCCACGTCGGGCGGCAGCTTCCAGAACTTCAACAGGCCGTCGTCGCCCACGCTGTAGGCCGCCACGGCGTTCCCGTTGAGGGCGACTGCGTTGACGCCGCCGGTGCTCCCCGCGTAGGTCGCCAGGAGAACGCCCTTGGTCAGGTCCCAGAAGCGCACTGTCTTGTCGGCGCCGCTGCTGACGAGGAGCTGCCCGTTGGCGCTGAAGCCGACTCCGGTCACGGCCCCGACGTGGCCCTTCAGCTCGTAGACCTGCTTGCCGTCGGCCGTGGTCCAGACGCGCACGTTGCCGTCCTTCCCCGCGCCGGCGACGCTCTTGCCGTCGGCACTGAGGGCGACGGCGTTGACCGCGTCGCCGTGGGCGAACTCGCGCAGCGGCTTGCTACTGGGGAAGTCCCAGATGCGGGCGGTGTTGTCGGCGCCCCCGGAGGCGAAGCTCTGCCCGTCGGGGCCAAGGGCGACGGCGAGGACGAGCCCCTGGTGCCCCTGCGGGCCGCCGAAACTCTTCAGCTCCTTGCCGCTGACTGCGTCCCACAGCTTGAGCGTCTTGTCGAAGCTGGCGGTGATGACCTGCTTGCCGTCGGGCGTGAAGGCGATGCCGTAGACCGCCTCGGGATGGCCATTGAGGACGACGGTGCCGGGCGGCGGGGCCTGGGGCGCGTCGTCGGCGGCGAGCGCCCGGAACGCGAACAGACCGCCGAGGAGGAAAAGGACGCGAACGGTCACGCGACCGGATCGGGTGGAAAAGCGCTGGGAGTGCATGAACGGTGGGACCTCCGGGGCAGGCGAGCAGGTGGGACCGGCGAGGAGGGCGATGCCCACGGGACGGCAGCGCGCCGTGGGAGAGGGGTGTAGTGTCTCACGGGGGGGAGGGGCTGTCAACGGCGCGAGCCACCGCGGCGGTTTTCCGGCGCAACTTCTCGCAACCGCGACGTTCTCCCGACATAATGAGGGAGAGTGTTCCGCCTTGCGCAAGCATTCATGAACAAGCGTTCCCGGCAGTGTCGGTCGAAGACAGGAGAGATGTCATGAGAATGAGCGGGTGGAAGCAGTCGGCCATCGCCCTGGCCGCGCTGGCGGGCGTGGTCGGCGCGGGCTCGTTGGCCGCGGCCCAGGAACTCAAGTATCCGGTGGGCATGCTCGGCAAGTACACCAACGACGGCATGCTCGTCCAGAAGGTCCTCCCCGGCAAGCCCGCGGACAAAGGCGGTCTGCAAAGCGGCGACCTCATCCTCAAGGTCGATGGCCAACTCATCACGACCCAGGAGGAGTTCGTCGCCGTCATCAACAGTTCCGGCGGGCAGGTCGTCCTCGTCGTCAAGAAGGGCGGCAAGGGCGGCATCGTCCGCGTCGGCCTCGACCTCGCCGGCACCAGCAAGGCCGGGCCGCCAGCGCCGTACTTCCTCGGCGTCATCGGCAGCTTCACGCGCGACGGCATGCTCATCGGCACCGCCATCCCCGGCACCCCGGCGGCGAAGGCTGGCCTCGAAAAGGGCGACCTCCTCTTCCGGATCAACAACCTGGCCATCGCCACCCAGGCCGACTTCTTCACCGTCCTGTACAACTCGGGCGGCACGGTCACGCTCCAGGTCAAGAAGGCCAACGGGAAGCTCGTCAAGTTCGACGTGTCCCTGACGACCTACGAACTCGGCGTCCTGGGGGACTTCACCAGGGACGGCCTGGTGATCGGCGTCGTCGCCCCGGCGACCCCTGCGGCGTTCGTCGGCCTGCAGAAGGGCGACGTGATCCAGCGCATCGACAACCAGGTGGTGCGCAACCAAAAGGATTTCGACCAGCTCATCAACAACTCCGGCGGCTCGGTCACGCTCCTGGTGCGGCGCATGGGACAGCCGGCCACGCGCCTCCAGGTGGACCTGATGAACAACGCCCTCGGCGTCTGGTGTGAGAAGGCGACCGACGGCGTGCGCATCACGGCGGTAACGCCGAGTGGCCCCGCCGACGCGATCGGCCTGCAGCGCGGCGACACCCTCGTGAAGATCGACGACCAGCGCGTCCGCACCAATGCCGATCTCGTCCGCGCCCTGCGCAACTCGCGCGGCCTGGTGACTCTCACCTACCGCTCGGGACAGACGGATCGTATCGTGAAAATCGACGTGGACCTGGCGCGCTAGCCATCAGCCGCTTGCGGCTTCGCACGACCTGCGAAGCCGCAAGCGGCTACCTATTCAGGGGCGGCTCGTGACGGTGCCGGAGCCGGCGCGGGCGCCCAGCGCGGGGTGGTTGAAGAAGAGCGACAGGCGCCCGAAGCCAAAGCGGGCGACGAAATGTTCGAGGAAGCGCTCGCGCACCAGGGCGGCGCGGAGCGGGCCGCGGCGCTCGCGCTCCAGCGAGGTCATCGGTTGGGCGTCCGGCCCAGTGCGGACCCGGCGGAGCGGTTCCAGGTCGGGGTAGACGTTGAAGGCGGCCCCGTAATAGCTCACCCAGTCGCGCACCGCGACGCCGAGGTGCGCCACCGGCCGGGCGCCAACGTACACGGCCGCCCCATCCGGCCCGGATGTCGCCGGCACGCTGAAGTCGGCCAGCACGTCGATGATGACCTGGCGCAGGCGGTCGAGGTAGGCTTGCAGGCCCAGCCCGAGCCGGTCGAGCGGCAAGATGGGATAGATCGCCATCTGTCCCGGCAGGTGCAGCAGACAGCCGCCGCCGCGGTTGACCCAGCGGACCCCCCAGCGGAGCGAGCGCAGCTCCTCAGGCTCGTACAGGATGTGCGCCCTGCTTCCCTGCCGGCCGACAGTGATGGCCGGCGGGTGCTCGCACAGGATCAGGGCCGCCCGTTCGCGCTCGCCGGCGACGTGGTAGACGAGGTGACGCTGCAGGGCGAGCGCGGCCTCGAACTCCACCGTCCCCAGCAGGTAAGCCTGCAGGGCGGCGCCGGCGGCGGATTCCGGAGTTGGTGGAGCGAAGGCGCTCATCACACGTCCCAAACGAGAAGGGCTCACGAAAGGGTGTCCCGTGAGCCCGCATCACCCGATCCCATCAATCCGAGCGTGTTTACTCTACCACCGGACGCCGCGCTCCGACAAGAAGAAATCAAAGGGAAGCCGCTTGCGGCTTGGCGTTCGCTTCACAAGGGTAGAGCGAACGCCAAGCCGCAAGCGGCTCACGTCGTCACCAGTTCCCGCGCCGGCTGGGGTGTCGGGAGGTGGGCGGCGAACTGCACCAGGGGCACCAGCAGCGTCCGGGCTTCCTGCAGCGTCGTGACGACGCCGTCGGCGCCGGCCTGGCGCAGCCCCTCGCGCAGCTTGTCGAGATTGTCTTCCTGCCCCCAGCGGATGACGAATATCTTCACGTCGGGGCAGTGCGCTCGCAGGCGCTTGCACAGGTGGCGGACCTGGGCCAGTCCGCCCGGCGGCAGCGCCCCGATGACGACGAACGCCGGTCGCTCCTCGCAGGCGCGGTGAAGCACCTCCGCGGCCAGCGACTTCGACGAGAACACCTCCAGCCGGCAGCCGGACGGCCCCAGCAACTGTCCGAGCATGTGCAGGCACAGCTCGTCCCCTTCGTCGTGTCCCGGGAAAGCCAGCGCCGGCACCGGCGGCCGCCGCGGCGGCTCTTCGCCGACCGGCACCGAGGCGATCTTGCTTATCTGCTGCTGGCGAAAGATGAGGTCGTCGAGCACGTCGCGCGTCGCCTGGGAGATCGCTTGCCGCTCCTCGGGCTCCAGCTCATCGCGTTCGGAGTCGCGGCGGGCCATCGCCAGCGCCGGCAGCAAGACCTCGTCGAAGACCGACTCCCAGGGGTGGTCGCGCAGGTACTCCTCGACCATCTCGGCGGCCTCGTCCTCGTCGTGCGCTAACAGGCGCTGGTAGTAGCGCAGCGGGAGGGCGAGGACCGGCTCGTCGCGGAGGAGAATCCCAAAGAACTCGAGCGGGGGGACGTACTTGCTGAGGACGGCGAGGCAGACGGTGATCGGCACGGAGAGGACCAGGCCGACGGGCCCCCAGAGCCAGGCCCAGAAGGCGGCCGACACGAGCAGGGCCACTTCCGAGACACCCATCGACCGGCCGTAGAGGATCGGCTCGACCACGTTGCTGACGAACAACTCCAGCACCAGGATGAGGCCGAGGACCAGCAGCGGCTGCAGCCAGTCCGGCGACGTGGCGGCGCTGAGGAGGATCGGGAAGGCCGCCCCGATCCAGGCGCCGACGTAGGGGATGAAGCGGAGCGACGCGGCCAGAAAGCCCCAGAGCAGGGCGAACGGCACGCCGATGAAGAACAGGCCGAACGACAGCACGGTGCCGTAGGCGGCGTTGACGAGGACGAGCATGAGCAGGTAGCGACTGATGCGCTCGGCGGCCTCGTCGAGGGCGCGCGTGGTGGCGGTCAGGTGGCCGTGGCCGAACAGCCGGATGAGCCGGTCGCGCAGGTCCTCGCGCTTGGCGAGCATGAAGATGGCCAGCACGATGACGAGCGCCGCGGTGGCCAGCGTCTCGGCCGCCGACCCCGCAATGCCGGTCAGCCAGTGCAGGTCGGGGCCCATCGGCCAGGCTGTGGCCGGCTGCTCGGCTGTTACCCCCGAGGTCTGCGCCGCCCGGTTGACGTCGTGGAAGCTCTCCGTCACTTCCTTGACCATGCCCAGCAGCTTGTTGAGGGTGCCACTGCTGCTTTCGCGGAGGGTCGTGATCTTACCCTTGATGTTCTCGGTGTGCTGCGGCAGTTGCTCGGCGAGCTGCCCCATCTGGAGGGTGAGGACGTAGCCCAGCCCGCCCAGCACGGCGAACACCAGCAGGGTGACGACCAGCACAGCCGGCAGGCGGCGGAAGTGGCGCCGCTCCAACCAGGCGACGGCGGGCGTCAGGATGAAGGCGAAGAGGGCCGCCAGCGCCAGAGGCAGCAGCACCGACCGGCCCCAGTAAAGGGACGCGACGACCATCAGCAGCGTCGCCAGGCTGTAGAACGCCCGCTGCAGGTTGGCGTTCGGGTTGGTGGTAGGCAAGAGTCGTATCCCCTCGAAGAAGAAGCCCGCGGTGGGCCATGTTTAGCCGCGACCCGAAGGGGAGCGCGTCCGACGCGCTCCCCTTCGGGTCGCGGCTAAACAATTACACGGGCGGCCGGCGCACACCGCCGAAGACGAGCGACACGACGAACAGGATCAGGAAGATCACGAAGAACCACCAGGCGATGGTGGATGACACGGCCTCGGTCCGGAACAAGCCGAGTGCCCCGGCGACCAGGACGATGATCAGGAGGACAATGGCCAGGCGTAACATCGGAAGACTCCTCGCATGTGGACCCGATACGGGGACGGTCACAACCCCGTCTGACCCGCGGACGCAAGTGTCTTGCCCCCCGCTTGGTGTCCCAGGTGCGGGCGGCTGCTACGGGAGGTGGAGAGCATATGATGTGCCAATGCCTCAGCCCGCCTCCCCCTGGTTCGCCTGTCGCGAAGGCGAAGGCGTTGCTAAACTGATCGAGGATGGGAGATCAAGGAAGCGGGAAGAGTGACCGAGGCTCGCGCGGCCGTTGGCGGGCTTCAGCCATGCTTCCGCCGGGGCCGGAAGGCTTTTCTCATGCACTCATTGCCTGTCGTCGAGGCCGCCAGTCAGCCGACGCGCCGCCTGCCCTCCTGGTTGCGACGCATGCTGCCACGCGGGAATGAGAATTTCTTTACCCAGGACTTGCTGCGCGAGCTGCGGCTGGAGACGGTCTGCGAGAACGCCCGCTGCCCGAACCGGCCGGAGTGCTACGCCCGCCGCACCGCGACCTTCATGATCCTCGGCAACGTCTGCACGCGGCCGTGCGGCTTCTGCTCGGTCCACAAGGGCACGCCCGACGAATTGGAAGGGGACGAGCCGGAGCGCGTGGCCGAGGCGGCGTACCGGCTGGGGCTGAAGCACGTTGTCATCACGTCGGTGACGCGCGACGACCTGCCCGACGGCGGAGCCGATCACTTCGCCCGCTGCGTCACGGCCGTGCGCGCCCGGACGGGGGCGGCGGTGGAGGTGCTGACACCGGACTTCCTCGGCGACCTGGCGGCCATCGACCGCGTGCTGGAGGCCCGGCCGGAGGTCTACAACCACAACATGGAAACCGTGCCGCGGCTGTACAAGAAGGCGCGCGGCCGGGCCGACTACCGGCGCAGCCTCGACCTGCTGGCCCACGTCAAGCAACGCTCGCCGCTAACCGTTAGCAAGAGTGGGCTGATGCTCGGCTTGGGGGAGACGACCGACGAGTTGTTCGAGGTCCTCGCCGACCTGCGGGCGGTGGCTTGCGACACACTGACACTCGGGCAGTACCTGGCGCCGACGCTCAAGCACATCCCGGTGGCGCGCTTCGTGCCGCCCGACGAGTTCGACCAGCTGGCGGAACTGGCGCGAACGCTGGGCTTCCGTAAGGTGACGGCCGGTCCCTTCGTCCGCAGCAGTTACCACGCGGACGAGATGGTCGGGTAGCGTTGCCTTGCGTTACGTTCCCGGCCGGAGTGTCGGGCCGACTTGCCCAAGGATCCGGCGAGTGCTGCGATCTACGGCGAGTTGATCCTCGAGAAGAAGTAGGCGGCGGCAGCAGTCCGCGAAGACGGCCGCGGTCGCTTCGGGGTGGCCGCGTTGCCGTGCTGCCTCCCGCAGTTGATCGAGCAACCGCGGCGGAGTCGGCGGTCGCGGGGACGTGGCCGCTGCGGGTTGGGGGATGCGGTCGCCGCTCAGGGGTGTCCTCCCGGGCGAGAATCTGATTGGCCGATTAGTTAACTGATGTACAGTGAAGCGACCGCCGGGTCAACAGAGAAAAACGCACGAACATCGCGACGGTGCTTGACAGAGGGCGCCAGCGGTGTTCTAAACGCAGGGGCGGCCGTGCTGGCGTTGGCGGACCAGGGCGGTGTTCGCTGTCGTGGCCTGTGTTATGCTGACCGGCGCGGTGTTATGCTGACCGGCGCGGTGTTATGCTGACCGGCGCGGTGTTATGCTGACCGGCCGGTCAGGCTAATCAGCTGGTTCGGCGGCTTTTTCAGGACAGGATGGCAGCCAATGTCGGATGAGCCAGCCCCTCCCCGCAGAATGGCCCCCAACCTGACGAGATTAGCCTTTTTCTATCTCGTACCGACCTCCTTGTCATTGCTCGTTGTCGCCGCTGTTTACGCTTTTTATTTCGCGGAGCTGTGGATCGGCCTCATTCTTTTCGCGTCAGCTTACTTCGGGTTGAGCCTGAGCCACTGGGTTGTCAAGTTGGCGGGCCAACTGGGAACGGCTTATAGCGGTCGTACCGGACTCGTCAGCCAAGAAGCGGGGGTGTGCATGAAGGCCCTCACAAGGCTTGTCCTCATCCTAATTATCCCAGCGGTGACACTGCTGTTCTATCACGGAGTGCCCTGGTATTTGGCGTTTCCCCTCGGCTTGGTCGCCGGTTTCGTGGTAGCAGCCGGGGTTGGAATGGGCTTCGCCTATATTTCTTGGGATGAGCGTGAGAGGGCTGCCGAAGATTAGGGACGGCGCGGTGGGTAGCTTCGCTAACAATCCGCGCCTATCCGCGCTTGGAATCAAGAATGAAACTCTGGACCTTCCATCCGGTGGCCTTCAATATTCTGAGCGCAGAGCGTATCGACTACACGCTCGGCCAATTCTGGAACATGGCCGACGAATACAAGAGACGGCGGTATCGCGCAATGTTGCCGTTGTTGCATAAACGCGTTCAAAGCGATCAAATACTATGGTGCGACACGGTGAGCGACGCCAAACACCATGCGAAGGAGATTGACGAAATCGGTTGGGAGCTCGCGGTACCCGATTCTCAAATTGCGGCATTCTATCACGTATGGGAATGGGAGTTTATCCTGTGGGAATTAGGGGGCGAATGGGATAAGTTGTTCCTGAAATCGACACCTTCAAACGGCGAATACGAAATCGGTGCATCGGTCCGATATCCGCTCGAATCGCAATGGGTCAAGTGTCTCGGCAAGCCTTTGCCCGGCATGGCCCCATATGATATACGTGCCAGCATGGAAAACTGGAAATACATGCGATGCCGAGCAGAATAGAATAGGACCGCTTGGCATGGGTAGTTTGCGAATGCGCCGCCGAACCAGCCGCTGCACCTGACCCCGGCGGCATTATGGTTTTTCAGGGTTCATCGTCTCACCTGCCGCCGCGGCAGGTGAACGGTGTCGTTCGGCGGCGTGAACCTGTGGCTTCCCGGCGTGTCCAATAGACTGGCTCCTTTCGTGCATCAGACGGGGGTTGGCCCCCTTGCAGCGCAGATCGACGGGGTGTTCGCATGGCTATGCTCGACCGATTTCGGACCGTGCTTGTAAACCCAACCGAAGAGGAGGAATTGGCGCGGGAGCCTCTCCTGAAGTTCTCGTTCTATCTGAGTTCCCGTGTGATCCAGTTGCTTGACCTCGGGGAGGAGATCAAGGGCAAACTCGATGCTGGTTTGTCAGCCGACCGCTTCGACGGTCGGGTGCTCGGGAACGCGGGCGTGCTGGCGTGGCTGTGGGTACTGGGTGCGTATGAATTGGTTCGCACGATGTGCCAGCCGCAAAATGCGTTCAGCCCGCCCATCCTTGCGAAGCTCCTTGCTCTCAAGCGAAGGCTCGAGTTGGTCCGGATGCCAGATGCCAAGATGGAGCCAAAGGGCCGAAATCACCCGGCGAACTCGAACAGAGCGCCGCCGTTCTGGGACCTGGAGAATCAAGACGTGATTCTCGGCGATTTCGAGAACGGGTCGGACCGGTTCCGCCCGCTGCTTGAGGAGTTCGATGAGGTGATGTCGGCCATGACTCCAGCGGATGTGCTGTTGCATCACCACGAGACGTACAAAAGGCCCGCCGAACCCGCCGCTGCAGCCGACGGCGGGGGCAGGTGGGCTTTCCCAAGTTCGCAGGTCCCGCAGCCCCGCCGCTGCTGAGCGGGGTCGGTCGGGTGCGACACGCGAAACCCGCGAAACCCGTGACACTCTTGATAAATCCTTGTGTCTCATGGACTTGTGGATCTATTCACGATTCGCGGAGTTCGATGGTCCTGTCAGTTGCTCATGTCACTCGGCCGGCCATGTCGGCAACGATTGCGATCACCCGTTCCCAATCGATCTCCTGAAAATCCTGTTCCCGAAGGACTGGTCGCAATTCGGGTTCGACCTGCCGCCGAAGCAGCGCCACGCGTTCCTCGGAAACGTCTCCCGGTGCGTTGCCGGGCACGGCCAATTTCATCCGAACCAGCTCGACCGGCTCGGCCCCATCCCTCGCCGACCTGTTCGGCTTCGCCCGACGCACCGTATCCGAATTGTTTGCCGCCTGTGGGGTGGCGCCGCCGGCGGTTGATGTCCCCGCTCTGCGCGACGCCGCTGAGCGGGTCCGGTTGGTCGATCAGGGTTACGAGCCGTTCGTCCGGCCGCACTGGTCCAACCGCAGCCGCGAGCATTTCACGCGGCACGGCATCACCGGCGGCGGCACCTACGCCGACGTGCCGCTGGCCCTGGTCCTCGATTGAGCGATACCGCTGTTGACCGACACCGCTTGCTCTTCAACTCGACCCCGGTGTAAAGTACAGAGCCAGGGTGACGGGCCGCCTCACACAGGGGTTCCTTCCCATGCGGCTCGTCGGCGCTGACATCAGGAGGCGTGCCGCTCATGAAGAAGAAAAAGTCTCGGGATCCGGGAAAGGATTACGCCTGGTTCATGCGCCAGCCGGGGAATATTGCCCGTTACGCGGGGCAGGTCGTTCTGCTCCGCCATCACACGGTCCTCGGCAGTGGTGCTGACCACAGGCAAGCCTTTGAGGACGCCCGCCGGAGGGCGGAGGCGGAGAACCGAGAACTCCCACAAGACGATCTTATCTACTTCCCTGTCGCCGAGCCGGGCTTGTTCGACCGGGATACCTTTGGCGCGATCCCCCGTGTGGTAGAGGAGACTTGACGCCGCACGAACGGCCATCCAGTACACCACGGCCCCCATCACTGGGCACCGCCAACTGGCCCCGGCCTGCATCTGCGGCCGCCTGGTGCTGCTTTGATTTCCGCCCCTACCATCCGCACCAATTGCCGAATTGCTCCTTGCTGGCATGGAGAAATGCGGTCCGGCTGGGAGACGGCCATTGAAACTCTCATCGGCGACCTCGGGGGCCTGACTGTCTCCAGCTCGCTCACAGCTCAGGGCTCGGATCCTCTCGTATCGACACGGGCCACTGAGGCCCAAGCTGGTCCTTGGCGATTCGTTTCACGGCCCCCGCGAGCCTCCCGGAGGAAATGCATGAAATGAAGCATTTCCGGCGGCGCAACTGGCTGCGGGACAAGCACATCGGGAAACGCGCTTCGTTTCACGAGGGGATGAAATGAAAGCGCCGCTCCACAGGGGCTCAGAATTGGAAGTAGATAAACCCCTGCCCGGCTTCGGGCGCCAGCGCCAGGGCCAGCGTCAGGATAGCGGCATAGCCGAAGCCCAGCGCCGGGGCCGGCAGCCGCCGCCACACTTTCTTCCACAGGCCGCGCACCGTGAGCCCGTGGCACAGCGCCACCGCCGCCAGGGTCAACCACAGGCCCTTGTGTGGATGCGGCACTTCCGGCCCCGGCTCCGGCACGACCAGTTTGCCCAGCATCACCCCCGAGGCGTGCAGCGCGTCGTACTCCACGGCCGGCGCCTCTTCCCCCGCGGCCAGCTGCTTGAACCGGGCCAACGTCGCCTCCGCCTCGACCCCGGCGGCCGCGAACAGCACCCAGCCGACACACACGCCCAGGAAAGTCACCGTCCTGCGGAGCGCCGTGCCGGGCGGCGTTCGCAGGACCCAGTCCAGCCGCGGCCGGGCCTCGCAGAACGAGCGGAACGAACGATGCATCACCAGGAAGCCGCCGTGCAGCACGCCCCAGAGGACGTAGACCCAGCTCAGGCCGTGCCAGAGCCCGCCGAGCGTCATCGTAATCATCAGGTTGCGGCAGATCTTCCAACCGCTGCCCCGGCTGCCGCCCAGCGGGATGAACAGGTAGTCGCGCAACCAACTCGACAGCGAAATGTGCCAGCGCCGCCAGAAGTCCGAGAAGTTCGTCGCCAGGTACGGCATGTTAAAGTTCGGCGCCAGCTTGAAGCCGAGCAGGTTGGCCGAGCCCAACGCCATGTCGGTGTAGCCGGAGAAGTCGGCGTAAATCTGCAGGGCGAAGGCGAGGGTCGCTAGCCAGACGGCCCGGGAGCCATAGCCTTCGGGGTCCTCGAACACCGGCCGGGCGTACAGGGCCATGCGGTCGGCGATGGCCAACTTCTTGAGCAGGCCGACGAGGAACTGCGACACGCCGAGCTGCATGCGCGCCCAGTCCCAGCGCTTGCGGCGCGCGACCTGCGGCAAGAAGTCGCGGGCGCGGACGATCGGCCCGGCGATCAGGTGCGGGAAGAACAGGATGAACAGCATGAAGTGGCCGAAGTTGCGCTCGGCCGGCACGCGCCGCCGGTAGACGTCCACGGTGTAGTTGATCGCCTCGAAGGTGTAGAACGAGATGCCGATGGGCAGGATGACGCGCAGCACCGGCAGCGACACCGCGGTGCCGGCGGCGTTCAGGCCCTCTCCCAGGGAGTTCAGGAAGAAATTCGCATATTTGAAATAGCAGAGCAGGCCCAGATTCATGACGAGGCTGCCGACCAGGAGCAGCTTGCGGCGGCGCGGGTCGATCCAGGCGTCCATGCCGCGGGCGATGAAGTAGTCGGCGGCGGTGGTGCCGGTGATGAGGATGGCCAGGCGCCAGTCCCAGCTGGCATAGAAGACGAAGCTCGCCGTCAGGAGGACCCAGACGCGCAACCGCCGCCAGGGGGTCAGCCAGTAGACGACGAAGACCACCCCAAAGAAGATGAGGAATTCGCGGGAGAAGAATTGAATCATGGCATCCGGCCCTGTCCCACGGATCCGTCCCGGCGAAGTGTAGCTAGCGCGGGGATTGGGTCAACCCCGGTTGAGGACCGGCGGACCGTTGTCGGGCAACCGGACGGAGTGGTTGAACCGCTTCGCCTTTCTCGGCCGGGCGACCTTTGGTACACTCGCGTTGGGATTCCGCCAGGGACAGGAGGGCTTGGCCATGACACCCCTGCCGAAGGCCATCATCGCCGTCAGTTACGAGGAATACGCGCGCCAGTACCAGCGCCAATTGCGCCTGGAGAATTACATGGAAAGCGACGATCAGGCCACCCAGCGCGCGATCACCCTTGCCTGCCTGGCCCTGGTGGAAGCTGTTCGCAAGGA
>DATFNV010000036.1:0-9704 GCA_035266225.1 Gemmataceae bacterium
GGCACCTGACTGTCCTCCTCACCCCTTTGACAGTTCTGCAACAGAAACTCCTCGCCCTCTGGGATTTTCCCGCCGACTTGTATCAACGCCTCGCCACCTTCAGATTCTCACAACCTCCACTTGTCTTGAGCGAACCCTAAGCTGAGAGGAAGGGCAATTGTACTTTACGGGGAGATGAGAACTCGGCCAGAGACTGGTCCCGCGAACGTGCAATCGGTCTGTGGATTGCCGTGGCCTTGGCCAGGGCCTCCGCACGAACCGTGTTGGCGTCAGAGACTCATGACCTGACCCACGACGTGTGGGCCGCACCACCGCGCTGATCGTGCCGTCCTACGCAAACGCCGAAACGGGGAGAGGTTTTTCGTGGCGAGGGGGCCGCGAGGGTCGGACAATGGCCCGCATGAGCGGGATCCAAGCGCTGTTCGTTTTCTTGCGCGGGTTGACTCTGGGCCGCGCCGCGCTGGTGGCGGAGAACCTGGCCTTACGCCAGCAACTGGCCGTGCTGCATCGGGGCACGCCCCGGCCGAAACTCCGTTGGCGCGACCGGCTGTTCTGGGCGTGTCTGTCGCGGCTGTGGTCGGGCTGGCGGTCGGCCCTGCTGATCGTGAAGCCGGAGACGGTCGTCCGCTGGCACCGGCAGGGCTTCCGCCTCTTCTGGCGGTGGAAGTCGCGCGGCCGGCCCGGCCGGCCCAAGCTCGCCGCCGAAGTGCGCCGGCTGGTTCGGCAGATGAGTCGGGAGAATCCGCTGTGGGGCGCGCCGCGGGTGCAGGCGGAACTGCGCCTGCTGGGGTACGAGGTCGCCGAATCCCCCGTCGCGAAGTACATGAGGCCCCGTCCCAAGCTGCCGTCACAGACGTGGCGGACGTTCCTGCGGAACCACGTCGGCAGCCTGGCCTCGATCGATTTCTTCGTGGTGCCGACGGTCACCTTCCAGCTCTTGTACGGGTTCGTCGTGTTGCGGCACGACCGGCCGCGCGTGGTCCACTACAACGTGACTTCGGCGCCGACGGCGGCGTGGGTGGCGCAGCAGTTGCACGAGGCGTTCCCCTACGACGAGGCGCCGCGCTACCTGATCCGCGACCGCGACAGCATCTACGGCGACGAGGTGCGCCGCTGTCTCAAGGCGCTGGGGATCGAGGAAGTCGTGATAGCGCCGCGCTCACCCTGGCAGTCGCCGTTCGTCGAGCGGATGGTCGGGACGCTCCGCCGCGAACTGCTGGACCATGTGATCGTACTGAACGAGCGGCACCTGCGGCGGCTCCTGGCCTCGTATTTTGAGTATTACCACCGGTCACGTCCGCACAGGTCGCTCGAGCAGAACGCGCCGGACCCGCGGGCGGTGGAGCCGCCGGAACGGGGGCGGGTGATCGCGCTGCCGCAGGTCGGCGGGTTGCACCACCGCTACACGCGCGCCGCCTGAGCCCCGGGCCGCTTCTTGAACCTCGCGCCGGCCTCGCCGCAGCGGGGACTCCCTGCGCACGGGGCCGATACCAGGCCCTTATTCGACCCGCATAAGGTTCATTTCCAGCCGGCGCTGCCTCCGGAGGCGCTGGTCGGCGGTCCTCACCGCGCCGGCTCCGTGTTCATCCGATCAGGAGGACGGGGTTTTCGGGACCCACAACTCGCGTTCAGCCGGGACGGCTCGGTCTTGACCGGCGCCGTGAGCGGGGCGATCTACCGATGGGACGCGGCCAGCGGGCGTCAGCTCACCCCGGCCGCGGCGCAGGACAGTGCCGTGGAACAGATCCTGGTCAGCGCCGATGGCCGGAGTCTGTTCACCACCGACCAGGACGGCGACCTCCATATCTGGGACACGGCCGGCGGGAAATCCCCCCGCCGAATCGTTGATGGGATCGAGCGGGGAATCGTGGCGAGCCCGGACGGCCGGTTCCTGGCCTGGGCCGGCAAGGGCGTTCATGGCAGCTGGCGGATTTGGCTCTACGACGTCGCAGGCCAGCGGGTCATCGACCGCTTCGGGAACTGGGCGACTGACGATTGCGTGGCGGCGTTCCTGCCCGACGGCAAGACGCTCCTCACGCTCAGCCACGCAGAAGAGCCCGCGGTCGTCCGGCTCTGGGACGTCGAATCCGGGAAGAAGCGGCGTTCGTTCGCGGTCGCGCCGAACGCCCTGCTCTTGAACGGCGTGCCCTTCTTCACGACCCGGCGGGCCGCGCTCTCGCCCGATGGCAAGACGCTGGCGATCGGCATCGAATGGGAGGGGAACTTGCGTACCGAGCGTCGCGTCGTACCCGTCCGCCTCTGGGACGTGGCGACGGGTAAGCCCGGGCACGAACTCAACGAGCCCATGTATGGGCCGAACGTTCCGGATGAAGCGGGCTCGGGGAATATGACCGACCTGGCGGAGGTGCATGTCAACAGGAAAATGAGGTCTGCGGACGGCCGAGCCTTCTCCCCGGACGGGCGGCTGCTCGTCGATTGGGCGGAGAACCCGTTTGGGCGCAGCCGCATGGACCACGTATACGTCTGGGACGCGGCGACGGGCCGGGCGGTCGCGACCCTCGCGGCCGGCCCGCGGCCCGGGGCAGCGAACGCCGCGTTCGCGCCCGACGGGCGCACCCTGGCCACCGCGTCGGCGGACGGCACCATCCGGCTCTGGGAGGTGGCGACGTGGAAGGTCCGTGCCGAGTTCCGCGGGCACCGGGACCGGGTCACCGCCCTGGCGTTTGGCCCGGACGGCCGGCTGTTCACGGGCGGACTCGACACCGTCGTCCTCGGGTGGGACGTCCAACCGCCCCACGCCGCGGCCAAGGGAACCCTCGCCGAGGCGTGGGAGGCCCTCACCGATGCCGACGGGAAGGCGGGGTTCCAGGCGCAAGGCCGATTCCTCGCGGAGCCCGCCAAGGCGGTCGAATGGTTTGCGGCCCGGATTCCCCCCGCGAGTCCGCCGGACCCGGCCCGCGTGAAGGCCCTGATCGCCGACCTCGACAAGGACGAGTTCGCCACCCGCGAGCGGGCGACGGCGGACCTCAAGGAGCACGGGCCGGTCGCGGCGGCCGCGCTCCGCGCGGTCGTGGCGAAATCCTCCTCGGCCGAGGCCCGGCGTCGGGCGGAGGACATACTAAGGGAGATGGAGAACGGGGTCATCCCTCCGCGCGAACTCCGGGCCCTGCGGGCCGTGGAGGTTCTGGAATGGATCGCGACGAAGGAAGCCCGCGCCCTTCTCCGTAAACTGACGAAAGGCACTCCGGACGCCCGCCTCACCCGGGACGCGGCCGCCGCCTGCGAGCGGCTCGAAAGGCAGAAGTAGACGGGGCAGAAATCTCGGGAATACCGCGATTCCCGACTCGCGAGGGTGGCAGAAGCCGCCACGATTCTTCGCCGCTTGCGGCTTCGCAATCGTTCCTGCGAAGCCGCAAGCGGCAAGAGGGTGTTTGGTACAGTGTCTTACGGGCGTGGGGACTTCGGCTCCCGCCGGCGCTCCGGTGATCGAAGGAACTGCTCCGGCGACCAGTCGTCCTTGCCGACCCGGAGGCGGCGGACGATCTCGGGGAAGAGTTTGGTATAGAGTTCCCGCGGCACGGTTCCTTCGTCGCAGGCGAGGGGCAGCTGGCGCGCCAGCGGCGTGCTCCCCAGCCGGCTCAGGAACTCGTCGGGCTGAAGACCGGCTTCCGCCGCCGCCAGGGGAAGGCCCAGCTCGGATTGGAACTGCCGAATGAGGACCGCAATCGGCTCACGCTCCCCGTCGCCCGACCGGCCGAAGGCCTGGGCGAGCGCTCGCGCGAAGCGCTCCCTGTCCACCTTCACCAGGGCGACGAAGTCCTCCTTCGGGGGGTAGAGGGCCAGGACGGTCTTCACCTCCCGCGCGGAGTAGGCCTGGCGGTTTTTCCGCACGTGCTCGCGCACCTGGTCGTCCTGCTGCAAGGGGCCGTGCGCGTGACACGACATGCAGCCGCCGCCGTTGGTGACGAGGTCGTCGTGCAGGGTCACTTCGTTGAGGCGCTTCCCCTGGTCGTCCACGATCAGGTACGCCTGCAGGCCGTTCGGCAGGTTGAAGAGGATTTCGCCGAGGTCGTACTGGAACCCGACCTCGGCCGGGCCCGGGCCCAGCGGCCGGCCGAAGAGGTTCTTCCGGCCGCCGCCGCCGTGGAAGTCGTAGGCCTTCCAGTAGGCCCCGTAACGTGCCTCGTGCCTCTCGATCAGGCGGTTGTTCGGCGACACGTCGGACCCGTTAAAGCCCGCGCGGGCCACGCGCTGACTCTGAATGTCCTCCGCCACGTTGACGCCAAGGAGTCGCTCCAGTTCGCCTTCCGTCTTGGGGAGCCGCAGCAGCCGGTGATACAGCGGCGGCCGCGACGCCTCCGCGACGAACCAGTCCGCGCGAACGAGCGGGAACTTGCAGCCGCTGAGGGCGCGGCCGACGTTTTCCGCCTCGGTGCCGTACGTCACCCGGTACGGGTCGGCGGCCAGGACCGTCTCCCACCCCCGTTCGTCCCACCCGTAATCCCGCAGGTCGATGCGAAAGACCGTGTCCTTCGGCTCGATCGCGCGCGGCCCGACGATTTTCCGGCTCCAGGAAAGACTGTTGAGCAGCTTGGACAGCGCGTCCCGGTGCGCCTGCAGCCGGTCGCCGGGGATTCCGGCGTTATAAAGGTGCGCAAACGTGAAATAGCGGGCGAAGCGCCGATCCCCCTCCGGCAGGGTCGCCAGGTCGTCGCGGACCTGTTCGAGGACGGCGGCCGGGGAAAGGAAGGTCCGCCGCGCCGGGGCAGCGTCGGGGGCAGGGGCGCCGACTTCGATCCAGCGTCTCAGGACGGCGACGTCGGCATTCGTGAGCCGGGGCTTTTGGTCTGGCGGCGGCATCCGGCCCGACTCGACCGCCGCGTACAGGTCGGAACTTGCCGGGTTGCCGGGTACCACCGGTTTCCGCGCCACCAGCTCCCGGAGGTCCGTGACGTAATTTACGCCCCCTTTGTTCGAGCCGTTCTGGCCGTGACAGCGATAGCAGTGGGTCCGGAGCACCTCCAGGGCCTGCGGGGCCAGGGGCCCTGGCTCGGCCGCGACGGCCGCGGAGCAAACAACCAAGACGGAAAGGTGTGTCAGGACCAGGCGAATTCCAGCCATGCGTGACTCCCGCCGGATCGACCTGCTTGTTCAGTGCCACCTGCTTGACTGTGACGATTCCGCCAACGGACAGAGGCCGCCGCCCCCCCTGATGGGAGGGCGACGGCCCCTCTCGGTTCCGGCCCCGCCTGAGGCCACCGGACTCGACCGGTTAGTAGTTGCCGTTCGAGTCACAGTAGGGGTAGGAACGCATCCAGTAGTAGTAGGGGTAGCAGTAGCTGCTGCCGTAGTAGTAGGGGTAGCTGCTGTAGCCGTAGCCGTAGCCCCCGTACCACCCGTGGCGGTGGCCGTAGTGGTAGTGCGAGCCCCAGGAGTGCCCGTGCATCCCGAAGTGGCCGCCGTGCCCCATGTGCCCGCCGCCGTGCCCGCCGCCGTGCCCGCCGCGGGCCTCGGCCGTGCTCGGCGCGGCCAGGGCCAGGCTCACACTCATCACCGCCGCGCTAAGAAGAAACCGAATCATTGTCGTCTCCCTTGCTTTCTCGTCACGTGCTTGCCTCGGCCCCGCCTCGGGCTCACCGGTCCCGAGAACGACATTGGGGAGGCGTTGCCTCTCAGGAGGTTCGCGAGGAGATCGAACCGCCTATCTAGTTAAGCGGAAGCGGCGGGTAAAGGTGGACACGTCGAGACGTCTTTTTTGCCCCCGGGCCCGTAGCGACGAGCTGCCAGCTTGTCGGCCGACGCGGAACGACAAGCTGGCAGCTTGTCGCTACGGGTAAACGAAACGGCCCGAGGCGCCGGCGGGGGTGTCCCCGCCGGCGCCTCGGGCCGGGGTGTGGGTCTGGGCGAAGGCGTTACTTCTTCAGGACCACCGGCGAGCCGTCCTGGTCGGCGAAGACCGGATCCTGGGTGGTGCCCTCGAAGGTCTTCTCGACGTAGTTCTTGACGCGCCCCCGAGCGTATTCGTGGATGTCGTGGAGCGTCAGCGGGCCGCTTTGCTTCTCCAGGGCCTCCAGGACGTAGTAGGTCAGGACGCCGGCGTGGTCGTCCTCGCGGCGCTCGAAGGCGAACTGGCGGAAGGTGGCGGCGGCGAGGACCGCGGCCTGCTTCTGGCCGATGGCCCGGGCGCGGACCACCTGCGAGCCGAGGAAATACGGCTTCTCGCGGCCGGCCTTCTCCACCTTGACGCTGTCCGGGATGCTCACGGTCCTCACGTGGCGCTTCAGCGGGTCGAGCTCGTTCCGGCCGAGGGTCGCGACCTTCTGGCCCTCGATCTGCCCGCCGCTGTGGCAGGTGTCGAGGATGACCACGACGCGGCGGCCGTCCAGTTCCTGCACCCAGCGGCCGAACGTCCTGTCCAGGAGCGTGGTGCGGCGCATCTCGGCGTCACTGCCGAGCTTGCCGTCGTAGGGCAGCAGGAAGGCGTCGTAGGCCCCCGTCCCGTTGCCCCCCACCGCGGCACAGCGGCCGCCGTGCCCGGCCCAGAAGAGGAAGACCACGTCGCCGGGGCGCGTCGTCTCAACCAGCTCCAGGAAGGCCGCGCGGACGGCCGAGAGGGTCGCCCGCTCGTCGAGCAGCACGTGCGGCTCGGCGGTCAGGCCGCAGGTTCGCTTCATCGCCTCGGCCATGCGCCGGGCGTCGTTACGCGGGCCGTTCAGGCGGCGGACACTGTTGTCGGCATACTTGCTGATGCCGACGAACAGGCCGACCCGCCGCACCGGCGGCGCCCTCTCCGGCGCCTTCTCCTCGGAGGTGATGACCTCGACCTCGTGCTCGGCCCACTCCCCTGCCTGATCCAGGTAATTCTTGAAGGCCTCCGGGCTGAGTTTCTCCTTCTCGCCCGCCGCCCCGTTGTCGGCGTCGCCCGTGGCGGCCTCGGCGATCATCGCGCGGTACAGGACGCGGCTGACCGGCGTCGGCCCGCCACGGTCGTTGAGCGCCAGCCCCCCGAAGGCCTTCAGCGGCTTCTTGGTGACGACCGCCTTGAGCAGCTCGTGGCCGACCGGCTTCTTGATCGCGATCTGCCAGCTCGAGTCCTTCGGGTCAGGGACGACGACCGTCTGGTTGGCCTCGATGTCGTTTTTCGGCTGGAACTTGTTGGGGAACAGGCAGGCGACCTCGCCGGCCGAGTTGATGTTGAACAGGTACAGGTAGCCGGAGCGCTCCGAGACCACCGTCACCTTGACGGTGTCATCGAGCTTGTAAGTGCGGCTCTCACGGTCCACCGAGACGCGGACCATCCAGCTGGGGAACTCGTTGGTGGCCTCGGAGCCCAGGCGGCGGTACGCCTCGGGGGACTTGGCCGGCTTCACCGGCTCCTTGCCGAGGCCATCGCCGGCCGTCAAGCCGGCGGCGAGCACGCCGCCCAACAGGGCCAGGGTATACATCGCGTATTTCAGAGGGCTCATGAAAACTGTCACTCCTCGCTGGATGCCAGAGAACCTATCTTGCCCCGGTCGGCCCGGGGGCGGTCGCGGCCTATCACAATTTGAGCACACAGTTCAAGCAGTCGCGGGCGGCGGAAGGACTCTTCGTCCCGCCGCCGCCCCTGGCCCGCCGGCTCCGCGGAGACTCGCTTACTCGATTTCCTTCGCCGGGGCCTTCGGCATGTCGCCCGACTTGGTGCTCGGCGTGGCCGACTTCTGCTTCGGGGCGGGGGTCACGTCGTTCTTGCCCTTGTCGCCCTGCTTGCCATCGACCGGCGGGGTGTCCTTGCCCTTGGGGCTCTGCTGCTGGGTCTGCTTGCCGTCGGACGGCGGGGTGTCGTTCTTGCCCTTGCCGCTCTGCTTGCCGTCAACCGGCGGGGTGTCCTTGCCCTTGGGGCTCTGCTGCTGCTGGGTCTGCTTGCCGTCGGACGGCGTGCTGTCGTTCTTGCTCTTGCCGGCCTGCTTGCCGTCGGCGGGCGTGCTGTCCTTGCCCTTGGAATTCGACGGGGCGGCGTTGTCGTCGCTGGCGCGGACCAGGGTGCTGCCGAACCCGAACGCCAAGGCGACTACGGCCGCCAGAACCACTTTACCAAAACGCTTTAGAGACACTGGAAAACCTCCGGTTCGGGGGCGGACGTCACCGTAACCTGGGATCGGGTTCGCACCACAGTGGTCGCGACACTCCGGCGGGTTCAACTCGTTCGTGTCCCCACCCCTCTACCATGATAAGCGGAAACCGCCGGACGACCCGGACAAGTTGCTGCGATTTGTCTCGCAACCCCGAAAAAGTCATTAGTCATTAGTCCGTAGTTCGCAGCGATCCCGAGGGCACCGCTCCGAACTACGGACTAATGACTAATGACGAATGACTACTTGTCCTTGGCGGCCCGATCAACGTAAAAGGTCACTTCTCCCTGGGCGAAGTCGCCGAGTCCCTCCAGGTCGGCCTTCACGTCGCGCACGGCCTGCTCGCGCTTGTCGTCGTTTTGCAGCACCTCTTTGTTGAGCAGGCTCCGCATCTCGTCCTCCTGCTGGGGGTTGAAGAAGAAGCCAAGTCCTTGTCCGCCCTTCTTGTCCGACTCGTCGTCGCCCGAGCGATCCAGCCCCGTGAAGTTGAGCGGTTTGCTCGTGACCACTCCCTTGACGCGGTTGTCGCCGACGGCCTCGCAGACGAACCTGAACGTGTCCTTGGGGCCGGGGAACTCGATCTTCTTGCCTCCCGGCGGTATACGGTTGTCCTGTCCGTCCATCGGGAACAGCACCTTGACGTTGCCGTCCTTGTCCAGGTGCAGCAGGTACAGGTAGCCCGGCTTCTCCGACAGGACGGCGACCTTGTAGGGGTCGCCCTTCTTGTACATGCCGTTGAAGTCGGCGGTCTGGACGAGCAGGTGGAATTTTGAGCGCTTGTTGGCGACCAGGGCGATCAGGTCGGCCGGCGTCAGCGTGACGGTGCCGGGCTCGAGGTTGAGCGTCGGCTCCTCGGCCTTGGGCGCCTCGGGACTGGCGTCCATGCCGATGGGCTGCGGCGGCCGCCCCGGGTCGCTCATCGGCTCCGCCAGGGCCACGTCGGGCAGGTCGAGGTTGCGGCTGAACGATCCCTGGCCGAGCATCTCAAGCACCTTGGCGACACTGACGTTGGGGTTCTCAGGCTTGGTCACCTTGGGATACCAGGCGAAGTCGGGATGGTTCTTGACGCTGGGGCCGACCCAGTGGCCGGAGCCGCTCACGACCGAGCCGCCGCGCATCTTGAAGGTGCAGTGATAGGTACGCGAGCCGGGCTTGGTGCCGACGAAGTCCTTCGTCACGTTGTCCTCCGCATACCAGATGGTGATGCGGCCGCGGTAGTCCTCGCCGCCGGTGCTGCTGTACTGCACGCGGTAGTGGTAGATCGGGTAGTTCCAGACTTGCTTGCCGGCTTCGAGGTCCATGATCAGGGGAACGCCCTTCTGCTGAACGTACAGCTTGAGGTAGCGCCACAGCTGATCGGGTGTCAGGTCGATGTACTCCGGCCGAGTCGGATCGTCGGTTTCGGAGCGGCGACCGAAGCTATCGGCGCTGTCGGCTGCGTGGATGGCGCAGAGCAGCCCTTTCTGGTCGCCAACGCTCAGGGTCAGCCCTCCGCGGATGCGGCGGACGCGGTTGGGCTGGGGATGGACCACCGCGGCCGCCGACCCGGCGTGGCAGTAGCCGAACCACGAATCGGCACCGGCGGCCGGGTGATTCTTGTGCTCCCAGTCGAGCGCCGCCATGTCGCCGACG
>DATFNV010000037.1:0-32608 GCA_035266225.1 Gemmataceae bacterium
GCGGCGGGACGGGCGAGTTGCGTAGGGAATCGGTGCAGACTTGCATGGCGCAGCCTCCTGGTGGGAATAAGCCGTGGGCGCCCATCGCCTAGGATACCCGAAAGCCCACTTACCTTCACCCCTTTTCGGGATTGGACCCGCGAACCACTCGACAACGGCCTTGTCGCTTTCGGAGAGCGAGCCGTTGGACCCCGCCAGACAGGTGAAGACCTTCCAGAAATCGGCTTCGCTGCCCAAGTCGATGACCCGAAGGGTGACTTCTTCGTCTGGGAGTGGGTCACGGTTTTCGACTTCGTATTCTGGAAGCCAGCGCAGTGGGACACGAAGGACGTCGGCGGAAGCGGTGGGAGGGGTCGGCGCACCCTCCATGAGAGGACCGCCGTGAAGGCGTGGCTTTCCCTGGAGGACGTCACTTACGGCAGCCGTCCAGTAGTGCATCATGGCGTTCAGGTACAACTCCAGATCGCTGGCATCCATGACCTGCTTCGGGAAGTTCGGGTACATCGGCTGGAAGGTCCGGTGAGCGCCGGTCATCTTCTTGAGGATCGGGACAACCTGCTTGTACAGGTTGGCAAGGGCATCGTCACCAAGGCCAGCCAGTGCGCCGGTCAGTTCCTGCGAGCAGACGAAGCCGAGTGTGATGAGGTTGCGGTTGAAGGTAGCTACCGCAGCCGGGGAAGTTTGTTGTTCGCCGATACCATGAACGATGATCTTGCGACTCTTCGTCAGGTAGATTTCCAGGGCGTTCAGGGACATGGCGGTGACCATTTTGAAACAATCCGGGAAGCTGCCGAGGTAATTTCACCAGTTGATTTAGAAGGAACCTCGACAATGGCCGGATGTATGAAGCACAGGGAAGCGCCCAAGGTAGTTTCAGTTGGATTAGAAGGAACCTTGTGCATGGCCTGTGCAATGGAACGGTGCATGGTGCGAACATGCAACCTTCGGTTTCCCGTTGCTCTCACTGAGCTAACCGTTCCAGAACAACGACATAATAGGGGGATTTCGCTTCATCGTCAACGAAAATGTCCCGCTGTCGTGTCGATCTGTCTCGTGGTCAATCCAGGAAGGCCACGTTCTTCATCGCCTTCGACTGCCCCTCGGTGTTCATCACTACCCGGTGCCAACCGTTGAGCGTGATCGTGGCGTGGTCGGCGTGCCGGACCCGGCCCCGGACGTAGACGCCCGGATTGCGCCGCATCGTGCGCCAGCCCCAGCCCTTCGCCTTCGGGCTGCCGGCCAGGATGCCCTTGTACTGCGCCTCGGTGACGCCGTTGGGATGCCTGGAGCAGACGTAGACCGTTTCGCCGCCCGTTCGGAAGCAGAATTCGGCCCAATGCGGCTTGCCGCCGTTGCCCCGGCGCAGCGGCTCGTTGGGCAGGACCAGCTTCTCGTCCACGACGAAGCCAGGAACCGGGAGGAAGAACCACTCGCCCTGGCGGACGAAGGCGGCGTTCTTGCGGCGGCTGCGGGCCTTGGCACGGAGGCGCTTGCCGGCCTGGGCGCTCAAGACCTCGGCGGGCTTCAGCGCCTCCTTGGCCTGGCGCACGGTGCCGACTGGGGCGGTTTCGGGGATGCCGGCCACGAACCAGTGCCGCTCGTCGTGGCCGCAGAGGAACTTGCTCTTGTCCTTGCCCTCCCGCACCAGGAGCAGCAGGTGGCGGTCGCCGGGCTGTACGTCGAGAACGGCGACTTCGGCCTCGGCCCCCGGCGGGCGGACGATCTCGAAGAACTCGCCCTTGCGGTCGGCCTGCACGTCCAGCGAGATGACGCCTGACGTGCGGCTGCGACGAGAGGGGCGGTCAGCCACCTTCAGCCGAGCGCCGATGCGGGCAAACTGGATGTCGAGGAGGTTCGTGTCCATGAAGGGAGAGACACCAACCTCGGACGGCAGGTTCATGGCAGTCGAACCCTCCTGGCGAACCACATTGTAACAGCCCCGTTGGGACTGGCCCAGCGTCGGGTGTGCGTTTTCGGCACGCCATTCCGCCTTCGGGACAACCTTCTCGTTCTTCCGCTCGCACGAGCGTCGATCCGGGCGTTCTTTTTGGACGCCGACTTGGTAACTTCTCAAAAACTCGCGGAATCGGCGCAGCTGCCGGAGGATCGACTTGCTATGCTGAACAGCATGAAGCTGGATCTTCCCCCAATCCTGGACAGCGAACGAACGCCCCTCGTGGATGCTCTGTTGACGATCCTCGATGCCCAGCAGCAGCAGATCCGGATCTTCGAGGAGACGATTCAGCAACTCCGCGACGAGATTGCCATCCTCAAGGGGCAAAAGCCTCGGCCCACCATTGCTCCCAGCCGACTGGAAGCACCGCCCCCTTAAGCCACCCCCGGTTGAAAACCGGGTGACAGTCGGCGGGGCCCCTCCCCGGCTGAGCTGGAGGTTCACCCACGCGTCGCTTCGGCCGAATTTCCTCCCTGCCGAATCGTTTCATTGCCCCCCGGAAGGGTGTCTACCAAAGGCGTGAAACGAATGGGTTTCCGGTGGCGCAAGACAGGGAAGGACAAGGACTTCGGGAAACGCGATTCGTTTCACCGGCCCGTGAAACGAATCGGCCTTGGCGGCCGGGTTCCACCCGAGGGAACGGTGAGGGGGTCGGTTCGGCAGCGCGGCTGGCGCTCGTGCGGGGTGGTTTGCCAACCACCCCCACACCCCCGTGGCACGTGGCACACACCCCATGTGTTCGCCGTAAACCGAAGGGCAACAAGGAGATAATTCTGTGCCACATGGTGGCACACAACGGCCCCGTACCGACCTCGAAACCCTCACCGCCAGACTCCCGGCCGTGTTACTCGACTATCCGCGGAATTGAACCAGGCCGGCCTCGGACAGCGGATCAAGGAGAAGCCGCGTCCGATTCGGATCGATCGCGGCGGCTCCGCAGATCGTAAATCACAAGATCGTGTCGGGCAAGGAGGACGGGATAGCGGCGCTTGAGCGCCATCGCCAGGCCGGGGTGGCGCGGCAGCCATTCGACCTGGGTGATGACGAAGTAACGGGGTCGCTCCTGCTCGATCAACGAGTCGAGGATGGCTTCCTCCCCCCGGGCGGCTCCCGACAGAAGTTCGTCGTATTCCTGGTCCCCCTGCGACGGCCAGAAGCGGGCGAAGACCCAGCCGTGATACGTCAGCGGCAGGCCGTAGGACTCGCTGAGACTCAGCACCTCGGTCCCCGGGCCGACGGCGTCGGCAACCGCCTCGTACTGCGCCGGCCACTCGGGGAAGCGCGGCCCGGCCAGGTCGGTCGCGGGCTGTGCGAGGGCGGCGCCGGCGGCGAGGAAGAGGACGGCGCCGGGCAGCCCCGCCCAGCGCGGCACTTGGCGGGCCAGGGCGTCGAAGCCGACCTGCGCCAGCGGCGCGGCGGACAGGGCCACGATGGGGATCAGCGGCACCTGGTAGTAGTCGTGCGTCATGGTGTGGAACGTGAACAGCAGGCCGTTGGCGAGGAAGCCCAGGAGCAGGCCCACCCCCAGGGGCGCCGGCCGCCGCAAGAACGACAGCAAGGCACCGGCGATGCCGAGGGCCAACGGCACCCCGCCGACGACGGTCTGCATGTTCGCCGCCCATCCCGCGTACAGCCTCGGCGACAGGAGCAGCTGCGGCAGCATTTTGCCGCCGACCTGCCCGCGGAGGAGGGCCAGCGTCCACAGCACGCTCGGGGCCGCCGCCAGCAGGCCGAACAGGTACGACTGCCCGGACAGCAGCGTGCCGCGCCAGCCGCGGGCCCTGACCGAGTAGGCGAGGAAGGCGCCGGCCAGTGGCAAGAGGACGACGCCCGGCTTGACGAGCAGCGCCAGGCCGCAGACCAGGCCCGCGACGAGGGTGCGCTGCCACGACTCCAGCGCCCGCCCGCAGACGAGGACCCACAGCGCTCCGAGCAGGCCGCAGACCAGAAGCGCTTCGGGCTGAAAGCTCTGGCTGACGACGATCCCGAATGGCGCCAACAAGTAATAGGCCAGGGCACACAGCGCCCCGGCGCCGCCGGCGTACCACAGCGCCAGCCGGTACAGGAACCAGCCGCCGAGCAGCCAGAAGGCCGACGCGATCAGGCCCGACACCCAGGGGCGCTCGCGGCCGTCGGGGAAGTAGGTCAGTACGGTGAGCGTTTGCAGCAAGGGCGGCTCGATGAACCGCCCCGGCGCCTTCTCCAGCCAGGCCGCTTCGAGGGGGGAGCGCGGGCCGGGGCGCAGCGTCAACCAGATGGTGCGCGCCGCCAGCGCCGAGTCGTACTGCAAGGCGCGCTGGAACTTGACCGGCCATTCCGTCGTGACCGGCACGCGCCACCAGACCGCCAAGGCCACCACGGCCAGGACGGTGAGGCGGAACAGCAGCACCGGCCAGCCACGGGTCGGCGTGGCCGGCGTGTGCGTCGGCGTCGGGCCGTCGGCGCCGACCTGGGCAGTGTCTCGCGTCATTACTCCTCCGGCTGGTGGCGATACGGCCCCTGACGCGCCTGGCGCATCATCTCCAGGCGGCCGGCGAAGATGTCCTCGCCCCCCGGTAACCCGATGGCCGAGGCGTACTTGTCGCCCAGTTGCTTCGGCGACAGCCCCCGGCGGATGTCGGCGTGGATGGCGGCGGTGGCCTCGGCCCTCCGGGCCCCTCGCTGCAGCCCTTGCACGGTATCGACCGCGGCGAAGACGGCGAACGTCAACAACAGCAGCCGAGGGACCAGCCGCCCGGAGTACAGGACCCAGGCGAAGTAGGCGCAGCACAGCAGCGGTGCCGCAAGGGTGACGTAGCGGCTGCCGAAGCCGGCCGCATCACCGAGGTGCGCCCGCCCCCAGCCGATGCCCAGCCCCAGCGCGGCGATGCCGCAGGCGTACAGCGCCAAACCCAGGGCGCGCGCCCGTTCGTCGGGCTGCCGCCGCCAGACGCCGGCGAGCAGCACCGCGCTGGCGCCGGCGAGGAGGACAACCAGTAGCGCCGACGCCGGCCAGATCGATTCGGCGACGGGCCCCAGGCCGCCGGCGAAGAATTGCAGCGACGTGCGCACCCGGTGGGCGAGGGGCGGCTCCGTCGCGGGCGGCACCGGCCGGAAGTAGCCCCAGAAGTAAAGGCCCACCAGGGCGCAGTCGAGGGCCGCCAGGGCCGCCAGCGCCACCGCGTGGCGCCGGCCCCCCGGTTGCCCCGAGCGCCACAGGGCGACGGCGGCGTAGCCAAGCCACACGGCGAGGGCCGGGACCAGGGCGACGCCGGCGGAGCCGCACAGCGGCAGGGCCAGCAGAACCAGACCCAGGAGCAGGCCCTGGCGCCAGGTCGGCGTGCGCCGCGCCCGCACCACGATCAGGAGCGCCACCCCGCCGAGGACGGCCGCGGTGACGAGATTGACCGTGAAGCTGAAAAGGAGTGTCTCCGCCTGGCCGACGTGCAGCAGCGCCAGCGGGAAGACGCCGTCGGTCACACTCGTGGATCCGCGCAGGGACCGCGCGGTCAGGATCATCCCCAGGCACAGCCCGGAGAGGGCGGCGCAGTTGAAATAGGCGCCGGCGCGGTAGTCCCACCCAGAGGCGGCGCCCAGTCCCCACAGGAGGAGCTTCGGCAACGGCAGGCGGTGCTCGTTGTACTGTTGCCACAGCCATGGGGCCGTGACCGGTTCGGCCCCGGTGTAGAGCGGCACCAGGGCCAGGTCGTCGGCCAGCGGGATGTCGCCCTGGTAGTGGTCCACATAGGCGAACAGCCCCGCGGAAAGAAGGGCCCACAGCGCCCAGACGAACAGGGCCGGGGCGCCGCGCCGCGCCCGCTCGATCCAGTGCGGCATGGCGTCAGTCCTCCCGGCCCCGGGCCGCCCGTGTCCCCTTGTACGGCCCCTGGCCGGCCCGGCGGAGCATCTCGAAGCGCTCGGTCAGGTCGGCCTCCGCATTGGCGGCGTAGATGTCTGCGCCCCATTTTTTCGCCATCTCGGCGGGGGTCAGTCCGGAGGCGACGTCGGCCTGAAGGTCGCGCATCCGCTGCCGCCGCACCTGGGCGCGGGTGATCCCCTGTCCCGTGTTGAAGAGGAAGAGCAGCGCCACAACGCCACAAAGACCCCAGGCGATGCGGCGGTCGGGCGCCGAGCGCCACGCCAGGTAGGCCAGGCAGAGAATCGGTGCGGCCAGGGTCGCATAGCGCGTCGCAAACCCCGCGGCCGGCCCACCCCCCCCGCGGCCCCAGCCGATGCCCGCGGCCAGGGACAGCATGGCCGCGCCAAAGCAAAACAGTCCCTCCGGCCGCAAGCGCTCGGCCGGCAGGGTCCGCCAGTCGCGAGTGAGTTTCAAGACCGTGGCCAGGGCGAGCGCGACAACCGCCAGCCCGGAGAGCGGCCAGCTCACCTGGGCGAACGGGCCGGCGCTTTCGGCCAGGACTTCGACGGCGGTGCGCGCCGCCTGGAACGCTGTCGGCCGCGGTGGGCTCCCCGCGACCGGCTCCAGGCTGACGAAATAGACGGCGGTCAGGACGACCGACGTCAGGGCCAGGGTCAGTAGGACCACGGCCTCGGCCCGCCCGCGCCTTCCTCCCGAGCGCCAGCACGCCGCGGCGGCAGCGGCCAACCACAGGGCCAGTGCCGGCACCAGGACGGCCCCACTCGATCCGCACAGCGGCAGCAGCAGCAGACAGAGTCCGAAGAGGACGCCGTGGCGCAGCGACAGCCTCCCGCCGGCGTGGACCATGACCAGCAACGCCACCCCGGCCAGGACCGTCGAGGCGACCAGGTTCAGGGCATAGGCGATCAGCAGCGTCTCGTACTGCCCCCAGTGCAGCAGTACCAGGGGAAAGAGGACATCGGCGAAGCTCGGCCCACCCCGCAATCGGCCGGCGGCGAAGATCATCAGGCCGGCCAGTCCCGACAGGGCCAGGGCGCTGAGGAGCAGGCCGGCCCGGTAGTCGTAACCGGTGGCGGCGCCGCCGAGGACGAGCAACACCTTCGGCAACGGCATGCGGTGCTCGTTGTACTGCTCCCACAGCCAGGAGAGGGTGAGGGGCTGGTGACCGGTGTAGGACGGGACGAGATGCCAGTCATCCGCAATGGGGAAATCGTCGTTGACGAGCCAGACGTAGCCGACGAGGCCGGCGCTGAGCAGGGCCCAGACGCCCCAGACGAACGGGGCGCGAAAGCGGGCCAGTCGCGGGACGGCCGGGACGTCGGCGGCGCTTCGGTCGGTCGTTCCCATGTGCTCCTGCCAGCGCGAGGCCGCGCAAGCCGCTTGCGGCTTCGCAAGGCATGCGAAGCCGCAAGCGGCCCGCGAAAAGTCAGCGCATCCTACGTCACGCTGTGGCGGCCGTCAACGCACCGCCGCCAGCGCGCGCGGGACCGGTAACAACTTGCCGGAAACGATTTTGCACTCGCGCGGGTAACTGGTATAGTGGTGCGTGCCTCATCGTCCGCCCTGCGCTCGCAGCCGGGGCGGCGCCGCACCGCCGATCACCGCGGGGGATTCCTCGGATGCCGCAGACCGTCGCCGCCGTCGCCGCCGACCCCGGCCCTCAGCAGGAGCAGCTCCGCCAGCGCCTCGCCGCCGTGCGCCGCCGCCTCCGCTTCGTTACCACCTTCCGCGGCAGCACCTGGCTGCTCGCCCTCCTCCTGGGCGGGGCCGCTGTCGCCGGCCTCCTCGACTGGCGCTTCCACCTCCCCGACGTCATCCGCGCCCTGCTCCTGGTCGCCACCCTCGCCGGCGCCGGCTACGTCTTCTACCGCCGCCTGTTCCTCCCGCTGCGGGAGAAGGATGACGACCTGACGCTGGCCCTGCGCATCGAGCAGCTCTACCCTGGCCTCAACGATAGCTTCGCCAGCGCCGTGCAGTTCCTCGACACGGAGCAAGGACACGACTCCCCGGCGATGCGCCGCGAGGCGGTCAGCCGCGGCCTGCGCGGCGTCTCCAAGTGTGACTTTAGCCGCCTGGTCAACACGCGCGGCCTGTGGCGGCTCGGCGTCCTGGCGCTGGCGCCGCTCCTGGTCGTCACCGGACTTGGCCTGTGGCAGCCCGCCCTCGCCGGCGTCGCCCTGATGCGCCTGGTCGATCCGTTCGGCGGCCACCGCTGGCCGACAAAAACGCGCATCGAGCTGGACGAGGTGCGCCGCCACATCGGGCAGAACGAGCCGTTCGAGGTCGCCGGCCGCGTCTTCGGTGTCATTCCGCCGACCGCCTCGGTTGCCTTCAAACTCGACGGCCCTTCTCCAACCGAGTACACCTGCGACATCACCGCTGAGGAAGACGGCAAGTCGGGCACCTTCCGCATGCGCCTCGAGGCGGGCAAGGCCAAGGGCAAGACCTTCTCCTTCCAGGTCCGTGCCAACGACGCCGTCACCAAATGGCAGGAGATCGACGTCCTGCCGCCGCCGCAGCTGGTGCCGCTCGACGGCAAGGCCTCGCCGCAGGTCCACCTGGCGTTCCCCCGCTACACCCAGGTGGCCGACGTGGACCTCGAGCCCGGGAGCGGCAAGGTGGTCGCCGTCAACGGCAGCGTCGTCACCCTGCGCGCCGCCGCCGACCGGCCGTTGTCCGCCGCCTGGATCGAGTTCCGCCCCGAACCGCCCTCCGTCGAACTCGAATTGTTCCTGGCCCCACTCGGTGCCGGCGACCCCTTTGCCGCCCTGGCTGTCGCCGCCGCCGGCCGCAGCATCACCGAGACGGTCCCCGCGACCCTGCAAGAAGGCGACCACCGCCGGCTGAGCGTCACCTTCATCCCGCCGGTCAGCGGCAACTACGTCCTGCACTTCGCCGACGAGAGCGGCCTGGCCAACAGCCGCATGTTCGAGTTGAACGTCTTCGCCGACCCACCGCCGGTCGTCACCCTGGAGCGGCCGGCGCCGGCGCGCGATAACCTCATCGTCCTGCCCGACGCCACCCTGGAACTGCACGTGCTGGCCGAGGACCAGCAGTTCGCCGTTCGCCACGTCTGGCTGGAATACCGCTGCAAGAAGGCCGACCCGCCGCGCCGCCTGAAGTTGTTCGCGCCGGGGCCCGCCGTGAAGGAACGGCCGCAGCGCGTCCCGGTCCTCCGCAAGCTGCCGCTGAGGGAGTTCAAGCACCTCGACCCGACCGAGGGCGGCGGCCTCAAGGAGGGCGACGTCCTCACCATTCAGGCCTGCGCCGACGACTACGACGACGTGTCCGCCGGCAAGGGGCCCGGCCGGAGCCACGAGGTCGAGATCCGCATCGTCGGCCAGAACGCCCTGGAGATCGTCGTCAACCAGGCCCAGGCGAAGGTGCAGCAGGAACTCGTCGTCCTCAAGAAAATGCAGCAGGAAGCAACGAAAAAGGTCAACGACGTGCAGCAGCACCTGAAGCAAACCGGCAAGCTCTCGCAGGACGACCTCGAGCAGCTGTTGCAAGCGGAGGACACCCAGCGTAAGGTGCGCGACCGCATCGGCGACAAGAAGGAGGGGCTGCGGGCCGAGGTCGAGCGCATCCGCGACACGCTGCGCGACAACCCGTTGCCGCGCTCCGGCAGCGAGAAGCGCATGGAGCGCGTCGCCGAGGAACTGGACCGCCTGACCCGCGAGGAACTACCGCAGATCGAGCCGCGCTTGACCAACGCCCGCAAGCAGGACGGCAATGACCCGAACAAGCCCGACAAGGCGGCCGCCCGCGAACAGGCCGAACGCAAGGAGCGTGAAGCGAAGGAACTCGAGCGCCGCGCCGACGAGAAGGAGAAGGCCGCCGCCGAGGCCGAGCGGGCGGTGAAGGACAAACCGAAGGACGACCCCGAACGGCAGCAGGCCGACAAGGACGCCGCCGCCAAGCGGAAGGAAGCCGAGGCCGAGCGCGAGAAGGCACGCGAGCTGCAAAAACAGGCCCAGGAACTGCGTCAGCAGGCCGACGGCGCCCGCCAACTGCTCCAGGAGGCCAAGAAGCACCAGGAAGAAGTCGAAAAGACCTTCGAGGATCTGCTGAAGAACACCCTGGACTCGTTCACCAGCACCCAGGAGGTCAAGGGCGAGGCCAAGTCGCTCCTGGAAGAAGAGAAGCGCTTGCAGCACCAGACCGAAGAGCTGCAGCGCAAAGAGCTGGCAGGACTGAAGCCCGAGGAGCGCAAGGAGTACGACGACGCCCTCGAACAGCTCAAGGCCGATCAGCAGAAGTTGCGCGAGCGGACCGAGCAACTCCTGGATAAAATGGACCGCGTCGCCCAGGAGCGCGAGCAGCGCGACCCGCAGACCGCCAAGGAGATGAAGGACGCCGCCCAACTCGGCCGCGACAAGAATATCGCCGAGTCGATGAGGCAAGCCCAGGAACACCTCAAGGACAAGGAGCCGGGCGAGGCCGCCAAGAAGGAGCGCGAGAGCGTCGAGAAGCTCCAGGACCTGGTCAAGCAACTCGAGGATCGCCGCGAGGCCGAACTGAACCGGGCGGCGCAGAACCTCCGCAAGGAAGAAAAGGAGTTGCAGAAGCTGAAAGAGGACATGGAGAAGCTGCGGAAAAAGATCCAGGAAGCCGAAAAGATCCGCGACCCGAAGGAGCGCGAGAAGGAGTTGCAGCGCCTGGCCCGCGAAGAGAAGGAGCTGGAAGAAAAGGTCCGGCAGAAGGCAGAACAGCTGTCGCGGCAACGGTCGCCGCGGGCCGCGCAGGCCGCGCAGAAGGCGGCCGAGGCGATGCAGCGGATGGCCCAGAAGCTCGAGCGCGGCGAGAATGCCCAGGAGGAACAGCAGGAAGTCCTCGACCGGCTCCAGGAAGCCCGCGACGAAGAAAAGAAGGCCCGCGAACAGATCGAGGAGGAACTGGAGCGCGAGCAGCTCGCCAAGGTCGCCGACCAGATCAAGGCGATCAAGGAGCGGCAGGAGGCCCTCATCGCCGAGCGCGAGCGCATCCAGAACCTCCTGCTGCAGCGGCCGGAAGGCTTTCGCACGCTCCTGACCAGCCTCGGCGACCTATCGCGCAACCAGGGGTCGAAGGAAGGCGGATTGGCCAAGGAGCTGTCCACCCTGGCCGATAAGAAATTGGAAGGGGCCCCGGTCTTCGCCCGCCTGTTGCGAAAAACGTCGGAGGTGATGGACCAGGCCGCGCAACGCTTGCAGGAGCATCGCGACCTGGTCTTGAAGGAGCACGACAAGCCGGAAACCGAGGCCGTCGTCGTGGCGGCCCGGTTGCAGAAGGACGCCCTGACCCGCCTGGAAAACGTGTTGCAAACTCTCAAGGAGGAGCAAAACGCCCCGCTCGCCGCACGCAACAACGACGGCGGTGGGGGCGGCGGCGGAGACGGGGGAGATGGCGGAGGGGCCGGCGCCGGCAACGGCAGCGAAATCCCGCCGCTGGCGCAGCTCAAGTTGCTGCGCCAGATGCAGGCCGACATAAACAAGCGCACCGAGGACTTCCGCAAGGCCAATCCCGACCCGGCGAAACTCGACGACAAGGGCAAGGCCGAGTTACAGGACATCCGTCGCGCGCAGCAGGAAGTCGGCGAGCTGCTCGAGGAGTTGATCGAACCTGACGATGGAGGAGGTGACAAGCCGTGATCAATCGCATAGTCGTGGGAGTGCTGAGCGTTGCCTTCCTCCTGGCCGGCCTGGCCATCGCCCAGGACCCGCCCGGTGGGGACGATCCTCCCGTGCGCCTCAAGAAGAAGAACCGGCCCGACGTGGCCGAGCCGGCCAAGGAGGACCAGCCGAAGCCGGCCGACCCGCCGAAGGAGGAGCCGAAAGAGAAGGATCCCAAGCCGAAGGATCCCAAGGCCAAGGATCCCAAGGAGGGTGACGAGCCGGCCCAGCCCGACGAGCCGGAGATGGACCAGGCGGAAGTGCTCAACCGCGTCGGCAAGAACATGCGGACTTCCGAAGACCGCCTCGACCACCGCGAATTGACCGACGCCACGCGCCAGGTGCAGGAGGACATCTTGAAGGACCTGGACTCGCTCATCAACCAGGCGAAGAATGGTGGCGGGGGCGGCGGCGCGGACCAGCAGCAAAATCAGAACGATCAGCAGAACCAGGACAACAAGCAGGATCAGAGTGGCGAGAAGAAGAACCAGGGCGGCAAGTCGGGACAGGACGGCAAGGTCAAGCCCGGGATGGCGAGCCGCAAGGGGGGTCTGAAGGGCCAACAGCAGGCGAAGGCCGGCCAGGGAAAGAAGCCAGGCGGTCAACCCCAGGGTGGGCAGAAGCCGGGCGAACAGCAGGCGAAGGCCGACCCGGGACAGCAGGGCGGCGGGCAGCAGGGGGAGAAGCCGCCGCAGGGTCAGAACGGCAACCAGGGCGGCGGCGGTAAGTCGCAGGGCGAACCGTCGAAGCTCGCCGAGATGTACAAGGACGTGTGGGGCCACCTGCCCGAGACAATGCGCGCCGAGATGAACGCGTATTCGCGCGAGCAGTTCATGGCCAAGTACAACGACCTGATCAAGCAGTACTACAGCACCGTCGCCGAGAAGAGCCGCAAGAAGGACTAACGCCGCTTGCCGGTTTGCAACGAGATGCGAAGCCGCAAGCGGCAGAAAATCAGGGGAGACTTCCCATGTGGACTCGTCGCCAGTTCCTGACGCGTAGCGCCCTCGGCGTTCTGGGGGCCTCGGGCACCGCGCTGGCCTTCCAGGGGGACGCCGTCCGTGAGGCGATGCCCGACGGCGGGCAGGCGCGCGGCATGGTGACGGCGGAAGCCGAAACCGCCATCGAGCGCGGGCTGGAGTTCCTCGCCCAGCTGCAGGGGGATAACGGCTCCTGGGGCACCGGCGGCTACTCGCAGAATGTTGCCGTCACCAGCCTGGCGGCGCTGGCCCTGATGGCGGGAGGCAACCTCCCCGGCCGCGGCAAGTACGGCAAACACGTCAAGGACGCCCTGCAATTCGTGGTCTCCCGGGGGCAGATGCCGGCGGGCCGCCTGGGGCCCTTCGCTCACCCCGAGGGCTTCCTGCACAACACCGGCCACATCGGCCAGCAGGGGCCAATGTACAGCCACGGCTTCGGCACCCTCCTGCTCGGCGAGGCCTGTGGCATGGTGCCGGACGTACCGTTGCGGGACGACCTCCGCAAGGTGCTCGGCAAGGCGGTCCGGGTCATCGTCAGCTCCCAGAGCCTCTCCGGCGGCTGGCGCTACAACCCCCAGCCGGGCGATGCCGACATCTCCGTGACCGTCTGCCAGATGATGGCCCTGCGCTCGGCCAAGAACGCGGGGATCGACGTCCCCAAATCGGTCGCCGAGCGCTGCGTCAAGTACGTCAAGAGCTGCCACAACGGCGACGGCTCGTTCGTCTACCAGGCGAACAACCGGGCCTTCCTCTTCCCCGGCGGCGCCGGCGGCGGCTTCGCCCGCACCGCGGCCGGCGTCTCCGCCCTGTACAGCGCTGGCATCTACAAGGTGGTGGAGATCGATTCCGGCCTCAACTACCTCCTCAGGAACCGCCAGCGCCGCTTCGGGCGCCAGCCGGCCGACATGCACTACTTCTACGGCCACTACTACGCCGTCCAGGCCATGTGGACCGCCGGCGGCACCTACTGGAGCGACTGGTTCCCGGCCGTCCGTGACGAATTGGTCCAGAGCCAGGAGCGCAACGGCTCCTGGTCGGACATGATTTGCAGCCACTACGGCACCGCCATGGCCTGCATCATCCTTCAGGTGCCCAACAACTACCTGCCGATCTTGCAGAAGTGACCCGAACCCTACCCGGCGAGAGGAGAACGGTGCGGACGATGCTGGGCGCGGTACGTGGTACTCAGTACTCAGTACTCAGTACGCTGGCTCTCCTCCTCGCCGCCCTCGGGGCCTTGTCCGCCGACCCCGAGCCGGCGCCGCCGACCTTCACCCTGGACATCGCCTCCGGCAAGTCCCTGAAAGGCCCCCTGCGCGAGCTGGCGGCCGACTGGTCGGTTCGCCTCGGCGCCGCCCGCGCCGCCGGTGCCGACGTCGTGGCCCTGCGCCGCGACGGCATCCCCCTCCCCCCCGGACCGTCCGGCGAGCATGTCGTCTTCGCCAACGGCGACCGCCTGCCGGGGGAGGCGACGGAACTGGACGGCGAGCGCCTGCGGTTTCGCCTGGGCAAGGAGACACTCGCCCTGCCCCTGTCGGCCCTCTCGGTCATTTGGCTGGCCGCGCCCGACGGGGCCGAGCCCGACCGCCTCCGCCGCCGCCTGTCGGCCGAGGCGCGCACCCGCGACGTCATCCTGCTCCGCAACGGCGACACCGTCGAGGGCGTCGTCACCGGCCTCGACGCCCGTGCCGTCCGCCTCGAAGTCGATCGCAAGGGACTGACCGTCGAGCGCGGCAAGGTCGCGGTCATCGCCCTGAACAGCGAGCTGACCGCGGCGCCGAAGCCGAAGGCCCCTTACGGGCGCCTCGTCCTGCGCGACGGCACCCGCCTGTCGCTCGCCTCCGCCACCTGCGGCGACGGCAAGACGCTGCTCGGCGACACGCTGTTCAAGACCGGCGTGAGCTTCCCGCTGGAGGACGTACTGGCGCTCTCCGTCGAGGGCGGGCCGGCGGTCTACCTGTCCGAACTGAAGGCGAAGAAGTTCGAGCACACCCCCTACCTCGGCACTTCCTGGCCGTACGTCCTCGACGGCAGCGTGGACCGGCGCGACCTGCGCCTGGGCGGCAGCACCTTCGACCGGGGCGTCGGTCTGCACACCGAGAGCCGCCTCACCTACGACCTGGGCGGCCGCTACCGCCGCTTCGAGGCGCTCGTCGGCCTCGACGACAAGGGGGGCAAGGGCGGCAGCGCCCGGGTCCGCGTCCTGGTGGACGGCAAGCCGAAGGAGGGCGGCGACGACAGGGAGCTAGCCGGCCGCGGCGCGGCCGTCGTCGTCCGCGTGGACGTCACTGGGGCCAAGGAGCTGACGCTGCTGGCCGACTTCGGCGAGCGCGGCGGGGTGCGGGGACACGTCAACTGGGCCGACGCCCGATTGATCAAGTAGAGGATTCCACCAAGGATCAAAAGCAACAACAGGGAGTCGATAAGGTAGCGATGCGGCTGGTGGAGATCCTGAAGAAGTTGAAGACGTAGCCGCTTGCGGCTTCGCAGGCCCTGCGAAGCCGCAAGCGGCTACGTCTTCCGCGCCGCCAGGCGCGCCTCGATGAGCCCCTGCAGCAGCGTGCGGTGGCAGCGGACGGGATCGACACACGCCGACGAGCAGAGCAGCGTCACCGTCTTGCCTTCCCCCACGAGGCTCGCCAACTCGTCGATGAACTCCGCCTGGGTCGTCATTTCTTCGAGGTAGCGCTGGCGGTAGGCGTCCCAACCGATCGGCTCGCCATGCTTACCGTAGTAGTCCGCGTGCAGTTCCTTGCTGGGGCCGAGGTCCTTGCACCAGGCGTCCCAGGTCTCGTCCTCCTTGCGGACGCCGCGCGGGCGGTAACGGCACACCAGCAGGCGAAAGCCGTCGTCCGCCTTCGACGGGTCGTTCCAGCGCTTCGACTTGATCGGCATGGCTCCTCCTCCGCGGGCGGCACCGTCGTTGTACCGCGGGGCGGGGAGCCGCGTCCACGCCCCCCGGAACACAGCGCGTCCCCGCCGGCAATCACGTGCCGGCGGGGACGAGGACCGCACCGGAGGTCGTCTCCTGTCGATTACCAGAAGCGCACCCGCCACCAATCGTTTTTCGTCGCCACGCGGCTGAACCACCAGTGGCCGTCCTGCCATTCCAGTTTCACCGAGCGCCAACCCGGCGGGATCTTCGGGAACGGGTACATCGGGCCGATGAACGGCCAGGACTGGTACGGGTAGGCCAGCGGGTAGGCGACGCGCGAGAAGTTGTTGTACGGGGCGTAGGTCGGCCAAGCGTAAGGCGGCATCTGCGGCGGGTTGAGGTCGTATGGCGACGGCATTTGCGCCGAGAAGGTCGGGACTGGCTCCGGGATGATGCCGTTCTGCGCGCCGGCCGCGGGGCTCGGCGCCGGCATCGGCTCGCGGAGCTGCGGCGGGGCGGTCAGCTCCGGCGCCGGGGGCGGCGCGACCGGGGCGGCTACTGCCGGGGACGGCGCGACCGGAGCGGCCGGCACCGAAGGCGGCGCGACTGGGGCGGCTACTGCCGGGGACGGCGCGACCGGAGCAACCGGCACCGAGGGCGGGGCGGCCGGCGCCGAGGGTGGCGCAACCGGAGCGGCCGGGGCGGGCGGCAGTGCCGGAAGGACCGGAAGAGCCGGCCCCGTCGGCGCCGGCAGCATCGGGGCGGCCGGGCCCGTCGGCGCCGGCAGCATCGGGGCGGCCGGGCCCGTCGCCTGGACCTGCGTGATCGGGCTGGGAGCCAGCAGGGCCAGTTGATCCATGACCCGGGCGACCCCGGCCACGCCCTTGACCACCTTGAGCGCTTCCTCTCGCTGCTGCTGGTTGGCGACGGTGCCGCTCAATTCCGTGACGCCCTCCTTGACAGTCACATCAATGTTGAAGTGGCGCAGTTGCCCGGCCTTGCCCGCCTGTCGCAGAGCATCTGCGACGGCCTTCGCCACCTCCCCATTGCCGGCCGGCAGCGGCGCGATCGCGACGGTGGGAACGCGGTCGAGGCCGAGTGCGGTTGGGGCGGCGACCTTGGGTGCGGGAGGAGTGACGGCGGGCGCCGGGGAACCGGTCGAGGCGGGTGCCGTCGCAACCGGGTTGGTGGCGGCGGGAAGGGGCGGCAGCAATGGCGAACTGATTGGGGCGTCGGCGGCGCGCCCTGGCAACGGCCGGGCGACGACCAGTCCGAGTACGGCGGCGGCGAGAATACGGGATCGACGCGTCATGCGAACGTCCTCCTGACGGTTAACGGTCTTTCCTGACCTGTAACTCTTCCCGACGCCCGGCGGTCTGTCAAACCGGCGGCCCGGCGAGGGGCGGCGATTCGGCGCTCGGCCGCCCCTACGTCCGCGCCAGGCGATCCCTCGATCTTCCCGGGCAGAGTTTGCCCCGGCGGACGAGTTTGCGCGGCCGGCATTTCACGACCGGGGAGACAATCCCTCTGGCCGCGGGGCTTTGCCGCTGCTACATTTGCTTTTTCGACTTCGAGACTGAGCCGACGGGGAGCCGAGCGATGTTCGCAGTGTTTGAGGACGGGTCCCGGCAGTACCGGGTGCAGGAAGGCGACGTGGTGGAACTCGACTTCCGCGACGCGGATCCGGGCGCACGTCTGGAGTTCGGCCGGGTTCTGCTGTACCAAAATGCCGACGACCTCCGCCTCGGCCAGCCTGTCGTCGAGGGCGCCCGCGTCCTCGGCGAGGTGGTCGAGCAGACGTCGATCAAGCTCTACATCCAGCACTTCCGCCGCCGCAAGAACTACCGGCGGCTGCGCGGCCACCGGCAGCACTACACCCGCATTCAGATCCGCAACATCCTCCTGGCCGGCCAGGAGCCACCGGTTGCCCCCCCCCCGCCGGCCCCGGCGCCGGCCGAGACCCCGGCCGCGGCGACACCGCCGGCACAACCGTCCGCCACGCCGCCCTCGGCGCCGGCCGAGACCCCGGTCTCGGCGACACCGCCGGCACAACCGTCCGCCACGCCGCCCCCGGCCCAGCCATCCGTCCCCGAGATCAATCTGCCCCCCGGCGGCGCCCCGACCGCGTGAGACGCCGGGCCGCGACTCCGTAGCACAAGCGTCCCGCTTGTGGCCATCAGAAGGCACAAGCGGGACGCTTGTGCTACGGCCCTTCTTGCCGCGGCGGTTCGCATTGATCCCCTTCGAGCAATCGGTGTATAACTCCGCTGCGCCCGAGTCCGCGCACGTTTCCCCGGCGGCGCGACGTAGGTCAGGCGTTCCAGCCTGACCTTTCGCCCGGTCAGGCTGGAATGCCCGACCCACGAGTAAGGAGGCTCGACCGATGCGTAACGGCATGGCGTGGTTGGTCTGTGTCCTGGTCTTCAGCGTCGGGGGACTGGCCACCTGGTCGCTCACCCGTGGCCAGCCCCCCGCCGATGCTTCCCGCCTTCCGGTGCCCTCTGGCGCCGAATCGGCAAAGTCCGAACCGCCCGCCCCGGCGCCAGCGCCGCCCGCGTCCCCGGTTGGCACACCGGCCGCCGGCGACCCCGCCCCGCTCGTTCCTGCCGTGCCCGGCCCGCGAGAGGACACTGCCTCCGGCGAGTTCCCCCTGCGGAAGGATGTCGAGATCAGCATGAGCTGCGGCGCTCAGTGGCTCTTCCGCATGAACACGGTCAAGGGGCGTTTCCTCCCCGGCTGGCTCCCCTCTCTCAACGCGGTCATGGAGGGGGACGACTATTTGCGCCAGGCCGGCGCCGCCCTGGCCCTGGCCCGCGCCGCCCGCCACACCGGCCAGAACGAGGATCCCAGGAGCAAGGAGATCGCCAGGAACTACGCCGCCCGCGCCACGCAAGCGGTGCTGGCGCTGCTCGACGACACCGTGGCGGAACCGGACCCGTCCGACGCGACCGTCACTCTACGGCACCTGCGCCACCCCGCGCCCGCCAACCTCCTCGCCGCCGCCGGTCTGCTGGTCGCGGCGATCAACGAGTTGCCCGCTCCCGAGAAAGACATCCTGGACAAGTCAGAGGAGTTGTGCAACTACCTCCGCAAGCAGCAGCGGCCCGACGGCAGTGTGACCTGGACCGAGGGCGACGACAAGGCGGCCGCGGCCGAGCCCGACGGCGTCAACCTCTACCCGGGGCCCGCTTTGTACGGCCTGATGCGCAGTCAGGCACACCGCCCCGCCGCCTGGAAAACTGACGTGGTCCGCAAGGCCCTGGCCTACTACGCGCCGTGGTGGCGGGCGCACCGCACAATGACCTTCGTGCCGTGGCAGACGGCCACCTACGCCGAGGCGTTCCTGCTGAGCAAGGAGAAGCCGTTCGCCGACTTCGTCTTTGAGATGAACGACTGGCTGTGCGGCAAACAGCACGAGAACCTCGACCCGCGCCACCCCGCATGGCTCGGCGGCTTCATGACCTGGGCGGACGGCCAGGCACTGGCGACGGCGCCGGACGTCTCGTCGGCTTGCTACGCCGAGAGCCTGGCCGAGGCCTGCCGCGTGGCCCGCGAGGCGGCCGACCTGCCGCGCCACAAGCGCTACCGCGCGGCGCTGGAGTCGTCCCTTCAGTTCCTGACGACGTTGCAATACCGAGAGAGCAACACCCACCACTTCGAGTACGATTACCGGCTGGGCCTGCTCGTCGGCGGGTTCCACGGGTCGCACCAGAACGGCGAGCTGCGCCTCGACTCCACCCAGCACGCCGTGTGTGCCATGATCCAGTACCTGGCGTACGTCGCCCGGTAGGGAACGCCCTCCGTGGCGTTCCGGGCGGCGGAACGCCACGGAGGGCGTTCCCTACGGGGCCGCGCCGCTGTATACTTCCATTTTCCCGCCCGGCGGGCGATCGAGCCGCTCCTCGACACTCACCCGCCATCGCCCCGTGGCCGAGCCCCTACGCGGTTGGTCGATCCATGAGCGACGAACGGACCCCTCCTCCCCGCCCACGCTGCCGCAGCCTGACCGGGGTGCGTATCCTGGGCACAGGCAGTTACGTCCCCGACGCCGTGGTCACCAACGAGCACCTGCACGCCCGGCTGGGTCACGATTCGGACTGGATCGTCAAGCGCACCGGCATCCGCGAGCGCCGCCACGCCCTGCCGCACCAGGCCACCAGCGACCTGTGTCACGAGGCCGCCCGCCGCTGCATCGACCGCAGCGGCGTCAACCCCCAGGACATCGACCTGCTGATACTGGCCACGTTCTCGCCCGACATGGCCTTCCCCGCCACCGCCTGCCTGGTGCAGGACCGCCTGCGGCTGAACTGTCCCGCCATCGAGATCGAGGCCGCCTGCGCCGGCTTCATGTACGGCCTGATCACCGGGGCCGCTTATATCATTTCCGGGGCGAGCGACCTGGCCCTGATCATCGGCGGCGATTGCAACTCGCGCATCGTCAACCCCGACGACCTGAAGACCTATCCGCTCTTCGGCGACGGGGCCGGGGCGGTGCTGCTGACGCGCGGCCGGCCGGATCAGGGGATCCTCAGTTACAGCATGGGCTCCGACGGCAGCGGCGGCGACCTGCTCAGCCGCCCCGCCTGCGGCAGCCGCCTGCCGCCGACGCCGGAATTGCTGTCCCGGGGCCTGCACTACATGCACATGGACGGCCGCGCCGTCTTCCGCTGGGCCGTCGCCATCCTCTGCGACACGATCCAGGACGTACTCCGCCACGGCGGGTTCAGCCCGCACGACGTCGATCTGTACATCCCGCACCAGGCGAACATCCGCATCATCAACGCCGCCATCGACGTGCTGCACATCAGCCGCGGCAAGGTGTTCAACAACCTGGACCGCTACGGCAACACCTCGGCCGGCTCGGTGCCGCTGGCCCTGGACGAGGCCGTCGTCGGAGGCCGGGTCAAGGACGGCGACCTGCTGGTGCTCAGCGGCTTCGGCGGCGGCCTGGCCTGGGGGACGGCGCTGATTCGTTGGTGAGCGATTCGGCCCCGTCGCGCCCGGCTAAACCTTCCCCTTCCCGCCGAGTCTTCGCTACCACCGCCGTCCCGGGCGCGGTAGGATCGAAGGCATGTACGAGACCTTCGAGCACACCGCCGACCTGGGCCTGCGCGTCCGCGCTCCGGACCTCGACACGCTGTTCGCCGAGGCGGCCGCCTGCCTGTTCTCGGCCATCGTCGAGGATCCGGGTACGGTACGTCCCTTGCAGCGCATCGACCTGACAATCGACGGCGCGGACCGCGATTACCTCCTGTTCGACTGGCTGCGGGAGCTGCTCTACCGCTTCGACCCGGGGCACCTGCTGCTGGGCCGCTTCGAGGTGCGCGTGAGCGACGCCGGGCTGACGGCGAGCGCCTGGGGCGAGCCGCTCGACCCGGGGCGGCACGCCCTGGCGCACGAGGTCAAGGCCATCACCTACCACGGGCTCAAGGTGGAGCGCACGGCCGACGGGTGGTTGGCAGAAGTGATCGTGGACATCTGATTTGCCTTGCCCGCACCCCCTCACGTCAGTTATCCTCAATACAGGTCGCACCAGAACCGTCTCAGGGGTACACATCATGTCGAAAACCGCCACCGCCCCCAAGCGTTCGCCGCGGCTGCCGATCGAGGAGCCCATCTTCGTCCGCTACTCGCCGCACCACGAGTTCCCGCTGTCCACGGTGACGTCGATCGGCCTGCACGCCCTGATCATCGGGCTGCTGGTCATCGGCGGCATCGTGATCGCCAAGCTGAACTGGGGCGCCGACCAGAAGCCGGTCGAAGCGAACGCCGTGGCGATGGAGCTGCCGGGCGGCGGCGGCGGCAACCCGCACGGTGTCGGCAACGGCCCCGGCGACGGCGCCCTCGGCGACCCCGACGCTCCGGAGGCCCCTCTGCCGGACGATCCGTTCGAGATTCAACCGCGCGAGAAGTTGCAGGAAGCCCGCAAGGAAGCGCGACAGCTGCCGGAGTTCAAGGACGAGGAGGACCAGCGCCTCATCAATGAGGGTGGTGCAGCGGTCGATAAGATTCTGCGCCTCAGGTCGGACGTGCGTCAGAAGCTCAAAGAGGGCCTGGCGGCCGGCAAGGGCAAGGGTGGTCCAGGCAACGGCGGCGGCGAGGGGACCCGTAGCGGCACCGGCAGTGGCGACAGCACAGGACCGGGGAGCGGCGGCAGTCCGAGCAAGCGGGCCGATCGCCTGCTGCGCTGGACCTTGATCTTCAACACCCGCGACGGCCAGGACTACATGCGGCAGCTCAAGGCTTGCGGCGCCATCATCGCCATCTATGACGTCAACGCTCGGGAGGGTTACGTCCCGATTCGCGACCTGAATCGCCCCACTCCGCGACTCGAGGACACCATTGGCCGCATCTATTGGGTTGATGACAAGCCGATATCGGTGCAGTCCCTGGCAGGGGCTCTGGGCGTGGAGCCGCCGTCGCGCTTCCTGGTCTTCTTCCCGGGCGAGTTTGAAGAGAAACTGCTGCGCCTGGAGCAAGGATACCGGGGCAAGAAGGAAAATGAGATCATCGAGACAAAGTTCGACATCCGTCGCCACGGCGACACTTATGAGCCCGTCGTGATTCAGCAGCGCTAACGATCTGCAAGCCCGGGGGTTTGCCACCCCTGGGCTTACTTCTCCAATTCCTCCTTCGGCACCAGGATGTGGACGATTTTTATACCGGCGCCGGCCGCCGCGTCCTGGATCGCGATGATGGTGCCGTACGGCACCATCGCCTGGTGATCGATGAGGAGTTCGGTCTTGCGCGTCTTATCGACGTAGCGCGTCAACGCCGCCCGCAGCTGGTCCTTGTCCACGGTTTCGCCTTCCACCTTGATGACCGGCTTCTCCGGCCCGTCGGCCCCGCGGCTCATGCGCACCTCGACCTTAATCATCAACCGATCAACTAATTCCTTGGTGATCTTCGGCGCCCCCCTGAGGCGTTCGGTACTCATGCCGGGCATTTCGATCAGCCGCTGCAGGGCGGCGTAACTGGTCGTCAGGATGAAGAAGACGAGCAGCACCAGACAAACGTCGATCAGCGCGTTCATGTCCAGGCGCGTCTCGTCGTCGTAGGTCTTGGCCTCCGGCGGCTCCAGCTCCATCGCCGCCTCGGCGAACGTCGGGTGGTTTTCGATGGCCACCCAGCTCTGGTCCTGCGGCCCCATGACCTCGTCGGTCGGCGCCCAGTGGCCGTCGAGCAAGCCGCGCACCACCTGCCCGGCCGAGAGCCCCTCGACCGAGCGCGGCGAGCCCTCGTGACGCACTTTCCAGCTCATGACTTCTTCTCGTTGACGCGCTGATATTTCCGGATGATGATCGGGCGCAGTTCCAGTTTCAGTTGCAGGTGGCGCACGCGGCCGGCCGGGAGCGTCTCGTCCCCCCGGACCTGCACCTCGACCGCCTTGCCGCCGCGCTCCTTCAGCCGGGCGTCGAGCTTTTCGAGGACCTGCTTCTCCGTGAGGCCCTCGTCGTCCGTGGCGGCAGGCTTCTCCCCATCGCCAATCGAGTAAGTCGGTGGAAAGGTCGGGTCGGCCTCGACGGCGTGGATGCCGATCCAGATCATGTTCTCGTTGCCGGAGGTCAGGTTGAACTCGGCCTCCGGCAGCTTGAGGCCCGAGGCGACGGCGATGGCCCCCGCGGTCATCATGAAGAAGACCAGCAGCACCAGGCTGACGTCGATCAGCGGGATCATATCGACGTCGTCGTCCTCGTCCTCCGGCCGGCGCTTCCAGGCGAAATCGACCTGGACCGGCTCGAGCGCCTCGGCCTGGTCGTTGGCCGCGTAGGGGTCGGCTTGCGGGAGGTAGGCGGAGAAGGACGGGTTGTCGCCGAGGCGGAACCACTGGGCGGTGCCGGACGGCCGCAGCATGTCGTCGGCCAGCAGCCGGCCCTGCTGCACCCAGTCGGTGACGACCTCGAACGGCACCTCGCGGTAGACCGTGTTCGTCTCGATGATCCAGACGTCCAGGAAGCGACGTTTTTCGGCCATGATGGGGAGGGGTTTCATAGCGTGGCGAGCGGGGGGCGTCAGCCCCCCGGTTACTTCAACCGGGGGGCTGACGCCCCCCGCTCGCCGGTTGGGTTAGTGCCGCGTGACCGGCTGGCTGGGGCCGGCGGCGCCCGGCTTGGCGGCGGGCTTGGCGGACTGCACCAGGACGAGCAGCTTCTGGGCGGCGCTCTTCATCTTCACCTCGAACCGCGCCACCCACGCCTTGAACAGCACGTGCGTGAACACCAGCGGGATGGCCGTCACCAGTCCCAGCGCCGTCGCGAACAGGGCCAGGCCGATCGCTCCGCTGTGCGCCGTCGCGTCGCCCTTCGACCCCTGGATCGCCTGGAAGGTGCCGATCATGGAGATGACCGTGCCGAGCAGGCCGACCATCGTGGCGACCTTGGCGATGGCCAGGATCGTCGGCAGCAGGAAGTTCAGGTCGGGCAGGATTTCCAGCTCGATGACGTTGGCCATCGCCCGCCGCATCGCCGCCAGGCCCTGTTTCGAGGTCTCCAGGCCGGCCGCGAAGAGCCGTCGCGGGATCATGTCGCTGCGTGTCCGGCACAGGCGCAGCGCCCCGTCGATGCCCTCTCGCTCCAGTTTCTCCTGAAAGAGCGGCAGGAACTCGTTCATGTTCGTTTTGGCGTTGAGGTTGAGCAGCAAGCGCCAGATGACCAACGTGAGGGCCGTGATCGACATCAGGCCCATCGGGATGGCGAAATACCAGTCGCCCTTGACGAACTGCCAGAATGCAGACATGCCACCTACTCGGGGGTTACGGGAGGGCCGGCGCGACCGGCGACAGGAGTAAAGGCCCAAGGGGCAAGGCCAATTCCTTTGTACCGCCCCCGCCGCGGAGCCGCCAGAGAAAATCGCCGGCAGCGGCACCCGGCGGGTCGGCCCGCTTCCTTGCAATCGCCGCGGGTCGTCCCTATAGTGCCACCGTGGTCGTCCGGGCCGTCCTGTCACCTTGCGGCCGGCGACCGCGCTCATTCCGGGCGCGTTCGGACCGCGCCCCCGACCCCGGCCCCCGCACAGGGATGGACCTCATGGACACTCTCATCCTGCGGCGCATCCGCCTCGCCGACCCCGGCAGCGCCCAACAACTCGCCGCCCTCCGCGACCAGCTCGGCTCCCAGGGAAACGTGGTGTCGGCGCGCGGCCGGGAACTCACCCAGAAGGTCTTCGGCGAAAGCCTGCCGCCGGCCCGCGTCGTCGAGCGCGTCTGCGCCGACGTCAAGGCGCGCGGCCTCGCCGCCGTCCTGCACTACACCGAGCAGTTCGACCGGGCCAAACTCAGTGCCGACACCGTCCGGGTGGGCCCCGAGGACCTTGCCGACGCCTGGGCTCGCGCCGACTCCGTCTTCCTCGAAACCGTGCGCCGCGTGCGCCAGAACGTCCTGTCGTTTCAGCTGGGCTTGCTGCACGGCGACGCGGTGCTGAGCGTGGCCGGCAGTCACGAGCTGCGCGTGCGCTCCCGTCCGATGCGCCGCGTCGGCGTCATGGTCCCCGGAGGGGCGGCGGCCTACCCATCCACCCTGCTGATGACCATCGTCCCGGCCCAGGCGGCGCGGGTCGGCGAGATTGCGGTGTGCCTGCCGCCGACGCCGAACGGGGCCTACAACCGCGACCTGCTCGCCGTCTGTCACGAGCTGGGCGTGACCGAGGTCTATCGCGTCGGCGGGGCGCAGGCGGTGGCGGCGCTGGCCTATGGGGTCGAGGGGATCCGCCCGGTCGATATGATCGTCGGCCCCGGCAACATCTTCGTGGCCCTGGCCAAGCGGCACGTCTTCGGCCAGGTGGCCATCGACTGCGTCGCCGGTCCCAGCGAGATCGTCGTCCTCGCCGACGAGACGGCCCACCCCGAGTACGTGGCGGCCGACCTGATCGCCCAAGCGGAGCACTCCCCCGGGGCGGCCATCCTCGTCACCTGGCACGAGCCGCTGCTGGAGGCGGTGTCGGCGGCGCTCGGCCGGCAGCTGGCGCGGCTGGCGCGCGGCCCGCTGGCCCGGGAGAGCCTGGAAAGCTTCGGCGCCCTGGTGCTGGCGCGCGACGCCGACGAGGCCGTGGCCTGTGCCAACGAACTGGCGCCGGAGCACTTGCACATCGCCGCCCGCGACGCCGCGGCGCTGGCCGAGCGGACGCTCCACGCCGGGGCCATCTTCCTCGGCGACTATTCGCCGGTGGCGCTGGGCGATTACGTGGCCGGGCCGTCGCACGTGCTGCCGACCGGCGGCACCGCCCGCTTCGCGAGCGGCCTGTCGGCCAACGACTTCCTGAAGCGCTCCAGCGTGCTGTCGTTCACGAAGGCCGGCCTGGCGAAGATGGCCGGCGATGTGTGCCTGCTGGCCGAGAAGGAAGGGCTGACCGCCCACGCCGCGTCGGTGACGATGCGACTCGGTCAGTAACTTCCCGTGTGGTGGCCGCTGGGAGAGCGGATCGCGTGCGAAACGACAAGGAGAAAGACCATGCCGAAGGCACCCAAGCCCGTCTCGCTGGTCCTATGCCAGGGGATGCAGGTGGAACCCGGCGCCGGACGGATGTCACTCGTCGGCGTCTTCAACAGCCTCCGGTTCCCGTCCTTCCCGACACCTCCGCAGCGGTTTACCGTGTACGCGGCGCTGCACGGAGGAGACGGCCAGGGTACAATAACTCTAACGGTCTCGCGGGCAATAACGGAAGCAAAGATTCGCCAATCCCAGTGGTGGAGAGGCTTCAGCGATCCCGACCTGATCACGATGTTTGAAGGCACCGTGGAAAAGTGTGTTTTCCCGACCGCCGGAAGGTATCTCGTTACGCTTCGCTTTGACGGCGAAATTGTAACCCAACGAATCCTCGACGTCTTTCAGGAGTAACCCGTGCCATGAGCCAACCTGAGAGCAACGGCGTTCCCCGGAACCCTCAGCAGCCGATCATCCTGGCCGATGGCAGCCAGCTCTTCCGGTTAAGCGAGGACGACCCGGATGCGATCGTGCAATCGTGGCCGAACGGCGACGGTCCGCGCGACGACTATGCGTTCCCCCCAAAGAGCGATCAGATTCGCGAAACGCCCGAACAGGAACTGATGGCGCTCGTCAACGCCATGACCGCCTATAAACGCAAGCTCGGTCTGCAATTCCTGCTGTGGGAACACGTCCTCGACGTGCTGCACGACATGGGCTATCGCAAGGTGATTTCTCCGGCCGAGGCACCCACGCCGGCGACCGCCACTACCCCTTGACCCGCCAACGGAGATGGTCATGGCGAAGCCTCCCGCTTCTCCCTGGTCCCGTGCCGCCGGCGGCATGCGCCAGCGCGTGGACGCCGCGATCGATCGCATGGCCGACGCCATCAAGGAGGCCCTCCTCGACGGCCTCGAGTTCCCCGACGACGAAGAGGTGACGCCGGCGCCGCTCGTCCCCCTGCCGCCCGACCGCTTCGTCGAGCGAATGCGCGAGCGCGTCGAGAAGACGCTGCGGCAGGTCGCGGAAGTCCTCAACGCGGCCCCGGACGACTCGCCGGCCGCCATCGAGGAGAAGACCTGCGACCTGTTCACCGTGCTATGGTTGGAATCGCTGCAGGTTGCGGCGCAGTTGCGACTCGAGGAGACCCTCGTCGAGGAGCAACCCGAAGTGGAGTTGCCGCAAGGGGAATGGGCCCGGCGCTACCGCCGGATGATCGCCGAGGACCAGCCGGACGAGGGAATTCGCTAGGGGCAGCGCATGGCACGCACCGCTCGCGTCCGCCGGGAGACCGGCGAAACCCGCATCGACCTGAGCCTCGACCTCGACGGCGGCGGCCGCGCCGACGTCGCCACCGGCGTCGGCTTCTTCGATCACATGCTGACGCTGCTCGCCAAACACAGCCTTATCGACCTGTCGGTCAAGGCCGACGGCGACCTGCACGTGGACGCCCACCACACCGTCGAGGACGTCGGCATCTGCTACGGCCAGGCGCTGGCGCAGGCGCTTGGCAACAAGGCGGGCATCCGCCGCTACGGCTGCATGACGCTGCCGATGGACGAGACGCTGGTGACGGCGGCGGTCGATCTCAGCGGCCGGCCGTTCTGCGTCTGGCGCGCCGAGGTACCGCCGGAGACGCTTGGCACGTTCAACGCGCCCCTGGCGGAGGAATTTTGGCGGGCGGTGTCGTCGGCCGGGGCACTCAACCTGCACGTCGTGCTGCACCACGGCCGCAACACCCATCACATCATCGAGGGCATCTTCAAGGCGACGGCCCGGGCCCTGCGCCAGGCGGTCGAAGCCGACCCGCGCGTGTCCGGGGTGCCGTCCACCAAGGGGGTCCTCTGAGCCGTGGGGGCCTTCGCCCGCTTCGCCGCGCGCTTCCGCGTCGAGCAGCGCGCCCTGTGCGATTCGCTCCGCGACCTGCCGGCGCCGGCCGACCCGTCGCGCCACGCCGCCCTGCTCCTCCACAGGCAGATGTTCCGCCGCTTCCTTCAGGAAGCCGGCTTCGACCGCTTGCCTCCGCCTGATGACGCCGTTCCAGATTCCTTCCTGGACGGTCCCTGCTGGAGCCTCGCCGAGCCGGCGCCCGATGACGCCCTCACGCCGGACGTCTTCGGGTGTCTGTTCGACAAGCACGTCAGCCGCAAGGAAACCGGCACCTTTTACACCGGCCGCGACGTCAGCGACTACATCGCCCGCGCCACGATCCTCCCCGCCCTGCTCGACGCCGTTTCGATCCGTCGTCCGGAGTTCCTCGGCGGCGAAGACCCCACCCGCTCCGTCAACGACCTCGTGACACAGAACGGCGACCTCGCGAGTTTCGCCGTCGAGACCATCGCCCGCTGTGATCGCCCGCAGGCGCTGCGCGCCGTCTGGGACGCGCTCCGGGGACTGACCGTCCTCGATCCGACGTGCGGCTGCGGCGAATTCCTCGTCGCCGGGCTGCGCGTCCTCGAGCCGCTCTATGAAGCCTGCCTGACACGGATGTGGGCCCTACCGGGCCGCACGTTCCCGGCGATCTTCGCCAAGGTCGAGCGGCAACCGACCGTCCGGCACTTCGTGCGCGCGACGATCCTGCGGCAGAACCTGTACGGCCTCGACCTGATGCCCGAGGCCGTCGAAATCACGCGGTTGCGCCTCCTGCTGATGCTCGCGGCCGCTTCCCTGGGGCGAAGCCGGCTGCCGCCAGCCCTCAACCTGGACGATCACCTTCGCAGCGGCGACGTCCTTGCGACCTCGGAGCCGTTTCCGCAGGTGGCGCGGCGGGGCGGCTTCTCCGTGGTGCTCGGCAACCCGCCCTACGTCGAGTCGGCCCGGGAGGGCGCCCCTCATGAGGTCGGCGTGTACCGGACCGCAACGTGCGGCAACGTGTATGCGTTCGTCGTCGAGCGCAGCCTGAGCCTGCTCGCCGCGGACGGGCGGTTGGGGATGATCGTGCCGCACTCGGCCTTCTGCACCGACCGCATGGCGCCGCTGCTGTCGCTCGTCACCACCGGAGCGACCACGTGGATTTCGACCTACGACATCCGCCCGTGCAAGCTCTTCGCCGGCGTCGATCAGCGGCTCGCCATCTTCCTGCGGCACGCCTCGCCCGAACCGCGGACCTACTCGACCCGCTATCACCGCTGGCAGGAGGCGGAGCGGCCCTTCCTCTTCGAGCGCCTGCGCTACCTCGACGTCGGTGGCCTGCGCTACGAGAATTCCATCCCGAAGGCCGGCGACCCCATCGAGAAGCGCATCTGGCACAAGATCCACCGCCGGGCGCCTCTGCGGGAGGGTCTGGGCCGCGGCGCCGTCGTCTACTACCACAACGCGCCGCGCTACTGGGTGCGGGCGATGACCTTCGCCCCGTTCTTCTGGAACGAGCGCGACGGGGAAAAGCTGTCGATGCAGGTGAAGACGCTCCCCGTGCGCGAGGGCGCCGACGCGAGGGCCGTCGCCGCCCTCCTCAACAGCAGTCTCTTCTGCTGGTGGTGGCTGCTGCTATCCGACTGCCGCCACCTCAATCGCCGCGAAATCGACCGCTTCCCGGCTGGCCTCGCGGAGATGGCGCCCGACGTCAAGCGTGCCCTGGGCGCCCTGTGCCGGCGCCTCATGGCCGACTACCGCCGCCACGATGTCCGCAAGGTGTGCCGCTACCGGACGACGGGCAAGGTCGTTTACGACGAGTTCTATCCGGGGCGGTCCAAGGCGATCCTCGACGACATCGACCGCGCCCTCGCCGGGCATTATGGCCTCACCGAGGAGGAGATCGACTTCATCATCCGTTACGACGTTAAGCATCGCCTGGGCGGCGGATGAGGAGCCGGGTAGAGTAAGGTGAGCCGCTTGCGGCTTCGCAAGAGGTGCGAAGCCGCAAGCGGCATCAGTGAGGACCCCCGATGACCCGGCATATCCTGCCCCTGTCGCTGTGCTGCATCCTCCTCGCGGTGCTCCCCGCCGCATCGGCCCCCGCCCCCGCCGACTCTTCGCCGCGGACCCTCGTCGCCGCCGTGCCCGTGGAGAAGGGCGCGAAGATCGTCACCGTCAACGCCTCCAACGGCACCGTCAAGGAACTGACCGACGGCAAGGCCAACGACGGCGACCCAGTCTGGTCCCCCGACGGCCGAAAGATCGCCTTCCTCTCCGACCGCGACGGCACCCGCAACGTCTACGTCATGAGCGCCGACGGCAGCAAGGTCGAGCAAGTGACCAAGGGGAAGGTCGCCTGCGGCGGGCCGCACTGGTCGCCGGACGGCAAGCGCATCGCCTTTATCTCCGGCCCGGCCAACGGCGAGCACGTCTCCGTTGTGGACGCCGACGGCGGCAACCTGAAGCAGCTCACCAAGGGGGCGTTCTCCTGCCGGCAGCCGGCCTGGTCGCCCGACGGCAAGAAGTTGACCTACTCGCAGTACGGGCCCGCCCTCTTCGACACCTGTGTCATGGACGCGGACGGCAACGGCGCCACCTCCCTGACCAGCGGCGGCGGCGGACTGGACGCCGCCTGGTCGCCGGACGGCAAGAGAATTGCCTTCACGTCGGTTCGCGGAGGCGCCGGCTTTCGCCTCTACGTCATGGATGCCGACGGCAAGAACGTGCTGAAGCTTTCCGACAACGCCAACACCATCGGCAACGTCTTCCCCGCCTGGTCGCCGGACGGCAAGCGCATCGCCTTCGCGGACCTGATCGGCGGCGTCTTGCAGGTGCGGGCGTGTGACCCCGACGGCAAGAACCTGAAGACGCTCACCGAGGTCGGCAGCAATGCTGTCCCCCGCTGGTCGCCGGACGGCAAGAAGATCGCCTTCCTGCGCTACGAGGCGAACAAGAAGCCGGCGCTGTGGGTCATGGACGCCGACGGCAAGAACGAGCGCGAACTCCTCCCCGCCACCACGAACGGCTGGGGCGACTGGAAGTCGAAGTAAGTCGCGATGGCCAATGGCGGCGGGCGCGGGTAGAATAGACTTGTGGACCACCGTTCCACGGCCCCGCGCCGCATTGATGGGCCTCGTAACGGCGCTTGAAAGGATGGCTAATGCCAAGCTCCGCCAGGCTATTGCCCTGGAAGCCGCCCGCCTGATGTACCAGCGCGTCGAGTCGGAATACTTCACCGCCAAGCGCAAGGCCGCCCGGCGCCTGTGCCGCGGGGGAGTCAAGCCCGAGGACCTTCCCTCCAACGCCGAAATCCGCGAACAGATCCAGGTCTTCGCCCGCATCCACGAGGGCGACCGCCGTACCGAGTCGCTGCGCGACATGCGCCTGGAGGCGCTGCGCCTGATGCGCCTGCTGCGGCAGTTCCGGCCGCGCCTCATCGGCAGCGTCATGACCGGCCACGTCCGCAAGGGCTCCGACATCGACATCCACCTCTTCAGCGACAGCGTCGGCCTCATCACCGACCTGCTCGAACAGGAGGGCTGCCAGCACGACGTCGAGCGCAAGCAGGTCGTCAAGCACGGCGAGTCGCGCGTCTTCACCCACATCCACGTCCCCGGCCGCTTCAACGTCGAGCTGACCGTCTACGCCGAGGACAAGGCCCATTACGTCTTCAAAAGCTCCATCACCGGCAAGGCCATCGAGCGCGCCTCGATCCGCGAACTGGAGGAGCTGCTTCAGCGCGAGTACCCGGGGCTGAACCTCGAAGGCGAGCTGCAGGCCCGCGAGGAGGTGGTCGATCCCTACCAGATCTACCGCATGCTGCTGCTGCCCCTGGAGAACGTCAAGGGCTCGCCGAAGCACCACCCGGAAGGCGACGTGCTGTACCACTCGCTCCAGGTGTTCGAGCTGGCGCGCGACGCGCGGCCGTACGACGAGGAGTTCCTGCTGGCGGCGCTGCTGCACGACGTCGGCAAGGGGCTCGACCGCGCCAACCACGTCGCGTCGGCGCTGGCGGCACTGGAAGGGCTGCTGACCGAGCGGACGCGCTTCTTCATCGAGCACCACATGGACGCCCACGAATACCGCACAGGGCAACTCGGGCACCGAGCGAAGCGCGAACTGGAAGCGTCGCCCGACTTCGACGAGCTGATGTTACTGCGCCAACTCGACGACGCGGGCCGCGTCCCCGGCGCCCCGGTCGGCACTGTGGACGAGGCGCTCGATTACCTCAAGGAGTTGGAGCGCAGCAACTCGGCCTGACGCCGCTTGCGGCTTCGCACGCCCTGCGAAGCCGCAAGCGGCCCAACGAGGACCGTCCATGATCGAATCATTCCTGGTCGGGTTCCCGGTCGCGGTCGAATTGCCGGTCGCTTGGGGCGACATGGACTCGTACCGCCACGTCAACAACGTGGTCTACTTCCGTTACTTCGAGAACGCCCGGCTCGAATACTTCCGCCGCCTCGACTGGTTCGAGTACGAGCGCCAGAGCGGCGTCGGGCCGATCCTGGCGGCGGCGCAGGCTCGCTTCCGCAAGCCGCTGACCTATCCCGACACCATCTGGGTCACGGCCCGGGTGGTGAGCATCGAGAGCGACCGCTTTCACCTGGAACATCGCGTCGTCAGCCAGAGACTGAACGCGATTGCCGCCGAGGGAAAAGGAACCGTCGTGACGTATCACCACACCGATGGGCGCAAGGTGGCACTGCCCGAGGAGCTGCGCCGCCGGATCGAGGCCCTGGAGGCGACGGCCCCGAAAGCGTGAACGCCCACGGGAAGAATCCCGTGGGCGTTCGTGAGCGACGCCTACCCGAACCTCAATCGTTGTGTGTCTGCCCGTACATGAAGAAGTCGCGCGGGCCGTGGGCGAAGGGGTGCGCCCAGAAGCCAGGCGGCCCCGGAGGTGGGGGAGGGGTTATGGGTTGCACAGCCGCCACCGGCTGCAAGGGCTGCAATGGTTGCAAGCCGGGCAGGGGCTGAAATGCTCCGGGCAACGGTTGCAGGCCAGGCAACGGCTGCA
>DATFNV010000038.1:0-22947 GCA_035266225.1 Gemmataceae bacterium
GCCAGCCTGCTGCGGTCGAACGCCGCGGCGGCCGAGGTCTTCCGCGAGGCCGGCGTCGTCGCCTGTACCGACGTCACCGGCTTCGGCCTGGCCGGCCACCTGCTGGAGATGCTGGACGCCAGCCGCGTTTCCGCCCGGCTGGCCGCCCGAGACGTCCCCCTGTATCGCGGCTTCGAGGAGGTGGTTTCTCGGGGAATCGTCAGCTCGCTCCACCGGGACAACGCCAAGGTCGCCTGTCGGGTCCGCGGGCCGGCGCCGGCGTACTTGTTCGACCCGCAGACGTCCGGGGGACTGCTGGGAGCGGTCAAGGCGGAGCGCGTCGCGCACACCGTGGACCGGCTGCGCCAGGCCGGTTGTGCGGAGGCGGCGGTGATCGGCGAGGTCATCCCGAGAGAGGGCAATAATCCCCCCGAGATCATCCTGTAATGACAGGGCTGGCGACGCCCGCCGGCCGGCCCGCTCAAAAGTACACGAACAAGAGCGCCACGGCCGCGACGGCGCTGAGGAAGATCCCGACACCACTCAGGACGATCCCCAGCGTGGCGTCCTGCAACGCGCCCCGGGTGCCTGGCGCCCCGTCCGGGTCCATGCCGCCCTCGGCCATCTTGTGCAGGTCGCGCCGGGCCGCCAGGCGGACGTAGAGACCCAGGCCGAGGCCGGGGATGCCGAACAGGCCGCAGGGTACCGCCATCACGCTCAGGCCGAAGCTCAGCGACCCAAGCAAGGCCAGCATTCGCCCCCGGTGGGACTCACGGTCGCGCCGCGTGGCGCCGGGCCCCTCCCAGGGCACTTCCTCGGGGGCGTCCTCCGTGGCCTTTTTCGGCGATTCCTGGTCGCCTTTGTCGTCCGAGGGAGCAGTCTCTTCCGGCGCGGCATGCGGCCGGGTGCTCGTCGCCCCCGGCCACAGGCCGTACACCTTCTCGCCCTGGTCGCCGACGACGTACTGGCGGCCATCGGCGTCTTCGTAGACGTCCCGCTCGACGCCGTCGGTGCAGCGCACCCGTCCGACGGGCGGGGTCCTGGGTCGCGCCCCTCTTCGGTGCTGTCGCTCTCCGGTGCTCATGGCAACTCCTTGGCACGGCGGCGCAGGTCCGCCTCGTTCTCGCGCCACCAGTCCCACACCGCGTCAGTCGAGCCCCTCTTCTGCTCGGGAAGGTGGAACTCGGCCAGCAGGGCGATCTCGGGGAAGGGCAACTCGGACGAGGCGAGCACTTCCCCCAGGGCCAGGGCCACGCGCGGGTCGCGAATCGGGGCCAGCGTCCAGAGCAGGGCCCGCCGCCGCGCCGGGTCGTTTTCCTTGCGATAGCGCAGCAGCCCGTCGGCCACCTTGTCGAGGACCGTCTGCGCCGACGGCCGTTCGGGCGGCCCGGCAACCGCCACCGGCCCCGCGAACAGGATCGTCAGCCCCAGCAGCACGAAGGCCCGCGTCATCGGAACCCGTTCCCCGAGGTGCGTGTATAATTCCTTCCGTCAGTCTGCGCGACCGAGTGCCGCAGAGCAACGAAAAAGCCGCGCCCCCCCGACTCGGGCGCGGCCAGTTTTCCGGGGGTACGGAGTGCCGAGTACGGAGTACTGAGTACGGAGCACTGAGTACGCAGCAGCGCCAGCCTGGCACCGAGCCGTCGATACTGAGTACTCGGTACTCGGTACTCGGTACTCCGTACCTCCCGGAAGTCTTGCCACGCCCCCCGACTCACGACCGGAAGGTTCCCATGCCCGAGGCCCAGAAGACCCCCGCTTTGCTGTACCGCCACTGGGTGTCGTTCGCCAGCGGCGAGCAGCCGTTCGCCGTCGTGCTGCCGGAGCGCCGCCTCTACGACGCCTTCGCGTCGTGGCTGCACGGCGACGGCCCGCAGGGTTACTCTTTTCCCCACGAGGGACAGGAGATGTCGATCAACTTTGCCCACGTGCAGCGGATGGAGGTGGAAGAGGTGAAGGACGCCTCGTCGGGGACGCGAAGCGGGGGGGCCAACCCCGTGCCCATCACGGAGCCGCCGGCGATTGAATAACCCCGGCGGCCGACCGGGGGCGCACCCGAGACCCTCCGGCGATAGAATCCTCCTCGGGAGGCGCGGGCGGAGGCCGGCGCTCGATCGGCCCAACGGAGTTCCGATGAACCAATTCCTGCGCGGCGTGGCGCGCGCCCTGGCCGAGTCGGTCACGCTGCCGGACCCGATCCTCGAGATCGGCTCGTACCAGGTCGAGGGCCAAGACGAGCTGATCGATCTGCGCGGTCTCTTCCCCGGGCGCCGCTACGTCGGCGTCGATTTTCGGCCGGGGCCGGGCGTCGATTGCGTGGCCAGCGTCGAGGCCCTGCCGCAGGCGGACGCCTCCGTCGGCACCGTCATCGCCTTCAACACCTTCGAGCACGTCCAGCGCTTCTGGGTCGGCTTCGAGGAGGTCTATCGGGTGCTGCGCCCCGACGGCGTCTTCCTGCTCACCGGTCCGTTCTACTTCCACCAGCACGGCTTCCCCAGCGATTACTGGCGCTTCACCCCGCAGGCGTTCGAGTTCCTGCTGGCGAAGTACCCGACGCGCATCCTGGGCTGGCACGGCGCTCAGCGGCGGCCGCTGAACGTCTGGGCCGCCGCCTTCCGCGAGGCGAGCGCCCGGCCGACGCCCGAGCAGTTCGGCCGCTACCGCACCCTGCTGGGCGAGTACGCGAAAGAGCCGCTGGCGCCGGGCCGGCGCCTGCTGTACCAGGTCGGGCGCGTCCTCTGCGGCCGCCGCCCATTCGCCCCGTACCTGGACCGCAACCGCTGGGAGACGGAGCTGCAGCCGCCGATTTGACTCCTACTGAGTTTGCCAGGGCCTTGCCTCGTCTGGGACAATGGCCTGTGGGGTTTTGCCCCGCTGGGTTTGGGGACGGCTCATGAAGATCCTGCACACGGCCGACTGGCACCTCGGCGACCGCCTGGGGCGCATCGACCGCACGGACGACCTGCGCCGCGCTGTCGAGCGCGTCGCCGACTACTGCGCGCGCCTCCGGGTGGACGTGCTCCTCGTGGCCGGCGACCTGTTCAGCGAGTTGGCCCGGCCCGACGGCCTGCGCGAAGCGATTCGCCACGTCCAGGAGACCTTTCGCGGCTTCCTGCGCGACGGCGGCACCATCCTGACGCTGACCGGCAACCACGACAACGAGAACTTCTGCCAGACGCTGTGCCACGCAATGAGCCTTGCCGCCCCCGCCGCCGACGAGCCCGGCGCCCTCGTTCCCCCCGGCCGGCTGTACCTCGCCTCGCAGCCCACCTTCCTGCGCCTCGCCGATCCGCACGACGGCTGCGAGGTGCAATTCATCCTGATGCCGTACCCGACGCCGACGCGCTACCTCGACCGGGAGGAGTCGCAGCGCTACCACAGCCTCGAAGAGAAGAACAAGCACTTGCAATCGGCGTACACCGCGGCGCTGGCCCACCTCCGCGCCCACCCGCGCTTCGACCCGAAGAGGCCGAGCGTGCTGTCGGCCCACGTCCACGTCCGCGGCGGCGAGGTGTCCACGCTGTTCCGCATCTCCGAACAGGAGGATGTCGTCTTCGAGAGCGACGACCTGCCGGCCGACTTCGCTTACGTCGCCCTGGGCCACATCCACAAGCCGCAGTGCATCGGCGGCCATGCCCACGTGCGCTACTCCGGCAGCATCGAGCGCATGGACCTGGGCGAGGCGTCCGACAACAAGAGTGTGGTCGTCTTCGAGGTCGGCCCCGATGGGCGGCGCGGCGAGCCGGAGGTGCTGCCGCTGGAATCGACGCCGGTGTACGAGGTGGACGTCCGCGACCCGCGCGCGGAGCTGCCGCTGTTGGCGTCGTCGTACCCCGACGCGGAGCGGGCGCTGGTCCACGTCAAGTTGAAGTACACCGCCGGGGTGGACAACCTTGACGAGACGTTGAGCGAGCTGGAGAAGATCTTCCCGCGCTGGTACGCGCGCGACTGGAAGGAGTCCGGCGCCCTGGACGACCCGCTGACGCTCGGCGAGGCGCCGCGCGGCAAGAGCTTCGAGGACACGGTGCGCGATTACCTGAAGGCGGAACTGGTCAACCACCAGGACGCCGAGCGCGAGGCGGTGCTCGCCCGCGCCGAGCAACTGCTGCGGGACGAAGTTTAGCCGCTTGCGGCTTCGCATGCCCTGCGAAGCCGCAAGCGGCTTGAAGGACACCCATGATCCCCCAACGTGTCTACCTGCGCGGCTTCCTCAGCTACCGCGACGAGCAGGAAGTGCGCTTCGACGGCTCGTCGCTGTGGATGCTGTCGGGCCTTAACGGCAGCGGCAAGTCGTCGGTCTTTGACGCCGTCACTTACGCGCTGTTCGGCCACCACCGCGGCGGCCGGCAGGAGGCTCAGGAACTCATCAACAAGGACAGCACCGGTGCCGTCGTCGAGTTTGACTTCACGCAGGATGGCGAGTCGTACCGCGCCCGCCGCACGCTGCAGCGCGACGCCAAGGGCGGGGCGCGCGGCACCCAGCAGATCCTGCGCTGGCAGCCCGGCGCCGACGGCCCGCCCGTCCCCGTCGAGGACACCGGCCGCCGCAGCGAGTTCGACAAGTGGGTGCGCGAGCACATCGGCCTCAACTTCGAGACGTTCACCTCGTCGGTGCTGCTGCTCCAGGGCCGCGCGGAGAAGTTGCTCGACTCGACCGCCAAGGGGCGCTTCGAGGTGCTGGCCGGCATCGTCGATCTGGAGCGCTACCAGAAGTTGCACGAGAAGGCCGACGGCCAGCGCAAGGCGCTCAAGCTGCGGGCCGAGATCTTGAAGAATCAGCTCTCGGCCTGCCCGGAAGTGAGCGAACTGGAGTTGGTGGTCGCGGAGAACCGCATCGCCGACGCCCAAGAGCAGCGGCAGCAGGCGAAAGACGAAGTCGAGCGCTGGCAGGGGCTGGAGTTTCAGGCGAAGCGCTGGGGCGAGCTGCAAACCAAGCTCGGCGGGCTGCGGCAGAAGTGGCGGCAGGCGCAGTCGCTCGTCGCCGAGGCCGAGGCCATCGAGACGGACATGGCCCGCTTGCAGAAGCTGCGCGAGGCGCTGCCGCACGTCGAGGCGGTGTTCAAGCAGAAGCAGCAGGGGCAGCAGGCGGAAACGAAGATCGCTACCCTGACGCGCGAACGCGGCGATTTCAAGGGGAAGGTCGGCGAGCGCACCGAGGCGCTCGATCGGCTGGGACAAAGGCGCTCGCTCTTGCAGCAGAAGATCGCCGCGGACGACCGGCGCTTGCACGAGGTCGGGGCCGAGTTGACGAAGCTGGCGACGGTGCTGGAGCGGGCCAAGCAGTACGAACGTCAGAAGCAAACCCTGGCGCGGCAGGAGGAGGAGTTGGCGCGGCTCCCCGCGGACACTCACGACGCCGTCGAGGCGGCGGCACGGCGCTGGGAGGAATTGACCGCGTTCGAGCGCGCGCTGCCGCTGCTGGAGCGGCTGCACGGGCAGCGCGAGGCGCTCCGGAAGGCGCTGGCGACGGAAGCGGCGGAGGCGAAGAAGGAGCAGGCGGTCAAGACGACCGGCGAGAAGCTGCGCGCCGACCACGAAGAACGGAAGAAGCGTGCCGCCGAGGCCACGAAGGCCCGGGAGCGCGCCGAGCAGGAACTGGCCGCGGCGCAGGCGCTCTTCCGCCAGCTCCAGGCGGACTGGGAGGACTTCACGGCCCTGGAAGGGGCGCGGCTCTGCCGCGCCTGCGGCCAGCCGCTGACTTCCGCACATTTCGAGCAGGAAAAGGCGAAACGTGAGAAGGAGATCGCGGACGCGCGGGCAAGGAACGAGAAGGCGGCAACGGCGCAGCGGGCCGCGAGCAAGGCCGAGCAGGCGCTGCTGAAGGAAGTCCAGGAGCTGGCGTCGCGGCTGGAGGCGGCGCGGGAGGAGTACCGCGACGCCCGCGACGCCGCCCAGCAAGCGCGGAAGGACGCGGAGCGCTGCCGCGACGAGTGCGGCAGCACCTGGGGGGACCTGCACGAGCCGTTCCATTCGCGCGTGGCGCCGGCGCCGCCCGACGACTGGCTGCAGACCGCCTATCCCGGCGGCGAGGAAGTGGCCGCCGTCCGCCGCGAGGCGAAGGGGCTCGACGCGGCCCGGCGGGCGCTGCGGGACGCCGAGGGTCGCCACCGGCAGTGGGTCGAGCTGAACGCCGGCCTGGCGACGACGCGCACCGCAATGAAGGAGACGGAAGCGGAATTGCCGCGCGACGTGGGCGCCCTGCGCCGCAAACACGTCGGCTTCGAGACGGAACAGAAAACCCTCGCGGACACCCTGAAGGCGGCGCGGGACGAGGATCGCGCCCTGGGGACCGACGCGGAGTGCTTCCAGAAGGAGCGCGACTCACTCCGGAAGCAACAGGCCGACCGCGAAGCGAAGATTAAGGGCGAGGAGGCAACGCGCGAAGCCTGCCTCAAGTCGGTGGCGGCGGCACTGAAAGCGCTCTCGGCCGACTGGCAGCAGGTCGCCAACAAGGCCGGCCTCGCCGAGGTCCACACGCTCTCCGACGAGAAGGAACAACTCGAAGCCCGCGGCACCGAGGCGCGCTTCAAGGAGCTGGAAGGGGCGCGGCACGGCGTCGAGGCGCTGCGGCAGCACATCGTTGGGATCGAAGGGGAGTGCGAGCAGGTGCCGCCCGACGCGCGGCGCGACCTGCGCGACGTCCAAACCCTTCTGCGCCAGGCGCGTCACCAGTATGACGAGCGCGACAGGGCGCACCGCCAGGCGGAACGCGAGCGCGAGTCCCTGGTCGGACAGAAGAAGCAGCGCGAGCAGTTGCAGGCGCAGGCGCTGGAAGTGGCGAAGGAGTACAAGGTCCTGGAGCAACTGGCCGACCTTCTGGGGCGCGATCGCCTGCAATTGTACCTGGTGCGCCAGGCGGAGCGGCAGATCGTCGATCACGCCAACGCGGTCCTCGACCGGCTCTCGGGTGGTCAGCTGTACCTGCGGCTGCGCGGCGGCGAAGAGGGCGACGCGGCCTCGGAGCAGGCGCTGGAGCTGGAGGCGTCCAACCGCACCACCGGCGGGCAGCCGATCAACGTGGCCTTCCTGTCGGGCAGCCAGCGCTTCCGCGTAGCGGTCAGCCTGGCGCTCGGCATCGGCCAGTACGCCAGCCGCCAGCACCGGCCGATCGAGTCGGTCATCATCGACGAGGGCTTCGGCTGCCTGGACCGCAACGGCCGCCAGGTGATGATTCAGGAATTGCAGAACCTGCGCGGGCAGCTGCACTGCATCCTTTTGGTGTCGCACCAGGAGGAGTTCGCCGACGCCTTCAACGACGGCTATCACTTCGAGCTGAACGAAGGGTCCACCCGGGTGACGCGCATCCAGCGCTGACTCGTTTAGCGGCCGCCCTCGGGGCGGCGCTCTCGGAGCGCCGCCCCGAGGGCGGCCGCTAAACGGACACGATTAGAACGTGTTCACCAGCCGCCCCTCCTCCCGCGCCGACCGTAAGCAGGCGTCGAGGACCTGCTGCGTCTTCAGGGCTATCTCACCCCATTGCGGTTCCAATTGCCCGGAGGTGACGATCCGGGCGAACGTCCGGATCATGTTCGCCTCCTGCGAGTCCGGCACGCCGCTGCTGTATTCGTGGACCGCGAAGCGGCGCGGGTGGCTCTCCATGTTGAAGTCGCACCCCCGGACGCGAAACATCGGGCAGTTCACCTCGAAGCCCACCTCACAGCCGAAAAACGGCACCACGAAGTCCGGCACGGTCAGGTAGCCCTGCGTCCCACTGACGCTCGCCCACTGATGGTTCTCGGCCCGGAACGAGCAGTAGAACGAGGCGCTCACGCCGCCGGCAAAGAGCAGCTCGCCGCAGAACTCCACCGGCACGGGCGCGCCGCCGTCCCCACGGGCGTGCTCGTCCAGGATGCGACCCGTGACGCGCTCGGGGAGTTGCTGGTTCATGACCCACAACGAGAAGCGGACGTTGTACCAGCCCAGGTCGCCCAGGCAGCCGAGCGGCTCCAGGTCGCCGCTAGCCCGGATGTTCTGACGGTAGAAGTCCTCCGACGCCTTGAAGCTGAACTGGCTGGCGATGCGCCGGACCGTCCCGACCGTTTGCGGGTCGTCCAGGACCTGGCGCAGCAGCGGCAGCCGCCGGCTGTGCATGAACATGACGCCGTCCATGAACTGAACGCGGTGCTGTTGGCAGGCGTCGAGCATGGCGCGCAGGTCCCCGCCGCTGACGGCGCACGGCTTTTCGCAGAGGACGTGCTTGCCCGCCTCGGCCGCGCGCAGCACCCACTCCTTGCGGACGCCGGTCGGCAGCGGGACGTACACCGCGTCGATGTCGCGCCGCCCAAGCAGCTCCTCGTAGCCGCCGCAGGCGACCGGGGCCGGCGTCAGCGGCGCCTCGGCCTGGCAAGCCTCGATGAAGCGTTGCGCCCGGCCCGGGTCACGGCTGGCCACGGCGACCAGCGCGGAGTTCCCGGCGTTCCGGATGGCTTTCCAGTTCTTGCGGGCGATGTTCGCGGTGCCGAGAATCCCCCAGCGGCACGGTGCCTGGGACATTTGCTGCCTCCGTAATCCTGTGAGCCAATATGTCCTGTGTCGCCGCTCCCGGTACGTCGTCTTCCACTTCGGCGCCCCGATTCTATCCTCCCGGTGAGGGCCGGCAACACTCGTTCGCCCAGGGCATCTTGCGGCCCCGGGGAACGTGAGCGAACGGGCCTCCCTCTCCGTATCGCCAGCCCGATCACGAATCCGGCGCGGCCGATCGTCGCTCGGCTCCCCCTTCCTCCAGGCGGCCGAGCAGGCGCAGCAACCCGTCGAGGATGGTGAGCGGGTGGGGCGGGCATCCGGGAACGTACAGGTCCACCGGCAGGAACGAGCCACAGCCGTCGTGGACCTCGGGGTTGCCGCGATACGGCCCGCCGCTGATGGCGCACGCACCCACGGCGATCACGATCTTGGGGGCCGGCACGGCCGCGTACGTCTCCAGCAGCGCCAGGCGCATGTTCTCGGTCACCGGCCCGGTGATGACTACGCCGTCGGCGTGTCGCGGCGAGGCCACGAACTGGATCCCAAACCGCCCCAGGTCGAAGACCACGGTGCCGAGCACGTTCAGGTCCGCCTCGCAGGCGTTGCACCCCCCGGCACTGACCTGGCGCAGCTTCAGCGAGCGCCCGAACATCTGCCGCGACCGCTCGTCCAGCGCCCGCGCCAGTTGCAGAGTCTGCCCATCCAAAATCAGGCCCTCGCGCGTCCTGGCGGCGAGGCGGTAGTCTCCGGTGTAGCGAATCGCTCCTTCGGGACAGGCGTGTGTGCAATCGGCGCAGAAGAGGCAGCGACCCAGGTCCAGTCGCAGCCGTCCCTGGTCGAAGGCGATGGCCTCGGTCGGGCACGCCTCCACGCACTCGCGACAACCGTCCGGGCACTTCGACGAGTCAATCGCCGGCAGGCCGCGGAAGCGGTCGGGCAGCGCCGGCGCCGAGGCCGGGTAGGCGAGGGTGCGGTGTCCTTGCCTGAGCCGGGCGAGCGAAAGTTGCAGCATGGCGGCTCCTTTCTCGTTTAGCCGCCGCCCTCGGGGCGGCGCGGATTCATCGTTTTGCGAATCGATCAATCGGGGCGGCGGCTAAACGCACACCATCACCGGGTAAATGTATCACAGGTCGTGCCCGCAGTACGAGAGATTGAAACTCTTATTGCAGAGCGGGAAATCGGAAATCTGCTGGTCGCGCAGGGCGTAAGCGAGCGCCGCCCAGTTGTGGAACGACGGATCGACGACCTTGTAGCGCGAGAACCGTCCCCGCCCGTCCGTCAGGGCCACGTGGCAGATTTCGCCGCGCCACCCTTCGACGAGGGAAACCGTGACGTGATCCGCCTTGAGCGCCCCCACACCGGCACGGTCGGGCCCGTCGGGGAAGGCCTGGAGTTGGGCCTCGATGAAGGCCACCGAGCGCTGGATCTCCATCCACCGCACGTAGGCCCGGGCGAAGACGTCGCCGGTGGTCCAGGTAGAAACCGGGACCTGGGTGAAGCGGTAGATGCCCGACGGGAAGTCTTGGCGGACGTCGCGCTCCACGCCGCAGGCCCGCGCCGCCGGGCCGACCAGCCCCAGGGCCAGGCACACGTCGCGGGGCACCACCCCCGTGTCCTCGAAGCGCGCCTGGACCGACGTCGCGTTCCACAGGAGGTCGGCCGCGTTCGCCACGTCGCGGTAGGCATCGCCCAGGCGCCGCAGGCACTGCTCCAGGCGTGCCTTGTCGAGGTCGAAGGCGACACCGCCCGGCCGGACGAGGCCGCGGCCGAATCGGCTGCCGCACAGCAGGGCCGTCAGGTTGAGGAAGTCGCCGCGGATGCGGCCGCAGTAGGCGGCGGTGGGCAGAAAGCCCACGTCGCCGGCCAGCGCTCCCAGGTCGCCGGTGTGGTTGGCCAGCCGCTCCAGCTCCAGGGCGACGCCGCGCAGCACCTCCGCGCGGACCGGCACCTGGCAGCCGGCAAGGGCCTCCACCGCCTGGCAATAGGCCGTGGCGTGGCCGACCGAGGTGTCTCCCGCGATTGTCTCCAACGTGTGGATGGTGCGCTTGTTCGGGCCGCCGGCCAGGGTGCGCTCGGCGCCGCGATGCTGGTAGCCGAGGGAAATCTCCAGGTGAAAGACCTGCTCCCCGTGGCACTGAAAGCGGAAGTGGCCCGGCTCGATGATGCCGGCATGCACGGGGCCGACGGCCACCTCGTGGATTTCCTCCCCCTCGACGCGGTAAAAGTCGGTGACGCCGATGACGGGAGCCTCCCCGGGCGGCCGGCCCCAGGCGTCGTGACCGGGCCGGTAGGACGAATGAAACCGCAGCGGCTTGAACCACGGGTGCCCCTCGGGACGGACACCGAACTGCTCCGCAATCTCCCGCTCGAAGGCGTGGACCTGCGGGCAATCGGGGGTGAGAGAAGGAAAGCTGTCGGAGTCAAGCCGGGTCGTGATCAGGCGAACCAGGGCGCGGGCGCTGTCGGCCAGCACCGCGTACAGATCGACGTGTTCGGCGGTGGCCGCCGCGTCGCCGAAGAGGGCCGCGACCCGCTGCCCCGCGGACACGGCGCCCAGCACCGTCCGGCGAAACTCGGCGACCGAAAGCCGCGCGACGTCTGCCTTCGGGACCGCCTGCCCGATCCGCAGGACCCTGCTACCGGTATGGTCGCTCATTGTCGTCCCCCCAACAGGGCGGCGGCGTCGCGCAACAGCGACTCCAGGGGCCGCGGGACGTACAGCCCCAGGAGGAGCACCAGCGCCAGGAAAAGGACGATCGGCGCCCCCGTGGCGAAGCTGTCCTGGAACCCGTTCGGGGGGGTGTCGTCGACCGGCGTGCCCTGCACCACGGCCAGCACGGTGGCCCCCATGCCAATGAAAATCACGCCGAGCAGGAGCAGAAACAGCCCCCCCGAGAGAAATTGGCCGCTGTCCACGGCGGCGTTGACGATGGTGAACTCGCTCACGAACGGCCCGAAGGGCGGCGAGCCGGTGATCGCCAGGAACCCCGCCAGGAACAGCCCCCCCGAAAGGGGCACGCGCCGCAGGGCCCCCCGGACGTGATCGGTCAGCTTGCTGCCGTAGGCCCGGTGGATGTTCCCGGCCGACAGGAACAGCACCCCTTTCGTGAGGCCGTTGTTGATCAGGTGCAGGAGGGCGCCGTAGATCGCCAGGCCGCCGATGCCGACCCCCAGAACCAGGATGCCCATGTGCTCGATGCTGGAGTAGGCGAGCATGCGCTTGAAGTCGCGCTGGCGGGCCATGAAGACGGCGGCGACGGCCATCGACAGGATGCCCATGACGATCATCAACTCCCGGGCAAACTCCGCTTCCGCCCCGGCCCGGCAGATCTGGTAGACCCGCAGGATCGCCACGAAGGCGCAGCTGGTGACGCCGCCGGCCAGGAGGGTGCCCACCAACCCCGGGGCCTCGCCGTAAGCGTCCGGCTTCCAGGCGTGCATGGGCGCCAGTCCCATCTTGGTCCCGTAGCCGATGAACAGTAGCGCAAACGCCGCGTGCAGCCAGGGCGGCGACAGGCGGGGAGCGTCCTCAATCAGCTGGTCGAAGAGCAGCGTCGATTGCAGCCCCGCCCTGACCGCCGCGTAGGCCAGGAATAATGACCCGAGCAGGGCCAGGGCGATGCCGACCGAGCCGATGAGCAGATACTTCCAGGTCGCCTCCAATGAGCGCCCGCTCTGGTTGAAATAGATGGACGGGGCGCTCGCCAGCGTGGTGGCCTCCATCGCTACCCACATCAGGCCCAGGTGGTGGGCCAAGGTCACCAGGGCCATCATCGCCTGGCCGACGAACAGGCTGGAGCACAGCACGCGGTTGTCCCGCTCCGCCCGCAGCGCCAGGTACCCCGGCGCGTACAGCGAGCAGAGCAGGAAGAGGACGCTCAGGAAGCCGAGGACGACCTTGCCGAGGGCGTCGAGCAATAACCAGCCCTCGAACGCCGACACCGGCCCCCCGCCGGGCGGCCCGAGGACCGCCCAGGCCACCAGCCCCAGGTAGCCGGCCGCCCCGAGCGGCAGCAGCCAGGGCCGCCGGCGGTTGGACGGCGTCGCGAACGTCAGCCCCGCCATCGCCAGCGGGAAGAGGATCAGCAACACAGCCATCGTTCAGTCCTTCAGCTCCGTGAGGTGTTCCGTACTCATTGAGGCGAACTCCCGGCTAATGTGGTGTATGATGATGCCCATGACGAAAACGCCCGTAAAAAGGTCGAGTAATATGCCAATCTCGACGAGGAACGGCATGGCCTCCAGCAGCAGCAGGCCGAACAGGAAAATCCCGTTCTCCAGGAGCAGGTAGCCGAGCACTTGCATGATGGCCTTCTTCCGCGTCGTCAGCATCAGGAAGCCGACCCAGACGGTGGACAGAGACGCCGGCACCAGGAGCAGGCCCTCGTGCTCCTTCGCGAGGGGCAGGGTGCCGGAAAACACCAGCGCCAGGCCGGTGCCGACGGCGCCGAGGAGCAAGGAACTCATGTAGTTGATGAACGGCGTCACCTCGTGCTGGATGTTCGCCTCGCGCATGGCGTGGATGAGGAACAGCGGGATGACGAACCCCTTGATGGCGATGGTGGCGACGACGAGGGCCACGCCGCGCACCCCGATCTCCTGGTGGACGAAGAACGGCAGCACCCCGAGGACGATCCCCTGGGCGGCCACGGCGTTGATGACCGAGCGGATCCGGCTCACCCCCAGGGCGAAGAAGTTGAGCGCCAGGGCGATGATGACCAGCGTGTCGAGCACCTGAGCCATTGTGTCACCTCCACCACAAGCCTGAAGCGCCAGCGAAGGAGAAACGCCGTCCTTCGCTGGCGCGTCAGGCTTGTATTGCGTTACCTCATCAGCAGGATAATGCCGAACGCCGACAGCAGACAGGCCGCCACGAGCAGGATCGGCACGTGCGTCAGCCGCAGCCGAGCCATCGTCGATTCGACCACCCCGACGGCCACGGCCACGGCCAGCATGCCGCCGACGAAGATGGGCCAGTCTAGCCACGGGTAGTCCGTGGCGACCGGGATGGCCAGGCGGACGATCAGCGCCCCGAAGACGAAGAACTTGAGCGCCGCCCCGTACAGGATCATGCCGAGGGCGGGGCCGCTGTGGTCGAGCACCATGACCTCGTGGATCATCGTCAGCTCGAGGTGCGTGTTGGGATCGTCGAAGGGGATGCGCGAATTCTCCGCCAGCAGCACGATGAACCAGCTGAGGAGCACCAGGGCGAGCGAGGCGCCGGCGTTCACCCAGTCCGGTTTCGCGAGCATGGTCGCCAAACTCAGCGACCCGGACAGCTTGGCGAGGACCAGCAGGCCCAGGAAGAGCGCCGGCTCCGCCAGGCAGGCGAAGGTCACTTCCCGCGCCGCCCCCATCCCCTCGAACGCCGAGCCGGTGTCGAGGGCCGCCGAGGCGGTGAAGAAGCGGCCCAGCCCGAACAGGTAGGCCAGCAGGATGAAATCGCCCGTGAACGGGATCGGGGTCTTGTCGTGGACCAGGGGGACGAGCAGGACGGCGAGGCCCGCCGTGACCAAGCCCACGACCGGCCCGGCCCGGAACACCCACGTCGTCGTCGTACTGAACACCGACCCCTTGCGGAAGAGCTTGGCGAGGTCGTAGTAAGCCTGGAGGACGGGTGGCCCCACTCGCCCGGCGAAGACGGCCTTCGTCTTCGCGATCACGCCCAGCAGGAGCGGGGGCATGCTGAAAGCCAGGATAATGTGGACCGCGTTATGGGTGATATCCATCGTGTGACACCATCGACCGCCAATTATCTGTAGGTCAGGCTTTCCAGCCTGACCCTCTTCGGGTCAGGCTGGAAAGCCTGACCTACGGGCCGCGCCACAGCAGCAGCGCGATCAGCGCCAGAAATATATACAAAATATAGGTCTGAATACTGCCCTGCTGGAACACGCGGAACCAGGAGAACAGCCACGCCCCGGAGCGGAAGGCGGGCAGCACGGCCCTGTCCAGTACCGTGTCGGGCACATCGCTGTGGAAGGCGGTCCCTTGCGGGAACAGCCCTACTACCGCGGGCCGGCGGGTGCGCGGAAGGAGCACCCGGGCGAAGAGCCCAACCAGCATCTGGGCGAACGAGGACGAGGTGTATTGCATCCGCGCCGTCGGGGCGACGTAGCCGCAGCCCCAGGTCGCCCCCCGTGCCACATCCGATCGGCGGAGGCAACACCACAGCAGCCCGCCACCCAGGAGCAGGCCCGCCAGGAGGACCAGTCCCATGAGGCTCACCCAACCCAGCGGCGCCGCGGCCAGCTCGGCACCGGCGTTGTCGAGGCTCCGGTCCCAGGCGGAAACGCCCTGGGCCAGCAGCGGGGCGACCCAACCCGGGGCCAGGCCGATGACGAGGCAGCAGGCGACGAGCACCCCCATTGGGGCGATCATGCTGGGGCCGGACTCGTGAGCGTCATCGGCATGCGGCGAGCGGGCCGTCCCGAGGAAGACCGCCCCATAGACCTTGACGAAGCAGGCCACGGCGAGGGCGCCGATCAGCGCCAGCGCCGGGGCGGCCAGCGCGGCCCCGGCGGCCGCCGATCCCTTGTCCCGCGTCAAAGAGCCGAACAGGCCGAGGTAGACGAGGAACTCGCTGACGAAGCCGTTGAGCGGCGGGAGACCGCAGATCGCCACGGCGCCGACGAGGAAGCAGAAGGCGGTATACGGCATCCGCCGGCTCAGGCCACCCAGGTGGTCGATCTCGCGCGTGTGAGTCGCGTGGATCACCGAGCCGGCGCCGAGGAACAGCAGCGCCTTGAAGAGGGCATGGTTCCAGACGTGCAGCAGGCCGCCCGCCGCACCCAGGACCACCAGGTCGGCGCGCCCCACCGACCGGCCGAGCAGGGCCAGCCCCAGGCCCATGATGATGATGCCGATATTCTCGATGCTGTGGTAGGCCAGGAGCCGCTTCAGGTCGTGCTGCCCGATGGCGAACGCGACCCCCAGGATCCCCGAGACGACGCCCAGCCCCAGGAGGGTGCCCCCCCACGCCAGGGGCGGGTTCGGCAGCAGGGACGTGACGCGGAACAGGCCGTACACCCCCATCTTGATGATGACGCCCGACATGAGGGCGGAGACGTGGCTGGGGGCGATGGCGTGGGCGCTCGGCAGCCAGACGTGCAGCGGCATGATGCCGGCCTTCACCCCGAACCCAACCAGGGCGCAGACGAAGATCGCCGTGAGCATCCCCGGCGTCGCTGCCCCATCCTTCAAGGGGACCAGGGCGAACGAGTGGCTCGCCGCATGCAGCAGGGCGAACAGCGCGAACAGCACCAAGGTCGCGGTGTGGGTCGCGACGAGGTAGATCCAGCCGGCCTCGCGCGCGGGCCGTTGGTGATCTTCGGTCGTCACCAGGAAGAAGGCGGCGAGGGCCATGACCTCCCAGGCGGCCAGGAAGAGGATGCCGTTGCGCGCCACGACGACCAGCGCCATGCCAGCGGTGAGGAGTCCGTAAAACAGCCGCAGTTTCCGGCCGTTCTCCGGGTGTTCACTCTGCTTCCAGTAGCCGAGGCCGTAGACGCTGCCGAGCAGGGAAATGAGGAAGACGGGGACGAGGAAGAGCGCCGAGAGCCCGTCCACGGCCACGGCGAAGGCCGCCCCGGAAACGATGGGCCACGGCACATCGATCGGCCGGCTGTCCCCCCAGGCCCAGAAGACGCCGACCCCGGACAACCCGAAGCCGGCTGCCGCCACCGTCAGCAGGGTTGCCAGCCACTGCCCGGCGGGCGTGCGCCGGCCCAGGAACAGCCCCGGGATGCCGCTCGAAGCCGCCAGCGTCGTCCCGAGGAGCACCAGCACTTCGCTCATGACGCCCCCCACCAGGTGCGCAAGGACAACCAGGCCAGGGTCAGGACGACCACGAGCATGATGTAGACGAGGTAGACGTGGACCTTTCCCTGCTGGAGGACGCGCAGCCTCGAGAAGCGGTCGGCCCAGCGCCGGAAGAACGGCTCGTAGATCTTCCGACTCACCGGGTCCGGACTCTCCGCGTGGAATTCGCCCGGGGACGGGAACAACCCCCGGGGAGCGCGCCGGCCGGTGCGGGGCCGCAGGAAGCGCGGCAGGAGAAACTCGGCCATCATCTCGGCGAAGGACCGTCCCGTGTACTGCATGCGCGGCGTCGGCCTGACGTAGCCGCAACCCCAGGTCGGCCCCATCGCGCGCCCGCCCCTTTGCGCCAGAACGAAGAATCCTGCCGCCACCAGGCCGGCGACCGCCAGCGTCCAGGCGTTGCACGTGCCCAGGGTGAAGAGCGGGGCGTCCGCCAGTCCCCGGTCGTGTACGCTCCCGCCCGCCATCCGGCCGTGTACCTGGTCGAGCGCGGGGGACAGGAAGTCCACGACCAGGCCGGGGGCAGTGGCCACGACCAGACAGAGGACGACCAGGATCAGCATGGGCGCGAGCATCCACGGCGACGACTCGTGCGCCTCCTGGGCCGCTTCGCTCCGCGGGGTGCCCAGCAGCACGATGCCGGTGAGGCGCACGAAGGCCAGGACGGCCTGGCCGCCGATCAGCGCCAGGGCCCCGACGGCCAGGAGTGCCGCCAGGCTACCGCCGTCCGCCGCGGCGAGGCCCTGCTGGATCAGGCCGAGGTAGATCAGCCATTTGCTGACGAAGCCGTTCAGGGGCGGCAGGGCGGCCAGGGCCACGGCACCGAACATCATCGCGGCGCCGGTCCACGGCATCCGCTTCAGGAGGCCGCCGAGGCGCTCCATGTCCTTCGTCCCCGTCCCGTGTAGCACACTCCCGGCCGCGAAGAACAGCAGCCCCTTCATGAGGGCGTGGTTCCAGACGTGCAGCAAGGCGCCGGCGACGCCGAGCGCGGCGACCGCGGGCTGGTCACTGGACCAGCCCCAGAGGCCGACCCCCAGGGAGAGGACGATCAAGCCCATGTTCTCGATGCTGGAGTAGGCGAGGACGCGCTTCAGGTCGCGCTGGTGCAGGGCGAGGCCGATGCCGAGCAGCGCCGTGAGCAGCCCGACCCCCGCCAGCGTCGGTCCCCACCAGGGCGCCGGCGGCCCGAGGAACGACAGGATGCGCAGCAACCCGTAGAGACCCATCTTGATCATGACGGCGGACATCAGGGCCGAGACGTGTGAGGGCGCGGCCGGGTGCGCCTCGGGGAGCCAGACGTGGAACGGCACCAGGCCCGCTTTTGCCCCGAAGCCGACCAGGGCGAGCACGAAGACGACCCCGGCCGCCCCGGCGCCGAGGGGCGGCATGGTCTGGAACGCCTCGAACTCCAGCCGCCCCGCCTGGCGCCCGAGGAGAGTGAACGTGGCGATAAGGAAGGCGACGCCGAGGTGAGTCGCAATCAGGTAGACCCAGCCCGCCCGCCGCGCCTCGGCCTTCTCGTGCTCGAAGGTGACCAGGAAATACGCTGACAGCGACATGACCTCCCAGGCCATAAGGAAGAGCACGGCCGTCCGAGCGACGAGCACCAGTACCATGCCGCCGACGAAGGCGCCGAAGAAGAACCAGGCCGCGGTGAGCGATTTGGCGTGGCGGTACGGGAGCAGGTAGCTGCCGCCGTAGACGGCTGCCAGGGCCGAGAGTCCGAGCACGGGGACCAGGAAGAAGGCGCTGAGCGCGTCGAGCCCCACGACGAAGGGTCCGTGCGTCGCGTCCCAGGCGAGGGAAACGGGCGGGGCCGGCCCGCCGGATAACGCGCGCACGGCGGGGACGAGGCCGACAACGCAGGCGACAACGACCGCAGCCGCGGCGCACACCGAGAGGAGAAGAGATGGGAGGGCCCGCGCACGCTCGTCGTGTGCGGCCTGCTTGCCGTGGCCGGAGCCGTCCATGCTACCGAGCCGCCTTTCCTGCTTCGACAGCCGGCGCGGGAACCGCTGCCTCCACGCGGCGGGCGTGCCGCAAAATCTCCTCCGCCGTCCCTTGCCCTTTCACGATCTCCTTGAACTGCGCGTCGTGCAGGGCGAACGACAGGCGCGCGAGCAGTTGCAGGTGGCAGCGCGTCGTCGGGCTGACGAGCGAGAAGAGTACGCCCACGGGCTGGCAGTCCAGGGCCCCGAAATCGACCGGCTTTTCCAGGAAGCACAGGGTGATCGAGGGGCGCGTCACGTTGAGGACGATCGGGTTGCGCACGTGCGGCAGGGCGATGCCGTCGCCGATGCCGGTCGAGGCGGCCGCCTCGCGGGCCTGGAAGAGGCGCAGCAGCATCTTGCGGTCGGTCTCCTCGGGCAGCGGCAGCACATCGACCAGGGCGCGCAAGACGTCGTCCTTGTTGGCCCCGGCGAGTCGGTAGTGAATGCCGCCGGCCTGGAGCGCCTCGGACAGGTGCGGCACGGGTTCCGCGTCGCTGGTCATCTGGTCGAAGAGTTCCAGCGACACCTTGATCTTCTGGGCCGTCGCCCACTCGAGCAATTCGGCCCGGTTGAAGCGGTACTGGCCGCCGACCTGGTGGGCCGGCAGGCCGCGCTGCTTGATCCAGCGCAGGACCGTGGCCTCCGGCGCGTTGAGGAACGTGCCCACCTCCCGTACCGTCAGTTGCATGATCCGCTCTCCTGTCCCGCCGTTGGGACGCCACCCGAGGAACCGCTCTTCTCCCGGCCGATCACGGCCATCGTCCCAGGACTTTCATAGTGAAGTTCGCGCCGTCGGGTGGGGGCGGGACGAGAAAAATCTCGTCGCGGCGCGCCAGGGGCTAAGGCCGCAGAGGGCCTGTGAGGCTTGGAAAAAAAACAATGACCCGCTTGAAGGCTAAGGCCAGTGGACGGTTGTGCGCATCAGCCGAAGGCTCAACCTCGAAGGTGGCGCCCACCGCCTGGGCGTATGCGTTCCCCCGTCCCGACGTTTAGCGGCCGCCCTCGGGGCGGCGCGCTGGGAGCGCCGCCCCGAGGGCGGCCGCTAAACAATCGGAAATCGAATGGCGTGAGGATAGCGACAAGGGTAGCCCGTTCGACGTGTCGCCCTCTCCCGCGGATGAGGTCAACCGTGGCGGATCCCGTCCGGCATGACGGCCCCGCGCAACTTGTCGCGCTCGAGATCAATCCTCCGCGACGCGCTCGCGCGGGTCGATCCACCTCCACAGGACCACGCCCGCCAGGCAGACGGCGCTGCCCAGTGCGATGGCCGTCGGCCAACCGAAGTCGCGCGCGACCAGCGGGGTGAGGACCGGCGCCACCAGTCCCCCCGCGTTGCCGCCGGTGTTGCAGATGCCGGCCGCTGTCCCGCCCCGGCGCCCGCCCAGCTCCACCGCCGTCGTCCAGGTCGGCGCCTCCACGAGGCCCACCGCCCCCAGCGCGATCGCGAAGGAGGCGACGATCTGCTCCGGCTCCCGCACTGCGATCCCGAGGAGCAGGAATGCCGCCCCCAGGAGCATGCCGGCCACCGGGACGATGGCGCGGCCGGTGCGGAGGCCGCAGGCGCGGACCAGGCGGTCCGACACCCAGCCGCCGCACATCATACCCACGGCCATCGCCAGGAATACGACAGTGGAGTACCGTTGACGGATGGAGGTGGGTAAGTCGAGTTCCTTCTTGAAGTAATTGTCCATCCAGAAGAAGAACAGGTACTCGAAGTAGCCCACGGCCGCGTAGGAGAGCGTCAGGCAGACAAGGCTACGGTTGCGCAGGAGCCGCCGCCAGCTGCCCCGGCCCGCCATCACCTGCGCACGTGGACGCTCCGCGGCGATCAGGTCACGCTCGCTGGGGTTGACGGCGGGATGCTGTTCGGGCCGGTCGGTGGCGTAGCTCGCCCAGACGATGGTCAGCAGGCCGGTGCCGATGGCGAGAATGAGGAAGCACTGCGGCCAGTCGAACCAGACGATCAGCCTGCCCATGAAGAGGGGGGTGGTGGCGATACCGATGGCCGCCGATCCCTGGACCAGCCCGTTGGCCCAGCCGGAGCGGCGGAAGGGTAGCCAAGCGGCGATGGCGTGGGCGGCAGCGGGGTACATCGGCGCCGCAAACACTCCCATCAGCGAACGGATCACCAGGAATAGTACCAGAGTGAATCCGGCAATCGTCACACCCTCAGGGAGTTGCCCGAGGAGACGGGGGCTGGCGCCGACCAACCCCGTCAAGGCGCCGAACAGGACCAGGCCGAAGCCCATGACCGTCAGCGCCACCCGCATCCCCCAGCGGTCGATCAGCCAGCCGCCCGGCGTCATGCACAGCATGTAGGCGAGGAGGAAGGCCGAGTAGACCGTACCGATCGCCGTCGGGTCGATGTGGAGGGTTTCCTCGATGCGCTCGTCATAGGCGACGGTCATGCTCTTGCGCAGGAACCAGCTGACGTAGCTGAACGCCATGAGCAGGGCGACGATGCGCCAGCGCACCCACGTCGGCCCCACCTTCGCGGGATCGGCGACACCGTTCATGCCTGCACCAGTCCTATCCCCAGAGGCTCAAGACGGGCTTGTCCTCGCAGATTTGCCAGGGCCGCTCCAGCATCGTCTTGACCTTGCTGGTCGAGTCGATTCCCAGGGCGTGGTAGATGGTCGCGGCCAGTTCTCCGGGAAGAATGCGGTGGTCGAGGGGGTAAGCTCCGATCTTGTCCGAGGAGCCGTAGTGTCGGCCGCCGGGGATGCCGGCGCCGGCCATCAGGATCGTGAAGACCGACGGCCAGTGCTCGCGCCCCGCCGTCTGGGGCGTCACCTTGGGGCTGCGGCCGAACTCGCCCATGACGAGGACGAGCGTCTCCTTCAGCAGGCCGCTGGCATTCATGTCGTCGAACAGGGCGGCGATGGCCTGGTCGGCCGGCGGCAGCAGCTTCTTTTTCAGGGCGTTGAAGTTGTCGTTGTGCGTGTCCCAGCCCTGCTCCAGGATGCGGATCCAGTTGACGTGGACCAGGCGCACCCCCGCCTCGACCAGGCGCCGTCCCAGCAGCACCGACTGGCCGAACAGGTTGCGGCCGTAGCGCTCGCGCATCTTGGCCGGCTCGCTGCTCATGTCGAAGGCGCGCTGGGTGATGCCGGAGGCCAGGACGCCGAACGCCTTCTCGTAGAACTGGTCCAGCGAGCGCCCCGCCGAGTTCCCCTTCAACGAGGCGGGTTCGTTGACTGCCGCCAGCAGCGCCCGCCGCTCGCGCAGGCGCTCGGCGCTGACCGTCGGCACCAGTCCCAGGTCCCACGGCTGATAGTCGGCGTCGTTCGGGTTGCCGCGCGGCACCATCGGGTCGAAACGGCTGCCGAGGAAGCCGCCGTGCTGGCCGGCGCGGATGGGGCCGTTGACCGCGATGTAATCGGGCACGGTGACGAACGGCGGCGCCGCCTTGTCGCGCTTGCCCTCGACCGCGGTCAGCGCCGAGCCGATGTGCGGGTGGTCCTCGCGCGAGATGTGCTCGCTCAGCCCCGAGCCGATGCCCTTGTGGTAGGGGTGGCCGGTCACCATCCAGTAGACGCCGCTGGGGTGGTTGAAGTCCTGGTGGCTCAGCGAGCGGACGACGGAGAACTTATCGACCTGCCGGGCGAGCTGCGGCAGGTGCTCGCAGACGCGGATGCCCGGGACGTTGCTGGCGATGCTCTTGAACTCGCCGCGAATCTCCTCGGGGGCGTCGGGCTTCATGTCGAAGGTGTCGTGGTGCGAGGCGCCGCCGTTGAGGAAGACGATCAGGCACGATTTGGCGCAGCCGAAGGTTTTCGAGCGTGACTTCTTGTCCCCGGCGGCGTGCGCCTCGCCGCGGAGGAGGTCGGGCAGCGTCAGGCCGAACACCCCGAGTCCGCCGGCCTGTAACAGCTCACGGCGGCTGATTCCCTGACACGTGCGCAGCGACGGACCTTCGATGGCGAACATCACTACCCCCCTGGCTGGCCGCAGCGCGGCTCCGTTTCGCGGCGATCTCCTTCGTAGTGTACCCTGGCAGCCTCCCCAGGGCGATCACTCGGGACTAGAATTCCCAGCACAGCTACCAGAACGGTGCGTGCCGCAGCGGAGGCAGTAACCATGATCGGGCCGCCGGAAGTTCATTACACGGTCATCCTCGTTTTCCCGGGCTACGGCGAGGAGCGGGAGAATGCCGAGACCATCGTGGAGAGCGCCCTGGAATGGCTGAACACCAACAAGGAGGAGCCGGGCTTCCGCTTCGCGCCTCCGGTGAGCGCCCACCTGGAGATCGTGCCGGACACCGACGAGGCCCGGGCCCGGATCGCCGCGGACAGGAGCGTCGCGACGGTCATCCTGCACGACCTCTCCGACGAGGAGCGGGATGAGATGATCCGCCACTGTGACGTGCGGCACATTCCGACCTGTTACACCGTGGACGGCCCCCGGCGGCGCCGGCCGAAAGGGCCGTGGAAGATCGTCTTCCGCGACAAGCCCGCCGACCGCGAGGTGCCCGCGCACCGGCTGGTCGCCTCGACGCTGACGGCGCCCATCGATGAGGAGGACGAGGAGACCGGGGAGCGAGTCAGCCAGCTGATCGCGGTGCTGGCGCTGGGCGTCATGGAGCACCACTGGGGGAAGAATGAGTCGTCGTACGAGTTGGATAACTGAGAGTCTGTTCCGACAGCCGCTTGCGGCTTAGCGGATTCCAGGGCTTCCGCTAAGCCGCAAG
>DATFNV010000039.1:0-8864 GCA_035266225.1 Gemmataceae bacterium
ATGCTTGCGAGCTTTTCGGATGGCTATAGATGATGAAAACCGCCAGGCCTTGCTGTAACGTCCAGAGGCGTAATGATTTACGCTGCTTACTGCCCCAATGCCCGTTTGAGCGACCGTCAAAGTCTGCGTTGACCCTGCCCCGTTGGTCGAGCAGAAGCGGATCGTGGCGAAGGTCGAGGAAGTGCTGGGGCGAGTGACGGCGGCTCGGAAACGGTTGGCGTCGGTGTCGATGATCCTGAAGCGATTCCGGCAGGCTGTCCTCGCCTCTGCGTGCTCCGGTCGGCTCACCGAAGCCTGGCGGAGCGGGCAGCAGGGCTTGGATTGTGGAGATAATCTCGCGAGGCGCATTGGACAACATCGCCGGGAGCGGTACGTCGGAGCTTGCTGCGAAGCCAAACTCGCAGGCCACCGAAAACCACGAGAGTACGACAACGTACAACCACGTCCCCGGGTTGATTTCCCCCTATTTGAGTTACCCGAGGAATGGATTTGGGTTGACCTACGCTTTGTGATGGATGAACAGCAACCGTTCTGTTACGGAGTGGTGCAACCGGGTGAGGACAGGCCATCCGGTGTCCCTCTCATCAGAGCCGGTGACCTCCAGGGAGGGACCGTCGATCTTTCCTTCTTGAGGCGGATACCGGTCGAAATCGATGCTCAATACTCGCGATCACGAGTCGCAGGCGGGGAATTGCTTGTCACCGTCGTCGGAGCCGGTATCGGAACCGTGGCAATCGTGCCGCCGACCTGCAAGGGGTACAACATCGCCCGTGCTGTCGCCAAGATCCCGGTTCGGGATTTTTCGGCTCGTTACGTTTACTACTGGCTGAAGACGCTATCAGCCCTGACGTGGATGAAAGAAGATGCTCGCGAAGTAGCCCGGCCGACTCTTAATTTGGAGCAGTTGCAAACACTGCCGGTTCCACTACCCTCTCTCGCTGAGCAACAAGAGATCGTCCAGCGGCTCGACACCCTATTCAAGCTGATCGAGGCCATCGAAAATCGACTTGCCGCTGCCACCGCCCGCGCCGAAGGGCTACCTCAGACGATCCTTGCCAGAGCGTTCCGCGGCGAACTGGTGCCGACCGAGGCCGAGTTGGCACGGCAGGAGGGTCGCGACTACGAGCCGGCGTCGGCGCTGCTCGAACGCATCCGGGGTGAGCAGGCCAACCGGGAAACCGAGGCCGTGGGGAAGAACGGGAGTCGTTCCCGAGACCAGAAGAAACAAAATTCGTAGGGGGAACGATTCCTCTCACCGTTTCTGCGTCTGGGTGGATGCCTTGTGCTTGGCTGTTTGTCGCTCATTGAATCACGACCGTTCTCGTCAGCTTCGGTTTCCCGGTGCCCCCGCTTTCGCACAATGTATATGGTAGTTCGACGTATTGACGGTCGCACTCCACAAGGACAACCATATCCTGCCGCAGCCCCGGGATCCATGACATGGCCAAGAACTCGTGAATGTGCGGATTCTTGCGCCACTCCGACCGATGAGCAACGTACATCAGTGCCTTTTCCCGCATCCCGAGGTCGGGAACTGTCAAGCGGACGCGAACGAGGTCGAAGACTTCCGGTACACCGCCATCCCAACCGATGGGCAGGGTACGATGATCCCAGCCGGCCACGATCACCTGGGGCTCGAACCGGACGTTAATCGTACCCCGGGTGATGAACTGCGCAATCTCCGGGAACTCTTGGGCAATTCCGGGCACTTGCCGGGATAGGTTGCCTGACGCAGATCTGCTTCCGGACCGGTAATAGCCTTTGAGTTGGAACATCTTGGAAGACCCTAACAAAGGGGTGAGACACGCAAAGGGTGGTAATCGGCAAACAAAACGGACCCAGATCGGCAAGCATCGGTCGTTACGACGCGGGGATCATCCGCGGGCCACGGTCAGCGTTTTCCCGGAGCTTCTCCTGGAGTTTCTCCTGCCAGTCGGGGTCAGTGAACGAAAAGTAGCCGTCCCGCACGAGGCGCCGATCGTGTACGTGGCAAACCTCCACCCCTTCCGCGGTGATTTCCAGGATCGAGTTGTTGAGCGGCGCATCGGACCAGGTCGGGAGCGACGCCTTGAGGTTGCCGAGAATCCTGGTCGCAATCGCGCTCGTCATCGTGGGGTACTTCTTCGGATAGTTCGTCACCACGACGATCCCGGGATTGGCTTCGGGGATGTAGGCAGTGTGTTCGCGCGGCAGACGCCGGTCCAAGGTCACCAGCGCTGCCGGTGCCTTCATGAGGGCAGTGAGCAATTCGGGGTCTTCCGAGTCCCGGAGCGTTAGCGGCAGCCGCGCAGCTGTGGCGTGCCCCCTCGTCGTTGCACACCTTCACCAGCTTGCGGGAGTCAAGGTTATGGTCGAGCTGAAACGTCTTCATTTGGCGAACGGGCGGTCAAAGTGAATGGCGAAGCTCTCCATCACCTTCTTTATGATCACTAGGTCGATGTCGAAGTCCTCGGCAATGTCCCCGAGGCTCCGGCCCTCGCTGATTTCGGCGAAGAGCTGCGCGACAGTGAAGCGGGTCCCCCTCAGGACCGGAACGCCACCCCGCTTATTGGGGTTCACTTCCACGCAGTCCTGGATCACCAGCAGGGCGTACTTCGCCCTCTCGACCAGCCACTCCGCCTCGGTGTCGTCCGAGTTCCGGGAGAAGGAGAAGCGGTGGTCGGGCCCCATCTTTCCGATTGCTTCCTGGAGGGAGTTGATCGCTTCCTGCCACACTTTCACCTCATCGTCCGCACCCGGCTCGCCGTTCCGTTCCTTGAGGTCGTGGGTGACCATGTCGAGGAACTGCGGCGTTTCCACGCACGAGTGTGCTTGCGTGCGGATGACGTAGTGCAGGGTCTGGAGGATGCGGCTAACGTCCGGCTCGGGTATCTTCGTCTTGCGTGCGACGTACTTGACGATTTCCTCGAAGCTGGCCGTGGCCGACATCTCCGCGGCCAAGCCGACAATCTCCCCGATTTTGTTTGCATGACGGGCCAGGAAGACGAGATCCTTGAGCACTCCCTCGTCGAGATGAAAGGTGATGGTCGATGCCGGCATCGCTAGCTTCCTCCGTTGTCTTCAGGCGTGCTGCTCGCAGCGAGCGGGGACGCTGTACCCCTCGGCCTCCCTGCCTGGCCCGTGCCTACACTAATCGGCAGGCAATCAGCTCGCAAGAGGAAACCGCCGCGCGGAACAACAATGCGGCGAAAATCAAGGTCAACTCTCCTCTCACCGTAATTATAGCGGCAACAAGCGCTTACGGCACTTCCTTGGGATAAGCACTTCGCGCAAAAGGACTTGCGCCGGGCCAGTCCTCAGGACTCGGGCGAGGGGAAGGAGAGTCGGCAGAAAAAGTGGACACCGTACATTACACCTCCCCCGACGCGGAAAGTACGCTGCTCCCTTTGTGCGCGCTTCCTCAGCCGCCTCGGCGTCTCTTCCCCCCTGTTGCCCGCCGGGGCTGGCGGGGCGGTCGGCGGCCTTCTCCGTCGGCCTCCGGCATGGCGTCCAACTTGGCCTGGGCCAGCCGGACGGCGTCGTGCAACTTCTTCTGCAGCAGCGACCGCGGCGGCAAGTCGGTAAGGTAGGAGGCCACGCGGATGCCGCTCCGGTCAAGCTGGAGCAGCTCGACTTGCTCTTCCCCCTTGTCGGCGCAGAGAATCAGGCCGATCGGCGCCTCTTCCCCGGCCCGCATCTCGTGCTTCTCCAGCCAGCGCAGGTACAGTTCCATCTGTCCCACGTCGCCCGGCTCGAGGGCGCCGATCTTCAAATCGAGACAGATCAACCGCCTGGGGGAAAATGGGGACGTTTTTCGCAACTGCTTGTGGAAAGGGACTTTCTCAGACTACCTGAACGAATTACTGAACGGCGCGGACAATTCACCGCGGGATTACGGCCCCGAGGGCTAGACAACAAAGGGATGCGCAGCTGCAATGGCGGAAGCAACACAGCCGTCATCCGCTGGAGCGCACCCCGTGATTACACTATCCGTCCTTGACCGCATCGCCAGCGCCGCTGCCGCCTTCTTCGGCCGCTACGGCGATGTCACACGACTGGCCCATTCCGGAAAAGGGGACATTCATGATTTTCGGCCTGAGAAATCATGAATGCCCCCTTTTGCCTGCCTGGTGCTGCGGCGGGGACACCGGCGAGCCAGGTGGTCAGGCAGCGGGCGTCAGCGGTGGCCAGTCGCCGTGTTCGCGCAGGTAGGCGGCCATCTGCTCGGCAACCTGGCTGAATTCGTGGATGAAGTCGGCTGATCCGGGGTCGTCTTTGGCCTCTTTAAGCATGGCCCGGAGTCCGATCAGAGCCTTGCGCAACGATACGTCCTCGCCGGTGGCATTGCCATAAAGCCCGACTCGCCCTTCGGTGCCGTCTCGGCGTGTAAACCAAAACGTCGGCGGCTCGTGCCTGGTTTGCCTACTCACCAGACACCCCACTTCTTCCACACGTCGGCACATCGCGGGTATTGTGGCTTCCAGCGCCGCTCGACTGGAACTGCCGTCGAGCAGCATCTGCCCGAACGCCGGCAGGTGCCCGTGCTGGGCCAGGTGTTGATCGAAGAACGAGCGCGCCTGTTGCTGGGGTGGCATTTCCTGGCCTGCTACTCTCCCCCCTGCTGCCGGCGATGGACCTCCGCCCGGGCCAGCGACGCCGCGGCGAGTCCCGGCTCAAGCCGCAGTGCAGCATCGTAGTCCTGCAAGGCCCGATCAAGTCGCCCCAACTTCGCGTACGCCCGGCCGCGGTTGTAGAAGCAGGACGCACTCTGCGGCGCCAGCGCCGCGCAGGCCGAGAACGCGACCAGCGCGTCCTGATACTCCCCCAGGCGATAGGCGCAGATGCCCTTGCAGAAGTTCGGCCACAGTCCCTGCGGCTGCAATTCCAGGGCGCGATCCAGGTACACACCGGCGCGGCGCAGGTCCCCCTCCTGCAAGTAGGCCCGTCCCAGTGCGTAATGTTCCCACACGCCGCGCGGGGCCAGCGCCGTTTCTTGCCGGGCAGCCGTCTCGGCCACGTCCGTCAACCCGAGTGCCAGGGCGTGGGTGCGGCGCTGGTGGTACAGGACGCAGCTCGGTCCGAACAGCGCCTCGGCCTGGGCGAGCACGTCCAGCGCCTCCTGTCGGGCTGCCTGGGCCTTGCCGGGAGGAGTCAGGCGCACGAGCAGGTTCGCCCACACGATGGCGAGATCGAGCAGGTCGGCCTGGATTTGCTGGCCCATCTCGGGTACCGCCTGCCGGCCCAGGCGGCCGGTGATCGATTCGCGCTTCTGCCACAGGTCGTGGCAGTGGTCCGCGACGGCTCGCCCCTGCTCCGCCTCCAGGAAGTCCGCTCCGTAGAGGGGCCGGATGCGTTCGCACAGCAGGTGCAGCTCGCCGGCCGCCTGCCCGCGCTCGGCCTGATCGACCCCCTCCTGCAACTGCCGCCGCAGGCGGGGGTCGAACGGCAGGTCCTCCGTCAGGGCGGCGCCGTGGTGGAACGCCTCCAGCGCCTCGGCGTAGCGCTGCTGGCGGAGATGCTCTTCTCCCTGGCGCCAGGCGGCCTCCGCGGTACGCGTCTGCCGGGTCACGTTGGCCCCCAGAAAGGCGATCGCCGCGACACCGGCCAGCAGCAAGCCGAGTAAAGGGAGGGCATACGGCCGGCGGCGCCGCCACTTCCGCCAGCGCTCGGCCGGGCTGCGGTTGGCCACGCCGCGGAGCGGCAAGTCCGCCAGGTGGCGGCGCAGGTCGGCGGCCAGGTCGGCGGCGGTCGGATAACGGGCCGACGGATCAGCCGCCAGGCAGCGGGCCAGGAGCGCCGCCAGGCCGGCCGTCACCCGTGGGTTGCGGCGGCGCAGCTCCTCGCCCGGCCGGTCGGCCGGCGCCGGCACCGCCCCGCCCAAGGCCGCGTACAGCAGCACGCCCAGCGCGTAAACGTCCGCTCGTCCGTCCACCGCCCCGGGCACATCGTGCCGCCCGGCGACGGCTGCCAGGGCGGCCTGGTGCTCGGGGGCCATGTATCCCGGCGTCCCCCCCAGTGCCGAGGGCGGCGAGCCGCCGGCCGCGAGGGGGGCGTGGGCCAGGTGGAAGTCCAGCAGCATCGGCTGGCCGTCGGCCGCCAACAGCACGTTGGACGGCTTCAGGTCCAGGTGCAGCAGCCCGCGTTCGTGGGCGTAGTGCAGGGCGTCGGCCAGGCACGCCCCCATCCAGCACACCGCCTGCACGTACGAGGCCCGCGCCAGGAACCGGCAGGCCGGCCCCCCGACCGGGACGGCCGCCGTGGTCTCCTGCGCCTGCTCCAGCGCCCGCAGCAGGTCGAGCCCGGTGCGCCGGGGAGCAGGGATGCCTTCGAGGAGACGCAGCAAGTCGGCCAGCGCTGCCCCGCCAAACCAGGGCTGGCACAGGCCGCGCAAGCCGCGCTCCGGGAAATCGTGGACGGAATAAAGCGGCACGATGTGCGTGTGCTGGAGGCGCGACAGCGACAGGTGTTCCCGCCCGGCCCCGGGCGCCAGCTTCAGCACGACCGGCCGGTCGGCCAGCGCCGGCTGCCGGGCCAGGAAGACCCGGCCGTGTCCCCCGCGGCCAAGTTCGGCCAGCAGGCGGAAGTCGCCCAGTGCTTCGCCGGCGGCCGGAAACCGGGCCGGGCTGGCGTGCGCGAACATGAGCTGGTGGCAGTCGAGCAGCGCCTGCACTTGCCGCCGCCAGAGCGGGAAGCGCCGCAGGAAGTCGGCCGCCTCCGGCACCAGGCCGGCCTCCGCCCGCAGATAGATTTCCTCGGCAATCAGCTCCAGCGCCGCCTCCGGGGCCTCCCGGAGTTCCGGGTGCCGCGCCAGGTAGTCCTCGGTCCGGGCGCGCTCCCCCCCGCGCCAGCGCCGTGCCATCTCCTCCGCCAGGCGCTGGGTCAGCGTCAGGGAGTCGTCGCCAGGGCGCATCACCGAGCCGGAAGGGGAAACGGTCACGACCCGAGCCCTCCTGAGTCTTCGCCGTGGCCCGCGGCGAGTGGTTCCTGCTCGAGCGCCAGCTCACGCGCCAGGCGCCGCAGGATGCGCCGGACGCTCCCCTCGTGCATCCCCGTCCTGGCGGCGATCTCGGCGAGCAGCAGGCCCTGGCGCCGCAGGCGCAGCAACTCGTGGTGCTCGGGCGGGCAGAGGGCGAGCATCTTCTCCCACAGCTCGCCGGCCTGTGCCACCTCGCTGGGCCGCGGCTGGTGCCGGGCCGGCAGCACTTCCAGGTCGGCCCCGCCCGGTTGCTCGCGCTCCAGGGCCGTGCGGTGGTGGCGGTAGCGACTGATGAGGCGGCGGCGGGCCACGGTCACCAGCAGCGCGCGTAGCCGTGCCCGGTCCGTGATCTCCCACACCCCGTCGCGCACCGCATCGAGCACGTGGACCCAGACCGACTGGACCACGTCGATGGAGTCGAACTTGGCGCGCAGCGCGGTGGGCAGGGCGCGCCGCACCAGCATGCGCAGGTAGGGTTCGTAATCGGCGACGACCTGCTCGGCCGCCGCGACGTCCCCTCGGCTGAGGCGCTCCAGCAACAGGTCCAGCGACTCCAGGCTCATCGTTCTGCTCCCGGGAAAAAGGGGGCCAGTCCCGGGAGGTCGTCCCCCGGGACGGTGCGCCGCGAGGACTTCGTTTGCCAGCGCCGCGCCAGCTCGGCCCCCGCACCGGACGCGAGGAGGAGCCACGGGCCGAACCTCAGCCATTCCGGCACGCCCTCCGTCTCCTCGCTCAAACCGCCAAGGCGGACGAAGAACCCATCGACGCCCTGTCGTAGGGCCGCCAGGTCAAACGGCAAGGCGCCATCGAGGAGGGCAGCGGCCTTCGCCGAGAACGGGACCGCCTCCGCACCGCCGGCGGAGTGGGCCGGTAACACCTCATGGGCCTCTCCGCCGAGCGGCTTGCTTTCGCCCGGCGGATCGGTCGCCGGTGGCAGGGCGGCCTCACCCGGCACGTCCCCCCGAGCCGTACCCGGCGGAAGCAAGGTCAACCCGCCGATTCCTTCGGCGGCTCTCGCCGCGGCGAGCAAGGAGGGTGGCTTGAGCGGGTCGGCGAGTGCCGCCGGGGCCGCCTGCTGATTCGCCGCGGAGGACGGCAAGGCGCGGGCCAAGTCATCGCTCGGGCCGGGGCACCGGGCATCGGCCGGGGAGGCCAGAACGGATTCCGCCACCGCCTCCCGCCGCGACACCAGCACCAGCACCAGCCGTTCGTACCCTTCGATGTGCCCCTCGGGAAGGGTGATTCCTTCGGTCGCCGCCCCCCGGAACAGCGCCTCCAGTTGCTCGTGGTCCTCGGTCGATGCCCCCGCGCGATCCGCACCGAGTCCGCGAACTTCGCCGGAAGGTGACGCGCCCTCGGCGGCGGCGTACGTGGCGGCGAAGCTGTTCCCCGAGGCGGCCGCTGAGGCGAAGGGCGGGATGGACACGGAAAGAAGTGAGCGGTCCTCAAGGCCCTCGACGGACAAGAATCGCGAGGGGTTCAGACGTCCGCGCTTGTACCCTTCCATAAGTACGACCTCTCCTTCCGTGAAACCGGGCCAACCGTGGGATACCCGGCCCCTGACCTCCCTGGCGGCGACAGGACAGCAAGCCAGCGAAGGATGCCCACTCCGGCAGCTGAGTATTAGAACTGATCCGGATTGGCAGAGCAACCCCGGGTGATCCATTGGGTGCAAAGCGGGTGTCGCGCGGGGGAGGCAGAGGCGGGCCGTAGCCGCAAGCTGCCAGCTTGCGGTTCGTAGCCGCATTCGCCAGAATGCGGGTGACACGGCCCGCATTCTGGCGAAAGATTCTCACTTGGGTGAGTGTTTTTGTGACGGGGCAAATAAAAAGACCTCTTGGTGTTACGACCACGATCTTCAGGCAGCTGCCGCGCTACGGCCGCCGCCCCCACCAAGAGGTCTTTGCTA
>DATFNV010000040.1:0-11356 GCA_035266225.1 Gemmataceae bacterium
GCGAGGACGATTTCCTCGCTGGCGCTTCGGGCTGGTATGTCGGCCCGCTCGCTGGCGCTTGGGGGGCGCTGGTCGCCGGCGACGCGCCCGTCCTCCAGGGTGATGATGCGGTCGGCGAAGTCGAAGACACGAGGGTCGTGCGTCACCACGACGGTGACGCGGCCCGGTTGCACCGCCACGCGGCGGATCAAGGCCATGATGGTCTGCCCCGTCTGGGCGTCGAGGGCCGAGGTCGGCTCGTCGCACACCAGTAGCCGCGGCTGATGGACCAGGGCACGGGCGATGGCCACGCGCTGTTGCTGCCCGCCCGACAGCTGCGACGGCAGCGCGTCGCCGCGGGCGGCCAGCCCCATCTCCTTGAGCACGGTCAGGGCACGGATGATCGCCGGCCTCTTGGCGTACCCCTGGATGACCAGTGGCACGGCGACGTTCTCGGCGGCGGTCAGCGACGGCAGCAGGTTGAACTGCTGGAACACGAAGCCGACGTTCTTACCGCGGAAATCCACCTTGGCGCGCTTCGACAGCCGGGGCAGGTCGTGCCCCAGCACCGACACCTGACCGCTGGTCGCGTCCAGCGTACCCGCCAGGATCGAGATCAGCGTCGTCTTACCGCAGCCCGACGGCCCAACTAGCAGCGTCAGCTCGCCGGGGGCAATGTCCACGTCAATGCCCCGCAGGGCGCGGACGACGGTGTCGCCGGTCCCGTAGTCCTTGACCAGGTTGCGGCAGATCACGCCGGGCAGGCTGGACACGACGGCGCCCATAATCACCCCTGAAAGACGACGGCCGGCTCCAGGACCACGACGCGGCGGATGCTCAGCAGGCTGGAGACGAGGGAAATCAGGACGACGGCGACGCCGCTGAGGATCAGGACCTGCCACGGCAGGAAGAACGCCAACAGCGGCATCGCCCGCTGGGCGAAGATGCCGAACAGCGTCGCCAGGCCGACGCCGATGCCGTAGCCGATCACCCCTACCACCAGGGCCTGGAGCAGGATCATTGCGACGAGCCGGCGGTCACTCAGGCCCATCGCCTTGAGGGTGCCGAACTGCTTGAGGTTCTCGACCGTGAACAGGTAAAACGTCTGCCCGGCGATGGCGCAGCCGACCAGGAAGGCCAGCAACACCGTGGTGCCGATATTCAGCGGGATGCCCGTGTGCCGCAGGTAGTAGTTCGTGGTCAGCAGGATGAATCCGTCCTTGGACAGCGCCTTGAGCCCGGTCTGCGCCTCGATGCGGCGGGCCAACTCCTTGGGCGTCACCCCGGGCTGCGTTTTGGCGAGGACGAAAGGGATCATCCGGCGGTAGGGCGGCACGAACAGGGTCGCCTGGCTGTTGCGCGTGTAGAGGATCGGCTGGGTCATGAAAGTCTGGGAGGCGCGGTAGACCCCCACCACCACGGCCCGGCAATCGTTCATCTCGAAGACCTTGCCGGTGCCCAGTGGCTCGTGGGGCCACAGGTAGTGGAAGCCGGCCTCGTCCACGAGGACAGCGTCGGGTTGCTGCAAGTCGCCCAGCCGGCCGACGATCATCTCGTTGGGCGCCCCGGCCAGACTGGCGTCGTCCACCCCGAGCAGGTTGACCGCCTGGAAAGTACCGTCAGGGAGCTGGGCCTCGCCCATCCCCTTGTAGAGGTTGACGGCCCAGGCCACGCCGGGCACGCTGCGGACCCGGTAAACGTCATCGTCGGAGATGGCCTTGACGTCGTCGAGGTAGCGCACCCCGGGGTTCATGACCCAGACGTCGGCCCCGGTAGTGTCACGGATGCGGCCGGTGGTGCGCAGCATGACCCCGCAGAAGATGGCGCTCTGCTCCGCGATCAGGAACGAGGCGAAGGAGATCCCGAAGATGATGGCGAAATACTTCCCCCGATCACCCGTCAGCATCTTGAGAGCGATCCAGGTCATGGCGCCGCCCCCTTCTCTGTGGGCCGCCCCCTCGTGCAGAACTTGCCTGCCTGGGGGATAGCAAACCGAATACCGCAAACCGCTGGCCCCGGGGAGATGCCGCATCCTGGCCGTTTTCAGCGGCCGCGGGCGCGACGAGGCACACAGACGAGGTGTCGCAATTCAGCACACTTTCGGGCCGCTCTCGCACAGGCTGAACCCGGCCGGCCCGGCAGCCCGTAACAAGTCGCAGGTGTGCCGGGCGATCATGAGTTCCTCATCGGTCGGGATGACCCAGACTGAGACCGCGCTGTCCGCCGCGCTGATCCGCGGATCGCCCTCGAGGTTGGCCGCCTCGTCCAGCCGCACCCCGAGCCATCGCGCGCCCTCGCACACCCGCCTCCGGATGACGGGAGCGTGCTCGCCGATGCCCGCGGTGAAGACGAGGACATCCAGACCGCCCAGGGCCGCGGCCAGGGAGCCCAGCTCCCGCCCGATCCGGTAAACAAACAGGTCCACCGCCTCGGCGGCGCGCGGGTCGGGGCTCTGCAGCAGCTCACGCATGTCGCTGCTGCAACCCGATACGCCCAGCAGGCCAGAGCGGTGGTAGAGCAGGTCGGTCACTGCGGCGGCGTCCAGGCCGCGCTCCTCGATCAGGTACAGGACGACACCCGGGTCGAGTGCGCCGCAGCGGGTGCCCATCGGCAGGCCGTCGAGGGCCGTGAAGCCCGTGCTCGTGGCGACGCTCTGCCGGCCCTTCATCCCGCACATGCTGGCCCCGTTGCCCAGGTGAGCGACCACCACCCGACCGTCGGCGGCCGCGCCGGCGAAGTCCGGGAGGGCCCGGGCGATGTACTCGTAGGACAGCCCGTGAAAGCCGTAGCGCTTGATCCCCGCTCGGGACAGCTCCTGCGGCAGGGCGAAGGCCTGGGCGACGGGCGGCTGCGTCCGGTGGAAGGCGGTGTCGAAGCAGGCGACCTGCGGCAGTCCCGGCCGGACCCGTGCCAGAGCCCGAATCGCGGACAGGCTGTGCGGCTGGTGCAGCGGCGCCAGCGGTGCCAGTTTCTCCAGCTCGCCGATCACATGGGGCCCGACCAGCACGGGCGCCGCGTAGAGGGTGCCCCCGTGCGCGACACGGTGCCCCGCGGCGACGGGTTGCCAACCGGCCGCGTGGCCCTCGACCCACCCGAGCAGGGCGGCGAGCGCGGCCTCGTGATGGTCGTCGGCGGTCCCGGCGGCCACGTCTTCATCGGCCAGGGGTCGGCCGCTCGCATCCCGGGCGACGAAGTGGGGCCGGCCCTCGATCCCCTCGACCGTCCCGCGGACGACCAGGGAAAGCCGGTCCACGCCATTCTCGACGGCAAACATCGAGAATTTGACGCTCGACGAGCCGGCGTTGAGCACCAGGATGACGTCGCTCATACCTGCACCGTTGCGCTGCGGCGTGCCCCGAACACGATCCCGGGCTGCCGCTATTCGGGCGACTGCGCCAGCTTGTTCAGCAGGTCAGCGATGATGGTTTCCTTGAGGAGCACGACCTCCCGGTAGATGGGTGTGCGTGTTCGGTGCTCTTCGACGCGCGTTTCTTTCAGGACCGTCTTCAGAAGGTCCACCAGGCACTGGCGTTCCTCGACAGTGAGCGTCAGCTGGAACTCGTTCATGATTGTCTCCTTGGGCGAGATGTTTCCGACCCCTTGTGCCCCGATCCGTCCCCTCGGCTTCGCCACTGTGGGAGTTTGAGACCGCCCGAGGCGCGGCACAAGGGTCGGCCGCCGGTCCGGGGCCGGCCCTTGTCCCGTTCCCCCACGCGCGCCGGCCGGATCAACGCCGCCAGCGCGGGGGGTACACGCGGTAGCCGTAGGAGTACTGGTACTGGTTCGTGTACGGGGAGTAGGCCCCGTAGGACCAACCCCGGTAGCGTGGGGCGAGGTAGTAGCCGCCGGACCAGTAATACGGCGCCGCGTACGAGTAGCTGGGTACCGCGTACGAGTAGCTGGGTACGTAGTAGAGGCCCGGGTCGTAGTACCCGGACGAGTAGTACCCGTACGGGGAGTAGCCGGGGCCGTAGTACACGGACACCCCCGGCCCATACTGGGCGCGGGCGTCGGGCACGGCGACGAAGGCCAGCACCACGACGGCGAGCGCCAGCGAGAACAAGGTGGTCCTCATGGCTGTCCCTCCTCTGAATGCGTCAGGGACGAGTCCGCTTTGGCCTCGTCCCAGAAGACCGTCAGGCAGCAGTCGCACTGGCCAATGAGGTAGCGAGAGCGCTGCCGGAGGCCGACGAAAGTACACCACTTGAGCGTGGGCAAGGGCGCCCCGCAGGAGCAATTCTTGCCGCGCGGCCGCCCCGCCCCCAGGAGCAGTTTCCAGGCTTGGCCGAAGAGCAACTGCGTCCACCCCACGGATTCCTCGGCGTGATTCAGCCGACGCCAGCGAACGTCGAGGGGCGACCGGAGGCCCAAGCGCTCGCACGCCTGAACGATGGCGTAAGGTGGGGCATCACAGTCGATCAGGATCGGACCCAGTCGGGTGGACACGGCAAACCTCCTCCTCGGGGTAGCGAAGCAACTGCCTCCCTTTGCCCGGCCAGCCAGGTCGCCGGGTGCCTCACGAGCCGGCGCTGGGCCCCGGGATGACCTCCCTTAAACCTTCACCGTCGCGCTTTGGCGGGCCAGCAGCAGGGCGATGGCGCAGGACGCCATCCGGCTCAGTGGCTTGTCGGCGCGGCTGGTCAACACGATCGGCACGCGCGCCCCGAGCACGATGCCGGCGCCCTGCGCCTCGGCCAGGTACTCCAGCTGCTTGGCCAGCATGTTGCCGGCCTCCAGGTCCGGGACGACCAGGATGTCGGCCCGGCCGGCGACCGGCGAGTCGATGCCCTTGGCATGGGCCGCCTCCTCCGAGACGGCGTTGTCGAACCCCAGCGGGCCGTCGAGCAGGCCCCCCGTGATCTGCCGGCGGTCGGCCATCTTGCACAGCGCCGCCGCGTCGATCGTCGAGCGCAGCCGGGAACTGACCGTCTCGATGGCCGAGATGATGGCGACGCGAGGCCTCGTGATCCCCAGAACCCGGGCCAGGTCGATGGCGTTCTGGACGATGTCGCGCTTGTCGTCGAGGCTGGGGACGATGTTGATGGCGGCGTCGGTGAGGAACAGGGCGCGCGGGTAGGTGGGGACGTCCAGGGCGAAGACGTGGCTGACGCGCCGGGCGGTGGTCAGGCCGACATCCCGGGCGACCACCTCGTGCATCAACTCGTCGGTGTGCAGGCTCCCCTTCATCAGGGCCTCGACCTTGCCGGCGCGGGCCAGGGCGACCGCGGTGGCGGCCGCCTCGTGGCTGTGTTCGGTCGGCAACAACTCGTACGGCCCGAGATCGACGCCGGCCGCCTGGGCCGCGGCGCGAATCTTGGCCTCGGGGCCGATCAGCACGGGGATGATCAGGCCCACCCCGGCCGCGTCGAGGGCGCCGACTAGCGAATCGCGATCGACCGGGTGGACGACCGCGGTGCGGATCGGCCGCAACCCCTTGGTGCGCTCGATCAGATGCCGGTAGCGAGCCCCGTGGTCGTGCATGTGGACCTCGGGGAGGACGACGCGCGGGCGCTTCACCTTCTCGGCCGGGGCCTGCACGTCGGCGCTGCCGCTGATGACGACCTCGCCCCGCTGGTTGGTACACCGGCAGTCGAAGGTCACGCGCGGCCTCTCGGGGTCCTTGGCGGTGGCCGTGACCGTCACCGTGATGGTGTCCCCCGCGCTGACAGGCCGCCGGAACGCCAGCGTCTGACCCAGGTAGATCGTGCCGGGCCCCGGGAGTTTGGTCCCCAGAAGGGTGGAGATCAGCGACCCGCCCCACATGCCGTGGGCGATGATCTTGTGGAACTGGTCGCTCCGGGCGTATTCCTCGTCCACGTGCGCGGGGTTGACGTCCCCCGACATCACGGCGAAGAGCTTGATATCGTCCGCCGTCAGGGTGCGAACCAGGCTGGCTGAGTCACCCACTTTGATCTCGTCAAACGTGCGGTTTTCGATGTAGTCCATGGCTGACTCCTCCGACGTCCGGCGGCAAGGGTCGGCAGTTCCGAAAGCCGCTTGCGGCTTAGCAGATTCCAGGCTTCCGCTAAGCCGCAAGCGGCTGTCGCAACAGACTCTCAGTGGCACAAAAGCAACGGCACCGGACTCGTCTTGAGCAGGGCGCGCGTCGTGGAGCCGAAGACGTACTCGCGCCACCGGGACCGGCCGTAGGCCCCCATCACCAGCAGGCGCGGGCTGAGCCGGCGGACCTGGTCGATCAGCACTTCAGCCGGGGGCGCTTCCGCGACCACGGGGAGGGCGGCCGCCTTGATGCCGTGGTAGCCGAGGAACTCGGCCGCCCGCCCGGCGCACACCGCCGCCGCCGTGAAATCGGGGCCGAGCGTGACGACGTGGACGTCCTCTCCCAGGTCCAGGCCCGTGTCCTGCAGCGCCTGCGCGGCGCGGGCGGCTGGCATGCTGCCGTCGTAGGCGACCACCACGCCGCGACCGTCGAGCACCTCCGGCGCCGTCACCACCGGCCGCGCCCCGTTCCGCAGCACCTGGTGCAGCGTGTCGTCCACCCCCTCGTCGGTCTCGAAGTGGAAGTAGGTCTTCTTGCCGAGCAGCACCAGATCGTAGCGCTGCGACTCGCGGACGATCTGCGCCCACGGCAGGCCGCTGTCCTGCAGCACCTTGCAGGCCACGCCCGCCTCGGCGCAGCGCACGCTGAAACGTCCCAGGAACCCCTCCACCTTGCGGCGGGCGCCGGCCAGCACGGCCTCGTCCCGTCTCGCTCGGAACGGGGCAGAACCGGGCGGCAGTGGCTGGGGCCGGGCGGTCGTCGGCTCGTCGATGATGCCGAGCCCGACCAGCATGGCGTCGAACCGGCGGCCCCAGTCCAGCGCCATCTCCAGGGCCGTGTCGCTGTAAGCCGACCCGTCCAGGCCGATCAGGATGGTCTTCAACATGGTCAGGGACTCCCGCGAAAAGGCCGCCATCCGAGACGAGGACTGGTCCTCACGCCCCCAAGAAGCAATCGCCGTACCAAGCGCCTTGGCAGAAGGAATTCCGCGATTCCAGGGGCGGTCGGAAGCGAGCGTCCGGGGCGAGTGTGCGAAAAGGGAGCGGCGCGTGCGGATCGGGACCAGGCCACGAGTGAGGCGGGGCGGCCGGACGCGACCCCGTCCCGGTGGAAAATCGCGTCGTTTCAACGGAAAAAGGACAGGAATTTCGCCGGGGCGCGGGTGGGCCAGTGGTCTGGCATCTCTCTTGCAATCTAGCGCGGGTAGAAGCAATGGCATTCCCGGACCCGCCCCCGGCGGGTGTTGCCCTCAGTCGATAGAGCTTAGGGAGAACCAGTCATGCTTCCGATCAAGACCATACTCCACCCGACGGACTTCTCGGAGCCGTCCAGGCAAGCCTTCCGCATGGCCTGTGCCGTGGCCCGCGACTACGGCGCCCGCGTCGTCGTGGCCCACGTCATGGTGCTGCCCCTACACGCCTACCGCGAGTTCGGGCCCCTCCTCCCCGACCCGGAGACAGTCGAGGGCGAGGTGCGCCAGTCGCTGGAGGCGCTGCGGCCGCCCCACCCCGCGGTCCCCGTCGAGTACCGCCTGTGCAAGGGCGACGCGGCGACAGAGATCGTTGCCCTGGCCGAGGACCTCAAGGCCGACCTGATCGTGATGGGCACTCACGGCCGCACCGGGCTGAGGCGCCTGGCGCTGGGGAGCGTGGCCGAGGTCGTGCTGCGCCGCGCCCCCTGCCCGGTGCTGACGGTGAAGGCAGCGTTCTCGGCGGCAGCCGCCCCGGAGCAGCCCGCGGAGGAGCCGGCGCACGCCTGATCTCGTCGCCGGCCGAATCCTTAACGAAGGGAGAATGAGCCATGACTCAGACGGCAATCGCGGCGTTCGACAGCACGCTGCAGACGACCAACGTCTGGCTGCACGAGATCATGGAGCGCATGGGCTGGGTGGACAAGCACCGCGCCTACCACGCCCTGCGGACCGTGCTGCACGCCCTGCGCGACCACCTCACGGTCGAGGGGACCGCCGCGCTGGCGGCACAGCTGCCGCTCTTGATCCGCGGCATCTTCTTCGAGGGGTGGCACCCGGCCGGCAAGCCCCTCAAGGCGCGCAAGAAGGACGATTTCCTCGCCCACGTCGCCCTGGGCTTCGCCGACGACCCGGCCGACGCGGAGGAGGTCACGCGGGCTGTGCTCGGGGTGCTCGCCGACCACGTTTCGGCCGGCGAGGTCGCCCACGTCGAGCACCTGCTGCCCCAGGAGATCCGGTCGTTCTTCCTGCCGACGCACCGCGGCGGCGGGGAGGCGGACCCGATCCGCTCGCTGCTGTGGTGATCGCCGTCCTTCGCCCCCACGGGAGCCACGCCATGGATCTGCTGACGAAAGACGACCTGAAGGTCCTTCTGCTGAAGGGCCGGCCGCCGTGCGTCTCGTTCTTCCTGCCGACGCACCGCGGCGGCGGGCAGGCGGACCCGATCTGCTGGAAGAACCTGCTGGGCCAGGCCGCGGAGGGCCTGGAGCGCCGCGGCCTGCGCCCCGCCCGGGGGCGCGAGTTGCTCGGCCCCGCCCGCTACCTCCTCGACGACGCGGCCTTCTGGAAGACGACCAGCGACGGCCTGGCCTACTTCGTGTCGCCTGCCTTCGTGCGCTCGTACCGCCTGCCGGCGCCCTTCGCCGAACAGGTCGTCGTCGCCGACCGCTTCCACGTCACGCCGCTCCTGCCGCTGCTGAGCGGCGACGGCCGCTACTACGTCCTGGCGCTGAGCCAGGACCGGGTGCGGCTGCTGCAAGGGACCGCTCTCGGCCTCCACGAGGTGGACGTGTCCGGTCTGCCGACGAGCCTGGCGCAGGCGCTGCGCTTCCACGACCGGGACGAGCCGCTGATCTTCCACACGCACCCCGCCCTGAAGCTTGGCCGCTGGGGAGCCATCTTCAGCGGGCAGGGCGTTGGCATCGACGACCACAAGGACGACCTGTTGCTCTATTTCCGCCAGATCGACCACGGCCTGCACCAGGTGCTGCGCGACGAGCACGCCCCGCTGTTGCTGGCGTCGGTGGACTACCTCTGGCCGATCTACCACCAGGCCAATACCTATGCCCACCTGCTGGAGCACGGCGTCCACGGCAACCCCGACCGCCTGAGTGAGAAGGAACTGCACGAGAAGGCGTGGGCCGTGGTCAAGCCCGCCTTCGAGAAGGCGGAGGCGCAGGCCGCCGCGCAGTACGCGCAGCTGGCCGGGACCGGGCGCACCGCCAACGACGTCGCCGAGGTCGTGCGCGCCGCCTACGGGGGACACGTGGCGGTCCTGTTCGTCGCGCGCGGGCGCGAGCGGCTGGGCCGGTTCGACGCCGCCGCCGGGGCCGTGGAGGTCCACGAGGCGCCGGGCCCGGGCGACGAGGACCTGCTGAACTTCGCCGCCATCCACACGCTGCTGCACGCGGGGCTGGTGTACGTGACCGAGCCGGGCAAGGTGCCGGGGGGCGGGCCGCTGGCCGCCATCCATTGGCTCCCCCTGGCTCGCAAGACGACATGAGTCGCCTCTCGGCGCGCGGATTCCGCAGGGGAAGTGCATCGTGACGGAATGAACCCTGTTCTGATCGGTCTGGCGACCCACTGACCGAGCGAGCGCAACATGGCCACCACAATCGATCAACAAACGACGGCCACGACGTCCGGCCCGAAGGACATCAAACTCTACAGCCACTCGCCCATCTTCTACTGGTGGCCGGTCTGGCTTGTCGGCTACGCGATGGCCTTCCTGACCTACCTGGATGGGGGCCAGATGGTCGTGGTGCCCCCCGGCACCGAGGCCCGGCGCGATTGGCGCGTGGAGGTCGAGCCGGGCCGGCTGGAGACGCGGGAAGGCCTGATCCTGCCCCTGTCCGAGGGCCAACACCAGGGCCACCTTGCCCCCGCCGACGGGCCAGGCCAGCCGGGCGAACCGTCGGCGGCGCCCGAGCAGCCCCACGTCCGCATGGCGCACACCCAGTACCTGGGGACGTGGTTCTTCATCACCTTGCTGGTGGTCTTCGTCAGCAGCAACGTGCCGCTGCGCGGCCTCTGGGAATGGATCGGCGTCCTGGTCATCGCGCTGGTGATCGCCCTGATGTCCCTCTACGGCTGGTGGGAAAGCGTCCTGAACTGGTTCTATTTGCTTCACATCCAGATCAACCTGGCCGGCTACGTGTTCCTCTCGACGTGGCTGTTCGCCATCTGGGTGGTGACGGTGTTCTACTTCGACACCCGGACCTACATCATCATCTCGCCCGGGCAGGTCCGCGTTCGCCAGGCGATCGGCCAGGGGGAGAAGATCTACGACGCCACGCTGTTGGCGCTGCACCTGCAGCCCAACATCCTGATCCGTCATCGCGTCTTGGGGCTGTTCGCGGCGGGCGATCTCATCGTCCGCACCGGCGGCCCCCATGCGGACGTGTTCGAGTGGCCCAACGTGCTGTTCGTCCGCTCCCGGCTCAAGCAGATCGAGCACCTGCTGCAATCCCGCGAGGTTGTGCCGGAGAAGGTCTGACCAGGCTCGCGTTGACTAGCACCAAACGGTACGGGGCCTTGCCCTGGTGAACCTTGGTCGGCGACACAAGCCTGACGCGCCAGCGAAGGGGCCGGCCAACCTCGGCGTGCGACACAAGCCTGACGCGCCAGCGAAGGGGGACGGCCAACCTTCGCTGGCGCGTCAGGCTTGTGTCGCACGCCGAAGTTAACGCGATCTTGGCCCGCCACCGTTTGGTGCTAGCAGCGTCGCCCTTACCCCCTGAGCGCCTTCAGCGCCTCCTCCTTCGACCCGCAGATGGGCCAAAGGCTATCGAGCCGGGTGACGGTGAGGACCTCCTTCTCGTGCTCGGAGACGTTGCAAAAGGCCATGCGCCCGCCGCGGCTGCTGATCCTCTTCCACAGGCGGAGGAAGAACCCAAGGGCAGTGGAGCCGTAGGAGTCGGTCTTGCAGAAGTCCAGAACCACGCCGGTGATGCCCGGCGGCCCCAGCAAGTCGAGGATGCCTCGAGCCCCCGCCTCGATGTCCTCGTAACGGAACTCACGCAGGTCTGCGGTGGGGGTGACGACGAGGACGTCGCCCTCACGCTCGATCCCAAACAAGCCGGTGGTAGTCATCGCCTTCCTGCCCTTTCAGTGGGCCTCGGGCGCCTGTCCGATGGGCGCCGGGAACAGTCAGCCGGAGGCATCCGTCGAGGGCCGCGGAGGCCGCGCGCGAAGTCGCCCGGCCGTGCGGCTCGTCGGTTGATGCCGGCTCAGGCGTGGTTGGCGTCTCGGTGATGGGCGCGCTCGATGAGGTTAGCAACGGCGAAGAAACCGGCGAAGCCAAAGAAGCCACCCAGGCCCGAGAGGCCAGACAGGCCAAACAACCGCTCGCAGCCGGGAATGAAGCCCAGGAAGCCCAGGAAGCCCAGGAAGCCCAGGAAGCCCAG
>DATFNV010000041.1:0-9138 GCA_035266225.1 Gemmataceae bacterium
CGCTTGCCGATGGATGAAGAGAGGAAGTCCACGGGCGGCGTCTCAGGGAGGATTAGCGATGGCCGCGCATCTCCGCGTCTTCTCCGACCACGATTTCGGCGAGGCCGAGCGACAGGAGCCCAGCGTCCACGTCTCCCTCGGCGACCTGCTGCCGCTGGTGGCCCTGGCCCACCGCAACAACTACGTCTGGCTGCAAGACTTCCTCGACGACGAGGTGCGCATCACGCCCGACCTGTACGAGGTACTGCGGGCGTTCCGCTGCTACCGGCCCTCCGCATAACTCAAGAGTCCGACAACAACTCCGGCTTGCCGAACTGGCTCAGGTCCACCTGGCCGCGCACCTCGCTCTCCAGCAGCATGAGCCGCTGTTCCATCTGCTGCAGCTTCGTCTTGAGCGCCTCCACCTGGCCGCCGAGATCCTCGCGCGGCCGGGGGCGCGGCACTTCGGGGTAGCCGAGTTGCCGCTGGAGGGCCCCGAACAGGAACAGCGGGTCGCGGCCGTAGCTCGCCTTGGCGATCTTCCCTTCCTTCTCGCCGAACAGCGCCGGTACCCGCGGCTCGTAGGCCGGCTCCTGGCGGCGCTTCTCGCTGAGATACCACTGCGAGCGCACGTAGACGAGGTCGGCGAAATCGACCGCCCCGGCCTGCAGGCGCACCAGGTCGATGTAGTCCTTCCAGTCGCGGTCGTAGAACGGGTCGCCGGCCATGCTCACCAGGCCGGGCTCGTAGCCCAGGCGGTTGCGGCACAACGTCTCGAATTGGTAGACGAACAGCCCCGCAGCCGTCGGCTCCCCGGCGCGGTACTGCGCCTCGCGTTCCAGCACCAACAGGGCCGTCTCCACGTTGAAGCGCAGCCGCTCTTCCTCGGTGCGGCTGACGACGAACGCCTGGAATGGGGTGAAGTAGTGCGGCAGGCGCGCGAAGCCGGACGAGAGCAGTCCGGTGTGCTTTAGCTCCGCGGCCAGGAACTGGACGGCGTAAGGCAAGCGCGTGGTGGACAGCAGCTCCTCGTGCAGGCGGCTGAGGATGTCCTGCGCGGCCATGTCGCCGGCCATGCGCTCGCGCAGGACGCGGAAGAAGTACGCCTGTTCGACGTACTCTTCGCGCTCGAGGATGGGTGCGGTCGCCATGCGCTCATCATAGCGGCCGTAGCGCCGGTCGCTCAAGACGCGCGGCGCAGCTCGCCGTCGTCGGGCGGCGTCCGGGGGAAGGCGATACTGCGGAGGACGGGCGGCGGCTTCGCCTCGTCTTTCAGTTCCACCGTCCGCTCGCCGCCGCGCAGGTCCACGTCGAAGACGAAGCCGCCGATGCGGACGGTGTCGCGGTGGTGCAGTTCGGCCCGCTCGACGAGGGCCTCGTTGACGAAGACGCCGTTGAGGCTGTCGAGGTCCACGACCAGCCAGCGGCCGGCCTCGCACACGAAGCGGCAATGGCGGCGGCTGACGTCCGGCAGCGGCAGGCGCACGTCGGCCGTGCTGTGCCGGCCGAAGACCAGCCCGCTCCGCGTCAGTTCGACGGCGAAGCGCCCCGGCCGCAGGCACAGCCGCAGCGGCACCACCTCCGGCTCGGCACGGCCACCCGGATCCTGCCGCCAGTGCGGCCCCTGGAAGGGGAGCGTCCCCGACCCCTCGTCGTGTCGGCTGTCTGGCATGACCTGTCCTCTGTCCCGACCGGCCGGGGGGCGACGGTCCGGGCGCCTGTTCCGCGGCGCCCGGGGCAATCACCCCGACCGGGAGTGCGGCTTATAGCAGATCGGCCGAGGTCGCGGAAGGCGCGTTTTCCGCACCCCAGTTCGGCGGCGCCGGCCGCGACGAGGCGCCCGCCGCGCCGACAAGTCCACCCAGGCGCAAGAGTCGCGTCGCGCCGCCGGACTTCAGAAATTCTCCGACATTTTCCCTCACGTTTCCTTTGCGCCGCTTCTCCCATCGGGCACAGTTACCCCAGACCGGGCGAAGTTCGCCCCCCGTCGTCGTCGGCCCGGAATGCGTTGGGAACCGGTATCCACTTCTGCGAGGAGTCCCGAAATGAGGCTGAAGGTCGCTCTGCCGCTGCTCGTTTGCCTGGCCGGCCTGGCGTCGGCGGGCGGCGAGGCCCGGGCGGCGCACTGCGGGGCATCAGGCTATCCGGCGGACTGTTGTGCCCCCGAACAGTGCTGCATGCCCATCGTGCGCCACCGCGTTTGCTACCGCACCGTCGAGGAGGAGCAGACGCAAATCTGTTACCGCCCGGTGTACCGCACCGTCCTGAAGGAGTGCCGCACCACCTGCTTCAAGCCCTGCTACGAACAGCACTTCAAGGAGTGCCACTACACCGTTTGCAAGCCGGTGGTGGAGGAGTATGACGTCGTCCGCAAGTATACCGTCTGCAAGCCCTGCTACGAAGAGCGCGTGCGTGAGTGCCGCTACACCGTCATGAAGCCGTGCTGGACGGAGTACCAGGTTCCCATCACCTGGTGTACCTACAAGCCCTGCTACGAGCAGCACGTCAAGGTGTGCCGCTACACGGTGCCGCGCCAGGTTTGCGAGGCCTACGAGGTTCCCGTCCACTGGTGTACCTACAAGCAATGCGTCGAGCAGCACACGCGCGTCTGCCGCTACACCGTGCCGCGCCAGGTCTGCGAGGCTTACCAGGTGCCGGTCCACTGGACCACCTACAAGCCTTGCGTCGAGCAGCACACGCGCGTCTGCCGCTCCGTCGTCATGAAGCCCTGCACCGAGGAGTACCAGGTGCCGGTCCACTGGACCACCTGCAAGCCGTGCGTCGAGGAGCACGTCTGCCTGATCCCGCAGACCTGCTGCAAGACCATCACCGAGCAGCACGTGAAGATCGTCAAGTCCTGCACCTGCGAGCCGGTGTACACGGAGAAGGTCATCAAGATCTGCACCGGCGATTGGCACGAGGAGCAGTGCTACGTCCCCGGCCCGGTCGTGACGAAGTGCTGCCAACTGCCGGGAACCTGCACGTTCGACCCGTGTACTTGCACCTCGCACTACTGTCCGGGACCGACCGTCACCTACCAGGTGCAGTGCCCCGGCCACACGGTGTGCAAGCGCGTCTGGGTGCCGCGCGAGGAGTGCCGCACCATCCGCTGCTGCCACTACATCACCCGCGAGCACTGCACCGCGGTGCCGTACACCGTCTGCAAGGTCGTGCCGTACACGGTGATGAAGGAGGTGAAATACACCACCTGCAAGATGATCCCCGAGGTCCACTGCAAGATGGAAACCCGCTGCCGCACCTACTGCGTGCCGGAGGAGCGGGTGCAGTACATCCCGTACACCACCTGCAAGATGATCCCGGAACACCACTGCGAAATGGTCACCAAGCACCGCACTTACTGCGTGCCGGAGGAGAAGGTGCAGTACATCCCGTACACCACCTGCAAGATGATCCCGGAACATCACTGCAAGATGGTGACGAAGTACCGCACCTACTGCGTGCCCGAGGAGAAGGTGCAGTGCATCCCGTACACGACCTGCAAGATGGTCCCCGAGCACCACTGCCGGATGGAGACGCGCAAGAAATGCACCCTGATCCCGGAAGAGAAGGTCCACTGCATCCCGTACACCACCTGCCGGCTGGTGCCCGAGGAGAAGTGTGAGGTCATCAAGTGCCGGCGCTGCAAGCTGGTGCCGGAAGATCGCTGCTGCCAAATCCCGTACACCACCTGCAAGATGGTGCCCGAGGAAAAGGTGCAGTGCGTGCCGGTCACGACGTGCAGCATGGAGGCGTACTGCGTGACGCGCAAGGTGTGCCGGAAGATCCCGGTGGTCGAGACGATCATCGAGCAGCCCTGCTGTCCGCCGTGCCCGCCGCCGTGCCCCCCCGGACCGACGAGCCTGCGGCCGGGCACGACGGAGTGGATGGCCCGGTCGCTCGCGCCCAAGGCGCCCCAGGACGGGGAGTGCAAGACCTGCGGCGGGACGAAGTGACTGGCCCCGGTGCCCCAACGGCAGCCCGCCCTTGCCACGACGGCAAGGGCGGGCTGTTTGCGTCGATGCCACGGGCTTGCCCCGTGGTGCCTCACGCTTGCCGCTACGGTGGTGGATGAGGCGCGCTTCATTTCGCCCCTTCTGTAGCGGCGAACCTAACGAACCACGGGGCAAGCCCGTGGGATTCTCCCCGATCAGCCGGCACTGTAGTGGCGAACCTAACGAACCACGGGGCAAGCCCGTGGGATTCTCCCCTCGATCAGCCGGCACGGTGTCGGTATAATCCAGCCGGTTCTCGCCCGGCGCCGCCCCCCGGCGTCCCATCCGCGTCTTCCCACTCCCGCGCAGGAGGATTTCATCCCCATGCCCCGTCGCAACCTCGCCTGGCTCCTCGGCATCGCCGCCGTGGCCGTCTTCGGCTTCGCCGTCTCCCACAGTGCCCCGTCCCGCGAGAAGGACCGCGATTACGAAATGGTCCGACTGGTCGTGGACGTGTTGCACGAGGTGCGGCACAAGTACGTCACCGACGTGGACCCCGAGCGCGAGCGCAAGCTGGTCGAGGACATGATCAACGGCGGGTTGGAGCGCCTCGACCCGCATTCGACGTACATCAACCCGCACGAATACAAGCAGTTCAGCAAGAACAGCAAGGGCGAGTTCGGCGGCGTCGGCATCCAGATCGGCTACGACCGCCAGAAGGGTGGCGTGCTGTCGGTCATCAGCCCGATGCCCGGCACCCCCGCCTACGAGGCCGGCGTCCTCGCCGGCGACGTCATCGTCAAGATCGACGGCAAATCGACCGAGACCATGCGCCTCACCGAGGCCGTGGACATGATCCAGGGCGAGCCCGGCGAGAAGGTGACGCTCACCGTGCTGCACGAGGGCTCGAAGGAGCCGACCGATATCGAGATCGTCCGCGCCAAGATCCAGGTGCAGGCGGTCATGGGCGACCGGCGCAAGGCGGACACCCCGACGGAATGGGATTACTTCATCGACAAGGAAAACAAGATCGGCTACATCCGTCTGACGGGCTTCAGCGAGACGGCCCCGAAGGAGATGAAAGACGCGGTGACGCAGTTGCAGAAGCAGGGGCTGCGCGGGCTGGTCATCGACTTGCGCAACAACCCGGGCGGCCTGCTGCGGGCCGCGGTCGAGATCAGCAACCTGTTCATCAGCGAGGGCAAGATCGTCAGCACCAAGGGCCGCAACCACAAGGACGAGGTCTACGAGGCCAAGCCGGGCAACACCATCCTGCCGGCCGAGAAGTGCCCCATTGCGATCCTCGTGAATCGTTACAGCGCCAGCGCCAGCGAGATCCTGTCGGCGTGCTTGCAGGACCACGACCGGGCCGTCGTCGTCGGCGAGCGCAGCTACGGCAAGGGCAGCGTCCAGAACGTCATCGAGATGAAGGAGGGGGGCGACACCGCCGCCCTGAAGCTGACGACGGCCAGCTACTGGCGGCCGAGCGGCAAGAACATTCATCGCTTCCCCGACGCCAAGGAGTCCGACGAGTGGGGCGTCAAGCCGAACGAGGGCTTCGAGGTGAAGCTGAGCGACGAGGAGCGGTTGTCGTACATGCTCGACCGCACCCAGCGCGACGTCGTCCGCGGCAAGGGCAACGGCGCGGAGCCGCCGAAGGACGAGAAAGACAAGAAGAAGCCGTTCGAGGATCGCGTTTTGAATAAGGCGCTGGAGTACCTGCGCGGCGAGATCAAGCGGGCCGAGGCGCGGCCGCCGGGCCTGCCGGACGTGAGGCACGGCTAACAGCGCCGCTTGCGGCTTCGCAACGAGGCCCCGTCGCGACAAGGAACTCCCGTCGCGACGGGGCCCGTTTCGTCTCCGGCGGTCCCTCTGGGCTCATTCCCCGCAGCACGGTTTCGGCGCGACGGCGTGGTAGAACGTCACGCTCGGGATGAGGGTCGGGCCCACGCAGTGCGGCGCTTTTGTCACCGCGGCGTAGAACGTGACCGTCGGCGTCGGGACCGGCGGCAGGGACGCCGGCGCTTCCGGTTGCGCTCGGTAGAAGTGTACCGGCGGGATCGGGGCACGGTAGAACGTCACCGGCGGGACCGGGGCGCGGTAAAACGTCACCGGCGGGATCGCCACCGGTCCGACGCATTTCGGCGGCAACGTCTCCGCGTGGTAGAACGTGACCGATGGGATTTCGCTGGTCGGCGCGGTGGCCGGGCAGGGCGGCGGCAACCGATGGTAGAATTTCACGCTGGGGATGGGCACGGTCGGCACGCAGCAAGCGGCCCCGTCCTCGCCGGCGCTCGCCAGGCCGGCGCCGGCCAGGAAGATGATCAGCGACGCGACGGCTTGTCTCATCGGAAGGCCCCCGTGCGGTCGGATTGCGGACTGTACACGCTCTATCGAATGTATCGGCAAGCCCGGCCTTGCCGGTGCAGCCCCCCCGCGGTAGACCGCGCGGGCGATGGTCGCCGTTGCCGGTCGGCCAAGGGGGGAAAGATGGGAAAGCGCCATGGCTGACGCGCTGAGCGTGCTCTTCGAGGACAACCACTGCCTTGCCGTCGCCAAGCCGGCGCCGCTGCTGACGCAGGGGATCCCGCCCGGGGTCCCCACGTTGGAGGCGATGGTCAAGGCGTACCTCAAGGAGAAGTACCACAAGGCGGGCCACGTCTACCTCGGCATCCCGCACCGCCTCGACCGGCCCGTGTCCGGCGTGGTGCTGTTTGCCCGCAACACCAAGGCGGCGCGGCGCCTGGCCGAGCAGTTTCAGCAGCATCAGGTCCGCAAAGTCTACTGGGCGGTGGTAGACGGGGATGTCTCGCCGGATGAGGGGACGTGGGAAGACTGGCTGCGCAAGTTGGCCGACGAGGCACGCACGGAGCGCGTCGCGCCGGACGATCCGTTGGCGCGGCACGCGGTGTTAAGCTACCGCCGCCTCCGAGGCGGCCCGGGATGGACACTTCTGGAGATCGAGCCGCGCACGGGGCGGATGCACCAGATCCGCGTCCAGGCTGCCGTGCGCGGCTGGCCGGTGCGCGGCGACGTGCTGTACGGCTCGCGGCGGCCCTTCGGCCCGGCGGCGGAATGGCCGCGCGACCGAGTCATTGCCCTGCACGGCCGCAGCCTGACCTTCCTGCATCCGATCCGCTACGAGCCGGTGACGGTGACGGCGCCGCTGCCGGAGACGTGGCGCGCGTTCGGCGTTTGAGCTGTGTTCCGGGCGGTTGTTCCTCCCCGCGGGCCCTTGCATCCTGTCCAGGGCGGTCGATGTTCCACGACCACGCCTGCGCCGTCCTGCTCCTGCGCCACCTGAACAAGGTCGGCCGGGGCCGCGCGCTCTATCGCGGCCTGGGCTCCATCGGCCTGGTCGGATCGTGCCGTTCGGCCTGGCTGCTGGCGGAGGACCTGGGCGACCCCGACGCGCGGGAGCGTCGCTGGAGGGGGTGGTGGGGCCGTGAAGACTGGTGAACGCGCCTCCGCTGAGGGCCGCTGTCTTCTGCTTCCTTTTTCGTGTGTTTCGTGTCTTTCGTGGTGACTCTCTTCTGGGAGGTGTCTCATGTCGGGTCCGGTCCGCAACCGCATCAAGGTCCATCGTCGCGTTCGCGCCGGCGACCTGGTGCCGTACGAGTTCAACTTCCGCGTCCATCCGGAGACGCAGCGCGAGGCGCTGGAGGCGCTGTACCGAGAAGTGGGGTTCGCCCGCAGCCTGCTGGCCCACGAACTGCCCGACGGCCGGCTGAAGCTGATCGACGGCCACCTGCGTCGCGACATCGACCCCGACATGGAGGTGGAAGTCGAGGTGCTGGACGTGAGCGACGAGGAGGCGCGGACGCTGCTGTTGAGCATCGACCCGCTGGTGGAGCTGGCCGAGGAGCAGGAGCAGTTGCCGCAGCGGCTGACGGAGCTGGCGCCGCCGGTGCCGCCGGAGTTGGCGGAGGCGTAGCGGGCCGCGGCGGAGGCGTGCCTGGAGCGGGCGCCTGCGAAGGCCGGCCTGTAGCGGGCCGAACAGGGGTTGCGACATCACCCCCCGCGAAAGCGGGCCGACTTCCCGGTGGTCTTCCGTCACGAGAGAGCTGTGGCCAACCGACTCAGGGGGCAAAGCAGATCTGTCAGCAGGGGTAACCCTGTCTGGTGCGGCCCCCGGCCCACAAGGCTCGTCGGCTCCCGGCGCGTATCGTGAAGGTGGTCCCAGGCAAGCCGCCGAGGCCGTGGGGCCTCCGCTGGTGCCTATCTGTTCGAGGGGCGTCGCCGACGCCCCCAGAGGTGACCCGGGAGTAGCCGCCTATCTCGGGCGAAACCTGGTCAGGGGCTTGCTCCGATGCGGGCGTTCGGGTACGCTCACGGGCGTCCGCGAGCCTCTTGCTGGTGAAGAGGGGACCACCGCGTTCCGTGAGGGACGTTTGTAGAAGGCTTGAGCTGCGTGCCGGGAAACTGGCCCGCGCAGTTCTGAGGGGGCGGGAGAGCCGTAAGGCGCTCCTGCTACCCGACCGACGGAGGTCTTCGATGGTAGACGAACGCCCGAAAGATACACGACCATCGTTTTGGGCTGGTGTCGGATTGATCGCCAGCGCCCTGACGTCTGACCTCGGCCGGGCCGTCGCCGTTGTGGGCGCACTGGCGGTCGGATTCTCGGCGCTCGCCCGGTCGGCGGCAAGCGTTGGCTCAAACGAGTGGATACTGTTGACCATCGCAGCAGGCACGTTTTGTTTGCTGGTATGGCTGTGTCGCAAGTAGTCATGGCAAAACGGTGCCGGGCGTTCCCCGTCCGGGCACTGGGCGTGAAGCGGATCAGGACGGCCCAGAGGTTTGGGGGAAGGGTCGGAGTCCATGACAGCGTCCTCGTCGGGCTGCTGATGTCGCTGACTGGATTGGCTTTGCTTTACGCCCGTGAAACGCCGGTTCGGGTCGGGGGTGTCTTGCTGGCAGTTTCCCGTGTCGTATTCGTCTTCGCCTCGCCAGCCGACCCGACTGCCTCGATCATTCTCTTGGTGCTGGTCGCCCTCGCGGCATCGATGATCTTCGGCAGACAGTGGTTCAAGCGAGGCAAGGAACCGAGGGACGTGAACAGTGCCGAACCAGCAGCTGCAGCAGACCGACCACGGTGCGCCGAGTAACGGCGTCGTTGATCCCCGTGTAACACGGGAAAGGTTGAGCGTGATACCTTTGGGTCGCCTGACCTACCTGAAGGGGAAACCTGGAGGGGACAACAGCATGTCCGGAAAGCCGTGCTGCCCTG
>DATFNV010000042.1:0-26058 GCA_035266225.1 Gemmataceae bacterium
ACAAGCCTTATTACTACGGCGGCCTGCTGAACATCTACAAGCTGGCCCACCAGGTCCGCGCCGACCTGAACAAGCCGGGCGAGCTGTCCGCCGCCGAGGACCGCTTCCTCAGCGCCCGCAAGAAGCTGCTCGACGAGGGCGGCGGGATGGTCAGCATTTACTACCACCCCTGCGAGTTCGTCCACAAGGAGTTCTGGGACGCGGTCAACTTCCGCAACGGCGCCAACCCACCGCGCGAGCAGTGGCAGAAGCCGCCTCAGAAGACCAACGAGGAGAGCCAAACCAGCTATGACATTTTCGAGAAATACGTCCGTTTCATAAAGCGCTTCGCCGACGTCCGCTTTATCACCGCGACCGAGGCGGCGAAGCTGTACCGCGACAGGGCTCAGGGCCGCAAGTTCACTCCGGCGGAGCTGAAGGCCCTGGCCGCGGACGTCGGCGAGGGCGTCACCTTCCAGAACCGGGACGATTACGCCCTGTCGGCGAGCGAGGTGTTTGCCCTGCTCAACGACTACGTCGTGCTGAAGACGGCGGGGCAAGACGTGCCGGGCCTCGAGTTGAAGGGGACGCCCAACGGCCCGTCGAGCCCGGTGGCGCCGCTGGCCGAGGCGGTGACGACGGACGACAGCCAGTTGGCCCGGACGGCGGCCGACGTGGCGAGCTACCTTAAGAAGCAGGGGCGTGTGCCGGCGTCGGTGTGGCTGGGCAGCACGCCGGTGCCGCCGGAGTCGTACCTGCGGGCGCTGGCCGAGGTGGTGCCGCTGCTGGCGGAAGGCAAGCCGCTGCCCAAGACGATCGAGGTCAAGCCGGCGAAAATGGCGGCGGCGAAGTACGTCGCCGACGACGACCCGAAGCTGTGGGGGTGGATCATCTTCCCGAAGGGGTTCCGGGCGCCGGCGATGATGGACCTGGCCAAGCGCCAGGCGTGGACGCTCAAGCCGGCCCTGCTGGACAAGAACGCGGAGTGAGTTATGGGAGTCGGGCTGTATTTCGTGGGGCGGAGACTTGGGGGACGGCATGCCCGAGACTGATGAAAGCGGGTTACCGCGCCTCCGACTGGAAGACCTGGCGTCGGGCTTCCCTCACATCCCCAGTGTGTGCGGGGCGAGTCTGGCCCAGGCAGCCGCCCTTTGTTTGGAAGGGGAACGGCACGCCAGCGGGGTTCGCTTGATCGTCGAAGGAACCGTTCAAGGTGTCTTCCTGCTCGAATGGTCGCTAGACGTGACGGAGGCCATGCGCCGCTTCTGGGCCGACCCGGATGAAACGACCGAGCAAGGCGCATACGCCATAGCGATCTTGCTGATGAGGGCGCTGGGCGGGTATACCGTGGTGGAGCGAGCCTGCCGGCCAACCGGAATTGACTGGTGGCTCGGGCACGCGGATAACTTGTACCAGGCAACCGCCCGCCTGGAAGTATCCGGGATCCGGGAAGGCGACCCGCGCGCGATCAACAGTCGGGTGAAAGCCAAGGCCAAACAAACAGAGCGATCTGTCACCTCGGGGCGAATCTCCTTCGTCGTCGTGGTCGAGTTCGGAGAACCGACAGCCAGGGTGGTACGGCTATGATGCAGCGGATGAAAGACCTCCACCACGAAGCGATGCGCTTCGTGGATGAAGCCGGCGACCTGCGCCGCAAAGGCGATGCGGAGGGGTCCGACGAACGGTTGCGTCGCGCCTTCGACCTGGAGCGGCAGGCCGCCGAACTCAGCGCCTCCGATTTGACTCTGGAGCCCACGCGTTCGGTCCTGCACCGCAGCGCCGCCACTCTGGCGTGGCAGTGCGGCGAGTACCGGGAGGCCGAGCGACTCATTACGACGGCGCTGTCCGGCAACCCACCGGCGGACGTTGCCGAAGAGTTGCGCGACTTGCTCTTGAGGGTTTATTTCGAGCAATCGCCGCGGAAGAAGCGGCGCTTGCTGACGACTCCCTCGCCCCCCACGCCGTCGAGCTGACGAAACCGCTCAGCGCGCCCACAGCTTGCGATCCAGGCTGCGGTAGCCGATGGCCTCGGTGACGTGCCCCTGCTGGACCTCGCCGCTCCCCTCCAGGTCGGCGATGGTCCGCGCCACCCGCAGGATGCGGTCGTGCGCCCGCGCCGACAGCCCCAGGTCCTCCATCGCCTGCTTCAGCAACCCCTTGCCCGCCTCGTCCAGCGCGCAGTACTTGCGCATCTGCCGGCTGCTCATCTGGGCGTTGAGCCGGTGGCTGTCGGCCCCGAAGCGCGCCCGCTGCACCCGCCGCGCCCGGTCCACCTGCTCGCGCATGCCGGCGCTGGACGTGCCGTCGGCCTGGGCGGACAACTCCTGGAACGGCACCGCGGGCACCTCGATGTGCAGGTCGATGCGGTCCAGCAGCGGGCCGCTGATGCGACCCATGTAGCGCTCGATCTGCGTCGGCGAGCACTTGCACTGGTGGCGCGTGTCGCCGAGGTAGCCGCACGGGCACGGGTTCATCGAGGCGACCAGGAGGAAGCTGGCCGGGAAGGTGGTCGAAGTCAGCGCCCGCGAGATAGTGACCGAGCCGTGCTCCAGCGGCTGGCGCAGCACCTCCAGGCTGCGGCGGTGGAACTCGGGCAGCTCGTCGAGGAACAGGACGCCGTTGTGGGCCAGGCTGATCTCGCCGGGGGCGGGCGGGTTGCCGCCGCCGACCATGCCGGCGTCGCTAATGGTGTGGTGCGGGTCGCGGAAGGGGCGCGTCGCCAGCAGCGGCTCGTCGGCCTTCAGACGGCCCAGGGCGCTGTAGATGCGCGTCGTGCTCAGGCTTTCGGGAGGCGTCAAGGGGGGCATGATCGTCGGCAGGCGCCGGGCCAGCATCGTCTTGCCGGTGCCGGGCGAACCGATCATCAGGACGTTGTGGCCGCCGCTGGCGGCGACGATGAGGGCGCGCTTGGCGAACTCCTGCCCGCGCACGTCAGAAAAATCCACGTCGTAGGTATTCAGCGTGCGGAACAGCTCCTCGATGTTCGAGGCGACCGGCTCGGCGTCGAGCTGGCCGGAGAGGATGCCGACGGCGTCGGCGAGGCCGGCGACGCCGAAGACGGCCACCTCCTGCACGACGGCGGCCTCGCGGGCGTTGGCCGCCGGGACGAGCAGCTTCGGCACCTTGCGCCCGGCGGCGGCCATCGCCATCGACAGCGCCCCCTTCACCGGCCGCACGCTGCCGTCGAGGGCCAACTCGCCGACGCTGGCGAAGTCCTTCAATTGCTCGGGCAGGAGCTGCCCGGTCGCCACGAGGAGGCCCAGGGCGATGGGCAGGTCGAAGCCGCCGGCACTCTTGGGCAGGTCGGCGGGGGCGAGGTTGATGACGGTGCGCCCCGGGTGGCGGCCGTAGCCCAAGTTGGCCAGGGCGCGCTCAATGCGGTGGACGCTCTCCTTGACGGCCATCTCGGGCAGACCGACGAGGACCGTTTTCGGCAAACCGGCCGAGGCATCGACTTCCACCTCGACGGGAAGGGCGTCGATGCCGACGAGGGCGAAGGTATTTAGCTTGGCGAGCATGGGAGTAAACACACCACGAAACACACGAACCACACGAAAGAAGCCCGAGGATACCCCGTCCTCCTGCCGTTGTCTTCTCTTTTTTTCGTGTGTTTCGTGTGTTTCGTGGTGAAGCCACTCCGATAGACGCGGCGGAACTCGTTTGCTACACTTCCTTTCTACCCGATCCTCAGGCGTTGCGGGAGAGTTGGCCGTGCCCGTCATCGAAATCAAGAACCTCGTCAAGCAGTACGGCAAGATCGAGGCGCTGCGGGGCGTCACGCTCGACATCCAGAAGGGCGAAATCTTCGGCCTACTCGGCCAGAACGGCGCCGGCAAGACCACGATGGTCAAGATCCTGCTGGGCATCACCAAGCCGTCCTTCGGCGAGGCGTCCCTGATGGGCGAGCCGGTCGGGACCGCCTCCGTCCGCAAGCGCGTCGGCTACCTCCCCGAGGACCACCGCTTCCCCGACTACCACACCGGCTACAGCCTGCTCGACTTCTACGGCTCAGTGCTCGGGATGCCGGGCAAGGATAAGAAGCAGCGCATCGAGGAGATGCTCGAGCTGGTCGGCCTCAAGGGGCGGATGCACTACAAGATCCGCACCTACTCCAAAGGCATGAAACAGCGCCTCGGCGTCGCGCAGGCGATCTTCCACGACCCGGACGTCATCTTCCTCGACGAGCCGACCGACGGCGTGGACCCGCGCGGCCGCCGCGAGATCCGTGAGCTGCTGCTCCAACTCAAGGACGAGGGCAAGACCATCTTCCTCAACTCGCACCTGCTCGGCGAGGTGGAGCTGATGACCGATCGCGTCGCCATCCTCGACCGGGGCGAGTTGATCCGCCTCGGGACGACCGAGGAGCTGACGCAGCAGCGCGGCCTGTACGTCATCGGCCTGGCGGAGGGTGAGGAGTTCCCGCGCGCGGAGGTGAGCAAGCTCGGTTGCGAGGTGACGCACAACGACGGGCTTTATGAGGTCGCGCTGAAGGAGGGGCAGAACATCGACACTATCCTCGACCTGCTGCGCGAGCGCGGCCTGAGGCTGCGCCACCTGACCGAGAAGCACACGACGCTGGAAGACCTGTTCATGCAGACGGTGGAGGCAGCCGAGCCCGGCGTTGACCGGCCGGTGCGCCGCCGGCGCCCCACGCGGTAACCGAACGAGGGCCCGACCATGAAATTCCTGGCCATCCTCAAGGACTCCCTGCGCGAGACGCTGGACGTCAAGTTGTTCTACGTCCTCGGCGCCCTGTCCGTGCTCTTGATCCTTTTCGTGGCGAGCATCACCTACAAGCCCGAGCCGATGGAGCCGCGGATCAAGTCATTCGCGGTCATGGTCCCGTTGGCCATCGGCATCACCCAGGACCTCCAGGCGAAGGATGAGACGCGGGGGCTGATCGTCCAGCCCGACGTGAAGAACTTCGAGCAACTGGACAAGGACAAGGGACCCTGGGAGGCCCCCTTCCGGTTCACCCTCCTGTTGACGCTCCTCGCCACCCGCGACGAGGACCGGGGCCACCCGTTCGGCAAGAAAGGGGGCGGGGAGGGGCCGGAGCACGTCGAAACCGATAAGGACCGTGAACTCATTGCCGAGGGGAAAAAGCGCCTTACGCCCGACTACGTCCAGCGAATGGTGAAGCAGGGGATTCCTTTCGTCAAGGACGTGGAGGTGAAGCCCGCCGAGGGCGAGCACGACCAGGCGGCCTTTACGGTCACGACGAACGGCACGACATTCAAGAGCCGCAAGGAGTGGTTTCACACGCCGGCCCTGTTCTTCGGGGCGCTGGAAGTGCCCATGCCGGTGCCGATGCCCCTCGGGATCATCATCCAATTCATCGGGGACTGGATCGTCGGCACTTTCGGCACCGCCATCATCATGTTCCTCAGCGTCATCATGACGGCGTCGTTCCTGCCGAGTATGCTCAACAAAGGGACCGTCGATCTGCTGCTAGTCAAACCCATCCACCGCACCTCCCTATTCCTGTACAAGTTCACGGGTGGGCTGCTGTTCATGTTCCTGAACACGGCCCTCATCATGGGCGGAATCTGGCTGGCACTGGGGCTTCAGACCGGCATCTGGACCAACTCCTTCTTGCTCTGTATCTTCATCTACACCTTCCAGTTCGCGGTTTTCTACTCAGTTTCGGCCCTCGCCGCCGTCTTTACGCGCAGCCCCATCGTCGCCATCCTGGCCTCCGTGGCGTTGTGGGTGTTACTCTTCGCGGTAGGCTGGACGCACTGGTGGTTCATTGAGAAGGGGCGCGAACAGAAACCCCCGAGTGAAACCCAGCACTGGGCGTACGTCGGCTATGACGCGGTCCACACCGTGCTGCCGCATTACAAGGACGTGGACTGGCTGACGACGCGCCTCATCGTGGAGGAACTCGTCAGTAAGATCCAGGCCGACCCGGCGGACCGTGAGAAGACGAACAAGCAGCTCGACAAGGATTACGGCGCTTACCATTGGAGGACCAGCCTCCTGGTCTCTGGGCTCTTCATTGTCGTCGTGGTGGGCCTCGCCTGCTGGCGGTTCACCGTGCGCGACTACTGACCACGCGGCCCCCGTCCCTTGTCCCTCATTTCTCGATACAAAGGACGGGAAACCGAGGGGCATTTCACCCATGACCGACGCCGTCTTCCAGCGCTGCATCAACCCGGGTTGTGCCGCCACCGCCGCCGTGGCGGACACTTCCTTCGTCTGCCCGCGCTGCGGCGGCCTCATGGACGTGGCCTACGACCGCGCCCGCCTGCCGCCGCCGAAGTCGCTGCGCGACTTCGAGGCCAGGTGGGCCGACCGCGCCAACCCCCTCTCCTTCAGCGGCGTCTGGCGCTTCCGCGAATTGCTGCCGTTCGCCCCGCCCGAAAGGGTGGTGACCATCGGCGAGGGGCAGACCATCCTGCAGAAGGCCGACGCCGTCGCCGGCTACGTCGGCCTGGAGCCGGGCCGGCTCTTCCTCCAGTACGAGGGGATGAACCCGTCGGGCAGCTTCAAGGACAACGGCATGACGGCGGCGTTCACCCACGCCCGCATGGTCGGCGCCCGCCGCGCCGCCTGCGCCAGCACCGGCAACACCAGCGCCAGCCTGGCCGTGTTCTGCTCCGCCGGTGGCCAGATGCGCGCCGTCGTCTTCATCGGCAGCGGCAAGATCGCCTACGGCAAGTTGGCCCAGGCGCTGGACCACGGGGCGCTGACGGTGCAGATCGCCGGCGACTTCGACGACGCCATGCAGCGCGTGCAGCAGGTAGCGCGCAAGCTCGGCATCTACCTCGTCAACAGCATCAACCCCTTCAGGTTGGAGGGGCAAAAGGCGATCATGTTCCGCGTGCTGGAAGCGCTGCGCTGGGAGGTGCCGGACTGGGTGGTGGTGCCCGGCGGCAACCTCGGCAACGTCAGCGCCTTCGGCAAGGCGTTCATCGAGCTGAGCGAGCTGGGCCTGGTCCAGCGCGTGCCGCGCCTGGCGGTCATCAACGCCGCGGGGGCGAATACCTTCTACCAGCTCTACGAGAAGCAGGGGCTGCGCTGGAACGGCGGCCGGCCCGACCCCGAATTGATCGGCGGATATTATCGCGGCCTGGACGCCGGCCACATCCGCGCCTCGACCATCGCCAGCGCCATCGAGATCAATCGGCCGGTCAACCTGCCCAAGGCGCTGCGAGCGCTGGAGTTCTGCGGCGGCGTGGTGCGCGAGGTGAGCGATCAGGACATCCTCGATGCCAAGGCGAAGGTCGGCGCCGGCGGACTCGGCTGCGAGCCGGCGTCGGCGGCCAGCGTCGCTGGCGTACGGAAGCTGCGAACCGAAGGTGTCATTGATAAGGACCAGAAGGTCGTTTGCGTGTTAACGGGACATCAGCTAAAAGATCCCACAGCGACCGTGGCCTATCACAGCACGGACCAACGAACGTTTGATGAGGTGTTGGGGCAGCGGGGAGTGAAACGGGCTGCCTTCGCCAACCGTGCGGTGCAGATCCCCAATGACCTTGACGAGATCATCAAGGCCATCGAAGTCTACTCCTGAGCGCCACCCTAAATGGGGCCACGCTTCGTGAAGCGTGGAAGGTCGAGCGGGTGGTCTGCATTCTGACCGGGCACACTTCAATTCGGCCACACCCGTGGCGGTGTGGAGACCAGCGGCGAAGGCAGCCCGGTAGGTAGATTGTGTCAAGCGAGGCGGGGCAGGTCAAGTATCGTTCTGCCGTAGACCTTGCGATCAGGGCTTGGGTCTCAATCGCCAGGGAGGCAGCAATGAAAACCGTTATTGGCATCAACGGCGCCTGCGGCCGCATGGGGCAGCGGCTGATCCACCTCGCCCACGAAGACCCGGCGCTGACCGTCGGCGCCGCCCTGGAAGCGCCGGGACACCCGCGGCAAGGACACGACGCCGGCGAGGTGTGTGGGATCGGTAAAATCGGCATTCCCGTCCGCCACGGTATCACGCCCGACCTGCGGCTCGAGGTGGTCATCGACTTCTCGGTGCCGGAAGGGACGCTGGCCCTGCTGCCGCAGTGCGTGGCGCACCGCATCCCCATCGTCATCGCGACGACCGGCTTCTCGGCGGAGCAGCGGCGCGAGGTCGAGGAGGCGGCGCACGAGATCGCCTTGCTGCAGTCGCCGAACATGAGCCTGGTGGTAAACGTGCTGTTCAAGCTGGTGCGCGAGGCGGGGACGGCGTTGAAGGGCAAGGGCTTCGACGTGGAGATTATCGAGCGGCACCACCGCTACAAGAAAGACTCGCCCAGCGGCACGGCGCTGCACTTCGCCAGGATCGTCCAGGAGGCGATGGGGCAGACGGAATTGCGGCACGGCCGCGAGGGGCTGGTGGGCGAGCGGCCGCCGCAGGAGATCGGCCTCCACGCGGTGCGCGCCGGCGACAACGTCGGCGAGCACACGATCCTCTTCAGCGCCCTGGGGGAGACGATGGAATTGGTCCACAAGAGCAGTTCGCGCGACAGCTACGCGCGCGGGGCGCTGGAGGCGGCGAAGTTCCTCGCGGGCAAGCCGGCGGGGCGGTACACGATGGATGACGTGCTGGGGTTGTAACACCCTCGCGTGGTCGGCTACACTCTTGGTGGGGACGTGTAGCGGAGGAGGACGGATGACAACCATCTCCATCATGCCTGAATGCACCACGACAGGCGATCGCGCTTACCGAGCGGTTGCCGGGCAGATTCAGTCTGTCGGTAAAACCCCGGGAGAAGCGCTGGACGCCGTGACGGCCCAACTCAGCGAGGCCGAAACCAGCACCGTTGTCGTCGTCCAGAGCCTGCGCCCGGACCACTTCTTCACCGCTGCGCAGCAACAGAGGTTGGCCGAGTTAATGCAACGCTGGCGAACTGCCCGCGATGCGGGCCAGGCGTTGCCGCCGGAAGAGCAGGCCAAACTGGATACCCTGGTGGAAGCACAGTTGCGTGGGGCAGCCGCACGCGCCGCGTTCCTCTTGCGGCAGCAGGGGCGATGAACCCACTTTTGCCTTGACGCATCCGCTGGGTCGCTCAGGGGCGGGGCGGGCTGCCTGTCGGTTTCGGCCAGTAGCGCCACGCCAGCGCCGCCAGGATCAGCGCCCCTCCCGCCAGCGTGAATCCCGTCGGACTCTCCTTCTGCGGCGCCACCAGGTAAGCCCAAACCGGGTTGAGCAGCGGCTCCAGCAGCGTGATGACGCCGGCCTCCTGCGGGCTGACCACGCGCAGGCCGCGGGCCATCAGCAGGTACGGGGTCCCCATCTGCACAGCCCCGAACAGCGCCAGGACGCCGAGTTGCGGCCAGGTCAGCGACGGCCAACCCGTGTCCGAAAACAGCAAGAGCGGCGCCACCGCCAGCGCCGCCCCGAGGTGGTTGAGCACGGTCAGCCAATTCGACGAGGCGTTGCGGAGCCCGCGCAGGAAGAGGATCACGCCGGCGTAGAAAAAGCCGCTCGCCAGCCCCAGGCCGAGGACCGGCAGGCCCCCGTCGTCGCTGCCGCCCAGGAAGATGACGCCGACGCCGGCCAGGCCGAGAACCACGGAAGCGAGACCCCGACGGCTGCCCCGTTCGCCGAGCCACCAGACGCCCGCGAGGTACAGCCACAAGGGCGCTGAGTATTGCAGCAGGATGGCGTTGGACGCCTTGCCCCGCCCCAGGGCGAGAACGAATGTCAGGTTCATCGCAGCGAAGATCGCGACCATCCCGACCATCGCGGGGCGAAACGAGAGGTCGCGGCGGCGCAGCGTTGGCAGCAGCACCAACCCGGCGAAGAGGACGCGGTAGAAGGCGATGTCGAAGTCGCCCACCGGCTCGGGGCCGAGCGCGGGCAGGGGCGTGTTGTTTTTCAGGACGTTCTTGAACAGTCCGCTCAGGCTCCACAGCACCGCCGCCAGGACGATGAGCAGCCGCCCGCGGGCCAGCGACGAGGTGGAGGGAAGCGTGCCCTTGGTCAGACGGCACTCTCCTGTCGGGCGCGGGCCAGGAGGTCGGCGACGCCGAGCAGCCCCGCCCAGTGGTCGAGGTAAGTGTTGTCGAGTTGGCCGGCCTGAATTTGCAGCAACTCCTTCACGTCACGCCATTGCAATTCCGACGACTCGTTGCCCAGCCGATACCAACGGAGCTTGAACAGCAGCAAGTCTTCGGGGGAAAGGACGACGAGCGGCTCGCCCGGCCGGTCGGGCAAGGGAACGGCACGGCGCCGGCCCCACGCCGACTGCTCGAACGCGCTGTCCGGACGCACGAAGACATCGACCTTGAAGCCCGTGAGGGTGTTGATGATGTTGAACGAGGTCCGCGCACGGTTGGCCTGGGCCACCGACTCCGGACTGACGTAATAGTCGGGGCCGAGGGCGGCGATGAGCTGCGCCTCCTTGCCGGGAAACGGCTCGACCGTGACGTCCGCGTCGTTCGTCTGCCGGCCCCGCGCGTAAATGGCGGCGGCCATCGAGCCCCCCAGGGCGTAAGGGACGTCGAGCCTCGTCAAGACCTCCGTCACGGCGCGCAGCCCGCGCAGGCTGTCCGGATCCACCGTCATCGCTCCCTCCCGGGCGCTCAGCCCGAGGCCGAACTGGAGGCGCATCCAGTCTTCGACCACGTCCTGCGGCGTGGCCGACGGCTTGCGCAAGCCCACCCCGGCCGCGTGCAGCAACCGGGCCTCGCGGTACACCTGGCCCAGGCGCAGCCATTTCTGCCCCGGGGTCATCCTTCGGTAGACCTCGTTCAGCACGCGCTGGGCTTCCGGCGAGGTGTCATTCGGCCTCATGGTCCCGCGGCCCTCCCCCGCCTATCTCTCGCGCCGCAGGTATCCCACGATGAGGACACCGATGCCGGCCAGGACCAGGCCGATGCCGCCCGCGCCCAGGAGCATGACCTTTCCCACGCCCGACGGTTGACGCCCGTCTTCGATGATGAGGCAGCGCTCCAGGTCGGCCGTCGGGTAGCTTTGGCGCAGCAACCGCTTCTCCTCCGCCCCCAGCTTTGTGATGCGGTTCGTCACCATCCCGGCCAGCCGCTTCACCCCCAGGTGCCTGACCAGTTCCCCCTTATTCTGCACCTGCGTGCTCATGATGATCGCCTGCACGTTCTTGACGTCGCCGACTTCTTCCCCGCCGGAGGTACCCTCGGACGGGATCACCGGCACCCAGACCTGGGCCCAGCTGTTGCCATTCATCCGGATCACAAAGTTCTGTCCCAGGCCGTAATCCTTGAGGATGATGTTGGCGTTGCCGTCCGGCCCCCGGGCGATCAGGTCCTTCAGCGCGATTTCCTCCGGCTCGTCCGACACGACCACCGACACATCACGCTCGCGGTAGGCCCAGGCCACGAGCACACACCCAATCAGGATAAGGATCCCGGCGAAGCGGTAGGCCACGGCACGGCTCCTGCGCTGAGAGACGACGCGGCGACACCAATGTCGCCGCAAGGCATGTGGCAGTCCTCTGTCCTGCAAAGTGCGGCGGGTAAGTGTCAAGCCGTTGGCGCTTCGGGCGCGGTTGGCGAAACGATGAATCAGCGCTCCCCGGAGGGTCGCGGCTAAACAAGGATTTCCGCCAGCACCTCGCCCATGCTCCTGTCCAGGATAGCAACCATCTCGTCAATGTCCTCCGCCGTCGAGACCAGCGGCGGGCCGAAGGCGATCCAGTGCGGGTCGAAGCGCGTCAGCAGCCCGTTGGCCAGCGCCCGCCGGCCGACCTTCACGCCGAAGCTCACCTCGGCGGGGAAGCGCTCCTTCGTCTTCAAGTCGCGGACAAACTCGATCCCCTGGAACAGCCCCTTGCCGCGGATGTCGCCGATGACGCCGTGCTTCCGCGCCAACTGCTCGAAGCCCTCGCGCAGCCGCTGGCCCTGCTTGCGGGCGTTGGCGCACAGGTCGTTTTCCAGGATCTCGCGCAGCACGGCCAGGCCGGCGGCGCAGGAGATCGGGTTGCCCTCGAACGTGTGTCCTTCCACGAAGCCGGGGTTCTCCGCGACCGGCCCCCAGAAGGCGTCGGCAATCGGCTGGCGGCAGATCATCGCCGACAGTGGGGCGTAGCCGCCCGCGATCCCCTTGGCGGTGCAGAGGACGTCGGGCGTGACGCCGAACGTCTCGGCGGCGAACAGGTGGCCGGTGCGGCCGGCGCCGGTGATGATCTCGTCGAAGATCAGCAGGATGTTGTGCCGGTCGCAGACCTCGCGCAGGATCGGCAGGTACTCCGGCGGCGGGTCGATGATGCCGCCGGTGTGGCCGATCGGCTCGACGATCACCGCGGCGACGGTGTCGGGATCCTCCATCTCGATGACGTCGTTGACGATCGTGGCGCAGGTGATGCCGCAGTCGGGGTAGGCCTTGCCGAACGGGCAGCGGTAGCAGGTCGGCGGGAAGACGTGGAGGAAGCCCGGGGCCAGCGGCTCGTTGACGGTCTTGCGCGACTTCAGGCCCGACGCCGACAGCGAGCCCATCGTCGAGCCGTGCCACGACAGGTAACGGCTGAGGACCTTGTACTTGCCGGGCCGGCCGGTCAGGCGGTGATACTGCCGGGCCAGCTTGAGGGCGGCCTCGGTCACTTCCGAGCCGCCGCACTGGAACTTGACCGCGGACAGGTCGCCGGGGGCCAACTCGGCCAGCAAGGTCGCGAGCTGAACGGCGAGCGGGTTGGTGCCGTGCATCGGCGGCGAGAAGCACAGGGTGTCGAACTGGGCGCGGATGGCGTCGATGACGCGGCGGTTGTTGTGGCCGACCGAAACGACGTAGATGCCGGACAGGGCGTCGAGGTAGCGCTTGCCGGCCACGTCCCAGTAGTGGACGCCGTCGGCGCGGGCCATGACGAGCGGGTGCTTCGACCACTCGGCCATCTGGTCGCGCACGAAGATGTGGCGCAGGAAGCGCTCCTCGGTGGTCTGGGCGTCGGAGATCAAGTCGGGCAGGGTGGCGGTGGTCATGGGGATTCCTGTTTGGCCGCTTGCGGCTTCGCGTTCGCACAACCCTGATGCGGCGAACGCTAAGCCGCAAGCGGCTTACGGTTTCGGCTGGTGGTAGGGCTTCTTCTGCTCGTAGAGGGCGACGCGCTCCTGGAACTGCTTTTTCTGGGCCTCTGGCGCCAGCTCGACGGCCTTCTTCTCCCACTTCACCGCCTCGTCGAAGCTACCGGCCTCGGCGTGTGCCGCGGCGAGGGTGTCGAGGGTTTCGGGCTCCTTGTGCCCGCGCAGCTCGCACGCCTTGGCGGCCAGTTCGACGGCCCGCTTGCCATCGCGCTGGGCGGCCTCGGGGCAGGTCGCCAGGAACCAGGCGAGGTTGTTCAGCGCCAGGACGTCCTTCGGCGCCCCCTTGACCGCCTCCCCGTAGTCGGCGGCGGCGCTGGCGTAGTCGCCCTTCTTCTCGTAGGCCTGGGCGCGCGCCCCAAGGATGAAGGCACTGTTCGGCGACAGCTTCAGCGCCTGGTTGTAGTCCTCCAGGGCGCGATCGGGATCGCCTTTCTCCCTGTACAGGTGGCCGCGGGCCAGCCAGGTCGCAGGGCTGTTCGGGGCAAACTTGACGGCGGCGTCGAGGTCGGCCAGGGCCTGGTCGAAGTCACGCTTGCGGACGTGGGCGTTGCCGCGGGCGAGGTAAGCCGAGGGGTTCCTCGGGTCCAACTTCAGCGCCTCGTCGTAGTCGAGGATCGCCTTATCGAGGTCGCCCTTGACGGAATGGACGTCGCCGCGCGTCGTCAGCGGCAGAGGGCTCTTCGGCTCCAGCCAGGCGGCCTCGTCGAGGTCGGCTAGCGCCTTGGCGAAGTCCTTCCCCTGGGCATAGACGCGCGCCCGATCAACGTAAAGAGTGGCGCTCTTCGGCAGCAGGCCCAGGGCCGCCGTGTAGTCGGCCAGCGCCTTGGCCTGGTCGCCCTTGGCGAGGTAGATCTCCGCGCGGCGCACGTGGTAGGTCGATTCCTTGGGGTCGGCGTCGATGGCGCTGGTGAGGTCGGCAAGGGTCTTGTCGATCTCGCCGCGGCGCAGGTGGAGGCCGGCCCGCAGGGCATAAGTCGAGGCGTTCTTCGGGTCGAGCTTCACCGCCTCGTCGAAGTCCGCCAGGGCGTTGTCGAACTGCCCGGCGCTCGCCTGGAGCACGCCGCGGTCGCGGTACGCCAGGGCGTTTTTCGGGTCGAGCTTGACGGCCTCACCCGCGTCCTCCAGGGCCTTGTCCAGCTCCTCCTTGTTGCGGGTCTTGACAGCGGTCTGCCAGTGGAGCAAGGCCCGGCTGCGGTAGGCGTCGGCGAACTTCGGGTCCAGCTCGATCGCCTTGTTGAAGTCGGCCAGGGCCTGCGCCCGGTCGTCGCGGGCCAGGAAGAGGTTGCCCCGCTCGAGGTAATCCTTGGAGGTCCGCTCCTTCTTCGGCGGGTCGGCCGCCGGGCACGGCGCGACGAGGGCGAACAGGGCCAGCAGCAGGGCCGACATTCGGGATCGGTAAAGAGTGGTCATCGGAGGCTCTCCAGGGCGCTCTCAAAGGACGTAGACGGCACCGGCGGCGGGGGCGGTCACCTCGCCGGCGAACTCGCGCGCCGCCTCGGCGATCAGCACGTCTTGCCGCCCGTCGTAGTGGGCCGACAGGTGGACGAGGGCCAACCGCCGCGCCCCCGCCGCGGCCGCGGCCCGGCCGGCACCGAGTGCCGTGCTGTGCCCGTGCAGGCCGTCGTGAAGGTCGGGGTCGAGGGTAGTGCTGTAGGTCGCCTCGTGCAGCAGCAGGTCGGCGCCGCGCGCCAGCGGGACGACGTTGGCGCACGGGCCGGTATCGCCGGTGAAGGCGACGACCCGGCCGGCGGCCTCGACGCGCAGCCCCGAGTCCGGCGCAGAGGGGGTGTGCTCCATCGGCCAGGTACACAGGGTGATTCCCTCGGCGAGGGGCAGCACGGCCGGCTCGCGGTCGGCGAAGAGGCGGCGCGGGGCGGCGGCCTCCTGTCGCGAGACCTCGCCGAAGGTGTGATCGAGCACCACTTCCAGCGATGCCCAGGTGACCTCGCCGGTGATCGTGGTCGGGAAGGTTTCCGGCGCGCCGCGGTGCGCCAGCCACCACAGCAGGAACAGCGGATAGCCCAGGGTGTGATCGCCGTGGCGGTGCGTGAGAAAGAGGTGCGTCACGTCGCCGGGTGAAAGGCCGACGCCGTCGAGTTGCTGCAGGATCGCCGGGCCACAATCGACGAGGAGGCGAACCGCGCCGGTGCGGACGAGGTAGGCGGAGTTGCCCTGCCCGCGCATGGGCAAGGCCGAGCCACTGCCGAGGATGGTGACTTCGATCATGCCCGGGCCCTAGCCTCCCCGCAGTAGGCGACCGCCGTCAGCGCGTACAGGTGGGCTACTCGCACCAGATCGTCGATCGACACCCATTCCTCCAGGGTATGGGCGCCGCCGGCGCGCGGCCCGTGCGTGACGGCCGGCACCCGGGCCAGTGCCCAGAAGGTGTTGCCGTCATCGCAGAACGGTTTGGCGCCCACCTTCAGCGGTTGTCCGCCGGACGAGGCCGCATACGCCTGCTGGAAGGCGGCCACGAACGGATCGTCCTGCGGCAGCAGGAAGGCGTCGCGCATGGGGTGGAACTCGGCCGCCACGGTCGTCCCCATGTCGCGCGCCAGGCCGTCGAACAGGCCGCGCAGCTCCGCCACCACGTCCTCCTGGCGGGTGCCGGGCAGCCAGCGGCGCGTCCCCTCCAGCCGGCACTCTTGCGGGTACTGGTTGAAGATCTCGCCGCTATGGACCTGGCCGATGAAGACGCTCTCGCTGCCGGCCATCGCGTCGCTCTTCGCGGACACCTTGTCGTGCAGCTGATTCAGACGGGCGACCAGTTCGGCGCCGGCGGCGATGACGCTCGGCTCGGCGGGGCGCATCACCTCGTGGATCGGCGGCCCGGGGCGGCTGACGGTGACCTTCCATGTCAGCCCGCCGCGGCCGATGACGGGCAGGCACTCGTTGAGGTACTCCGGCAGCAGTACCGCGTCGCCCACGTACCCATCGGCGATCAGTTGGTTGAGCTGCCGGCCGTCGCCCCAGGGGGTTTCGTGCAGGTCGTGGGCCGTCAGCAGCACGGCTCCGCCCGGCAAGGCGCCGGTGTCGCGCAGCGCCCGCAGCGCCTCGACCGCCGCCGCGATGCCGGACTTCATGTCCGACGAGCCGCTGCCGGTGATGCGGCCGTCCTGCACTTTCGGCGGCACGAACGGCAGGTGGACGGTGTCGAGATGGCCGTTGAACTGAAGGGTGCGCCCCGGTTTGCCGCTACGGAAGCGCACGGCGACGGCCGGCGCCGTTGGGTGTCCCCCGGCCGGCCGCTCGACGCGGAAGCCGTCGGCCGTGAGGATGTCGGCGAGCCGGTCGCTGACGGCGCCGGCCTCCCCGGTGCGACTGGGGACGGCGACGAGCTGGACGGCGGTGTCCACCAGGCGCTGCGGGTTGATGGTCCGGCGCAGGCGGTCGCTGAGGTCGGTGGTGAGGTTCATGCCCGCGATTCTAGCCGACGGCGCGGCCGGCCGCCATTGGGAAGATGACAGCGGCTTGGCCCCGCGGAGAGACGATCAAGGCTGCAGGCAACCACACCTTCGGGGTAGAATCAGAGGGAGACTCCGAGCGGCAGCCGGTCCCGAGTGCTCCGGGAAAGGGTTCAGGGATGACAAGGGCCAAGGAGACAGTTGAATGTCTTTCATCCACTACCTCTTTCTGGGCCACTTCGAGCATGACGGGGAGGTGGTTCGGTTCTCGAAGAGGCCGCCCGACCGCGCGTACCGGCCGGTGATCCGCCGCCCCCTGGAAACGGAGGCGATCAAGGCCGTTCTCCGGCAAGTGAAGGGGGCCGACGTCGAGGAACTGGCGTTCCCCGACGACTGGATGATGTGGTGGGAGGACGGCTACCTGGTCTGCGACAAGTACACGAGGAACCCGGAGGCGATCAACTTTGTCGCCCGCCTGGTGGAGCGAACCCGCTGTGACATCCACGACGTGAGTGCTCACCGCGACATCACCCTCCACGACTGGCTGGCGGTAACGCACTCTTACGCAAAGCCGTGACTCGTCGCCGCCGGTCTCCGCGCGCCTACCGGCCGCGGACCTCCCAACTGCTTTCCCGACCAACCCCGAAAGCCGCCGGGAGGCCGTCTGACGTAACTAACGGAGGGGGCGGGATTCGAACCCGCGAGGGTAGTTAGCCCTGGCGGTTTTCAAGACCGCTGCAATCGGCCACTCTGCCACCCCTCCGGCGGCCTGGCGAATTGTACCGCCGCCGCCGCCGCAGGCAAAGGGGGGTCAAAGGAACGAGGCGGCTTCCCTTCCGGGGAGCCGCCTCGCGGGGCCGTCGGCAGCAGACAGCGTGACTCGCTCAGGCCAGCAATTCCTTGATCGGCTCCTCGCCCTTGTCCACGATGCGGATTGGCCGGCCGATCGGCGTGTGGTTCTTCTTCGTGTAGTCGATGCCCAGCACCTTGCAGAGCGTCGCCATGAAGTCGAGGGTGCTGACCGGCCGTTCGACGACGGTGGCCCCTTCCTTGTCGGTCTTGCTGACGACCTGTCCGCCCTTGATGCCGCCGCCGATCAGGACCGTGCTCCAGGCGCGCGGGTAGTGGTCGCGACCCGGCTGGGCGCCGCGGCTGTTGATCTTCGGCGTGCGCCCGAACTCGCCCATCCAGATCACCAGCGTGCTGTCCAGAAGGCCGCGCTCCTTCAGGTCGGCGACCAGGGCGCTCATCGCGGGGTCCGCCTGCTGCGAGAGCTGCTTGACGCGGTTGAAGTTGTTCTGGTGCGTGTCCCAACCGCCCAGCGTCACCTCGACGAAACGGACGCCGGTCTCGACCAGCCGCCGGGCCAGCAGACAGCCCTCGCCGAACTTCGTGCCACCGTACCGCACCCGGGTCGCGGCCGACTCCGCCGCCAGGTCGAACGCCTTGCCCTCCTTCGACCGCATCAGCGTCACCGCCCGCTGGTAGGTGGTGTGGTGGGCGGCCCCGGCCGCGGCCTGGTAGTCGCGGTGGAACGCGGCCTCCATCTCCTCCAGCAGACCGACGCGGTCGTTGAACTCGCTCGCGCCGACGGCCGGCTTCAGGTTCTCGACGCCGCGCGCCGGGTCGCTGACGACGAGCGGCTGGTGGCGCGTGCCCAGGAAGCCGGCGCCGTAGCTGCGGTTGCCGACCGAGACGAAGTTCGGCAGCGCGAACTCGGGGTTGCCCAGCTCCGCCGAGACGATCGAGCCGAGGCTCGGGTAAACGAGGCCGCCGACGCCTTCCTTGTAGCCGGTGTGCAGGTAGACCTTGGCCCGGCCGTGGGCGCCCTCGCCGGTGGACATGCCGCGGACGATGGCCCCGTGCCGCATCAGGCCGGCGAGCTTCGGGAAGTGCTCGCTGATTTCGAGGCCGGGCACGTCGGTCTTGATCGGCTGGAATTCGCCGCCGTCCTTGGTGCCGGGCTTCAAATCGAAGGTGTCCTTGTGCGACGGCCCGCCGTCCATCCACAGGAGGATACAGGACTTCGTTTTGGCGCCGCCCTGGGCGGCGCGGGCCGCCAGGACGTTCATCCAGCCGGACAGCGACACCGCCGAGACGCCGGCGGCCGACAACTTCAGGAGGTCGCGGCGGGAAAGGGTATTCGCAAGCATGGTGAGATCCCGGGCCAGGTGTAGGATTCGCTGCCGCTTGCGGCTTAGCATTCGCGCCATGTTTGAGGAGGCGAACGCTAAGCCGCAAGCGGCAAGGCGGTGTTAATGATTCAGCGCAAACTCACTGGAGTTCAGGACGGCCCAGACGACGTCGCCGTACGCCTGCCGCGCCGCGCCGTCGTGCTTCTCGACGTAGGCTGTCAGGCGCTTCGTCTCCTCGGCGGTTGGCCGCCGGGAGAGCGCGCTGACGTACAACTGCTCGATCACCTGGGCCGGGCTGCGGTCGCCCCGGGCGAAGGCGGCGGCGACGGCATTGGTGTTGTTCATCTGCGGGGCGTTCATCAGCCGCAGGGCCTGCGGGATGCCGGCGTGGTACTCGGTCGCCAGGGCGCCCTCGTCGGCGGCGAAGAAGGCGATGAACTGCTCGCGCGGCCCGCCGCCGAGGCGCCTGCCACCTTGCCCCTTGCCGCCCCTCGCCTCGCCGCCGCGCGGGCTGCCGAGGACCACGTTGAGCGAGTCGTAGAGCTGCTCGGGCGTCAGCGGCTTGACCGCGACGTGGCTGAAGAGCATCACGTCCTTCTCGTTCGCTGAAGCCGGCCGGCTGGTGCGGTTGTAGGTCTCGCTCAGGCAAATCGCCTTGACGAGGAACTTCAGGTCGAAGCCGCTGGCGGCGAAAGCGTCGGCCAGGTCCTGAAGCAGTTCGGGGTGCGACGAGACGTTGTCTTCGCGCAGGTCATCGACCGGGTTGACGAAGCCGCGGCCGAAGAATTGGCCCCAGGTGCGGTTGACCATCGCCCGGGCGAAGAACTTGTTCTTCGGCGAGGCGATCCAGTCGGCGAGGACGGGGCGGTACGGGGCGTTGCGGTCCAACCGGGGTTGCTCGCCCTGGAAGAACTTGGCCGGCACCGTGCGGGCGGCCTCGGGAAGCCGGGGCGGCCGGCCCTTGCCGTCCTCGCTGACGCCGGGGGAGTTGCCGGGCTTGGCGCCCGGATTGAGGCGGTCGGGCCGCACCTTCAGGAAGAAGGCGGCCATCGCCCAGTAGTCGTCCTGCTTCCACTTCGTGAACGGGTGATTGTGGCACTGAGCACACTGGAGCTGCGTCCCCAGGAATAGGCGGGCCACCGAGTCGGTCTGCTTGTCCACCGTCGGGTTGGCCAGGAAGTAGGTGACGGCGGGGCTCTCGTCCTGCGAGCCGGTGGCGGTCAGCACTTCGCGGACGGTCCGGTCCCACGGCTTGTTGGCGTTGAACGACTCTTCCAGCCAGGTGACGAACGGGCCCGGTTGGAGGCGGCGGTTGTCGGAGTCGCGCGGCAGCATCAGGTGCTGCCAGACATCGGCCATGTGCCGGCCGTACTGCGGTGAGGCCAGCAGCTCGTCGATGAGCTTCTCGCGACGGGCCGGATCCTTGCTGTCGAGGAAGGCGGTCACGCGCTCGGCCGGGGGGATAACGCCGGTGACGTCGAGGGCGGCGCGGCGCAGGAACTCGGCGTCGTCGGCCCGCGGCGAGGCCGCCACCTTCTCGGCGGCGAGCTTCTGCTCGATGTCCCGGTCGATGCAGTGAGCCAGTTTCGCGGCGTCGGGCTTGTCGGCAGCCGGGGCGGCCCCGGTGACGGCCAGGGCGGCCACGACCACGGCCGCAAGGGCGTGCCAGCCCGCTTTCCGGAAACGGGTGTTCATGCGATTGCCCTCCTCTGGGTCGAACGTCCTTCCCTATTCCCACAGGTCAATCGAACCCCGCCATTAGGCGGAAGTTTCGCGGACGGCCGCGGATTGCGCCGCCCACCGCGGACGAGACGGCTGCCGTTGAGGCTGTGGCGGGAAGGGGTTGAGGAGCCGCGACGGGGCGGGGGGTGGGGCGGGCGGTTTACCGTGACTACTCCTGCAACTGGGCGCCGGCCTGCATGTGCGACTTCGTCCAGTGCAGGAACTGCTTGGACTCCTCGCGGGTCAGGTGCAATTCCTGGCCGCCGAGGATCAAGAGGGTAATCGAGCGGTCGGCCTTGCTGACCTGGATGGCGCTGATGTGGTCGGCGCGAATCAGTTGTTGCCGCTGGCTGGCGGGGTCGTTCAGGAGGACAAAGTTCATGGCGAAACTCCCTGCGGTTGTGCCTTCACCTCGCCGCTATTGTTCCAGGGCGGGGGGATTCCGGCAAGGGCCGGGGCCCCGGGTCGTATCATGAAGGTCAGCAAGGGGGGGCCTGGTCCCCCGCAGACTGACAACCGGGAGACGATGGCATGAGCGAAGAGCGAGGCTACGTGCTGGGGCAGTCCGAACGCGCCGCCCGGCGGCTGGAGATTCAGGACGCCCATTTCGCCGACGTGTCCGAGCGGTTGCTGGATGACCTGACGCTGCGGCCGAACGACCGGGTGGTCGAACTCGGCTGCGGCCCCGGCGGCTTCAGCCGGCGCATCCTCGGGCGGCTCGGGGAGGGGGGCGTCCTGGTCGGCGTCGATTGCAGCGAGGGCCTTCTGGTCCAGGCCCGCAGCCGGTTGGCCGGCGCGGGGCCGGCGCGGTTCGAGCCCGTCCTGGCCGACGTCTCCGAACTCGGGCCGTGGCTGGCCGGGGCGGACGTCGTCGTCGGGCGGACCATGCTCCACCATATCCCGATGGTCGAGTTCGTCCTCGGCCGACTCCGCACCGCCCTGCGCCCGGGTACGCGCGTCGGCTTTCTCGAGCCCGATTTCCGCTCGCCGCTCGCCCGGTTGGCCTACCTCGAAGCCAGCGGGCGCACGGAGTTGGCCCCACTGCGTGCCTGGGCGGTCGCCATCAACCAGCTGTATCAGGCGAGTCGGCTCTCCCCGGCCGTCGGGGCGACCCTGGCCCAGGCTCTGGAACTGGCCGGCTACTCCCGTGTGCGGGGGGAGTGGTCGGAAGGCATCTCGGACGCGATGATGATTGAAAACATGCTGATGTTCTTCGACGAGGTTGGCGAGCGGCTCCAGGCGCTGGGTATCCTCACCGCCGAGGAGATCAAGGAGCAACAGCGCCTGCTCCGCGCCTTGCCTCCCGACTCGTCGCCCGCCGTCTGGGGCATTTATCGGGTCGCCTGCGAGGCCTGACGTTCCCGGAGCGCTCCCCTGCGGATCGCGGCTAAACTGAGCGGCGCACCTACCGGCTTCGCCATCCGCCTCCCGATATCCTGAGAAACACCGCAGCAGAACGTTTCACACGAGCCGTCAGTGCCGATGACGACAACCGTCCTGGAATGCTTTACAATGCGATGGTTCCCCGTGTCCCCGGAGGGTTGCGCCGATGTCAGCGCCTGCTTTGCCGTCGCCCCCGCTGATCGAGGACTTGGCCGAGCTGCTGGACCGGCTCGGCGGGATTTCCCCGGCTCGCGTCCGTTACCGCCCACCACCCGGCACCGCTACGGAGGCCGACGTGCTGGCCGCGATGGAGGCGCCGCGCAAGCGGCTGTGCGAGCTGATCGACGGCGTCTTGGTGGAGAAGGCGATGGGGTTCACGGAATCGCTCCTTGCCGCGGCGCTGATCGCAATCCTTCGCGCCTTCGTCCGGCCGCGCCACCTCGGCCTCGTGACCGCCCCGGACGGCACGATGCGGTTGTGGGCCGGTCGCGTGCGCATCCCCGACGTCGCCTTCACCTCTTGGGACCGCCTCCCTGGGCGCCGTCGCCCGACCGAGCCGGTCCCCTCCGTCGCACCCGACCTCGCGGTGGAAATCCTCAGCCGCAGCAACACCGCGGGAGAGATGCGGCTGAAGCGACAGGATTACTTCGCGGCCAGCGTGCGCCTCGTGTGGGAAGTGGACCCGGTGGCCCGGACGGTAAGCGTCTACACCGCTGTCGAGGGGCCGACCGTCTTGACCACCGCCGACGCCCTCGACGGTGGCGCCGTGTTGCCCGGATTCACCTTGCCCCTGGCCGAACTGTTCGCGGAACTGGACGAGCAGGGGTAGCATGCCCGAGCCTACTCCACCGTCACGCTCTTTGCCAGGTTGCGCGGCTTGTCCACGTCGCAGCCGCGCAAGAGCGCGATGTGGTACGCCAGCAGCTGCAGCGGCACCGCCGTCACCAGCGGCTGCAGGTACTCCGGCACGTCCGGAACGCAAATCACCTCGTCGGCTCGCGCCGCCGCCTCCTCGTCTCCCTCCGTGGCGATGGCGATCACCGGCCCGCCGCGCGCCTTGATCTCCTCGACGTTGCTCATCACCTTGTCGAACACGCTGCCGCGCGTCAGCAGGAACACCGACGGCGTCTCGCGGTCCACCAGGGCGATCGGGCCGTGCTTCATCTCCGCCGCCGGGTAGCCCTCGGCGTGGATGTAGCTGATCTCCTTCAGCTTCAAGGCCCCCTCCAGCGCCACCGGGAACAGGTACTGCCGCCCCAGGTACAGGCAGTTGCTCGCCTGGTAATACTGCTCGGCGATGCGCTTGACCTCATCGTGACAGTGCAGGGTCCGCCGCAGGGCGTCGGGCATGGCCCGCAGCTCGCGGATCATGCGCGCCCCTTGCAGGCTCGACAGGTGGCGCATGCGGCCCAGGTACAGCGCGAGCATCGTCAGCACCGTCACCTGCGACGTGAACGCCTTGGTGCTGGCGACGCCGATCTCCGGGCCGGCGTGGAGGTAGACGCCGCCGTCGGCCTCGCGGGCGATGCTGCTACCGACGACGTTGCAGATGGCCAACGTCGGGTGGCCCTTGCGTTTCGACTCGCGCAGCGCCGCCAGGGTGTCGGCCGTCTCGCCGGACTGCGTGATCGCGAGGACGATGGTGTTGCGGTCGATGGGCGGGTTGCGGTAGCGGAACTCGCTGGCGTACTCCACCTCGACCGGCATGCGGGCGAACTCCTCGATCAGGTACTCGCCGACCAGGGCCGCGTGGTAGCTGGTGCCGCAGGCCGTCAAGATGATGCGCTCGGCGCGCCGCAGCTGGGTCGTGCTCAGGTTGAGGCCGCCGAAGTGGGCGCTGGCGTCGGCGTCGTCGAGCCGGCCGCGCATGGCGTTCTCCAGCGCCTCTGGCTGCTCGTAGATCTCCTTGAGCATGTAGTGCTCGAAAGGCCCCTTCTCCGCCTCCTCCACGGCGCAGTCGATGGCCTGCACGCGGGCATCGACCCGCACCCGATCGGCGTCGAGGATGTGCCACTCCTGCGGCGTCAGCACGCACATTTGCCGGTCCTGCAAGTAGACCACGCGCTCGGTCTTACCGAGCAGGGCCCCCGCGTCGCTGGCCAGGAAATGCTCGCCCTCGCCGACGCCGACGACGAGCGGGCTGCCGAGGCGGGCGCCGACGAGCAGCCCCGGGAAGCGCGGGCTGACCACCGCCAGGCCGTAGGTCCCCTTCAGCAGCGCCAGCGTCCGGCCGACCGCCTCGACGAGGTCGCAGTTCTGGAGGTGGCGGGCGATGAGCTGGGCGATCACCTCGGTGTCGGTGGCGCTGAGGAAGACAACGCCTTCCGCCGCGAGCTGGCGCTTGAGGGCGGCGTAGTTCTCGATGACGCCGTTGTGGACCACGGCCACGGCACCGTCGCCGCCGACGTGCGGGTGGGCGTTGCCGTCGGTGGCCGGGCCGTGCGTCGCCCAGCGCGTGTGGCTGATGCCGGCGCGCCCCGTCACCGGCCGCTCGCGCAGGAGCTGCACCAGGTCGGCGATGCGGCCGGCGCGCTTGCGCACCTGCATCCGCTCGCCGTCCAGGACGGCCACCCCGGAGCTATCGTAGCCGCGATACTCCAGACGGCGCAACCCGTCCAGGAGGGTCGGTTCCGCTTCCTTGTCGCCGACGTAGCCGACAATGCCGCACATGTTTCACGTCCTCGGGGGCCGATGTAATCCGAAGTCAGGCAACTATAGCTCCGGGCTGGGGTTGGGCCAACAGCAGATTGTCGCCCCGGCGCGAGTTCGACCCGCCCTCGCGGCAGGTGCTACAATTACAGCATAGCGGCGCCGGAGTTGCGCGGTTGCGCACCTCTCCCTGTCCGGGCCGAAGGTGAGGCACATGCAACCCGTCATTCGCGAGATGACCGGGCCGGACCTGGCGCTCGGTTTTCTCGAATCGCTCACGGCGCTGGCCGAGGTCAACCTGTCGTTCGAGGCGGCGGCCGAGGTCTTCCGCGCCCGCCTGCGCGCCGGCGTCCGCACCTACGTCGCCTGCGTCGGCGACCACGTGGTCGGCACCGCGTCGCTGGTCCTCGAGCAGAAATTCATCCACAAGGGAGGCAAGGTCGGCCACATCGAGGACGTGGCCGTTCACCCCGACTGCCGCCACCTGCGCGTCGGCAGCGCCCTGGTCGAACACGCCACGCAGCAGGCGCGCAAGCTCGGCTGCTACAAGGTCATCCTGAGCTGCTTCGAGCGCCTGGTGCCTTTTTACGAGGGACTGGGTTACCGCAGGCACGACCTGGGCATGCGCATCGACCTTGGGTAGCCGCTTGCGGCTTAGCGTTCGCTTCACCCTGATGAAGCGAACGCTAAGCCGCAAGCGGCCGAGCGCGGTACAATCGCCCCCATGACACCGCGTCTCACCCGCTATCGCTCCGCGCTGGACTTCGCGGCCAACCAGTGCCGCCGCCTCGTCGCCACCCACCCGGGCTACGTCCCGATGTACACTGTCGGTGGGAAATGGAACCGTGAGGGCGAACGCTGGACGCACTGGTGCGAAGGCTTCTACCCCGGCATCTTCTGGTTGCTGCACAAGCACACCGGCCTGGCCGGGTGGCGCGACCTCGCCGAGTCTTACAGCAAGCCGCTGGAGCCGCGCCGCTTCGACAAGGCCGTTCATGACCTCGGTTTCCTCTTCTTCTCGACGTATCTGCGCTGGTATCACCTGACCGGCGAGAAGCGGCTGAGCGCCATCCTGATCGACGCCGGCCGGACCTTGGCCCGGCGCCGGCAGAAGGGCGGCTACCTGGCCTCATTCGTCGGCCCGCACTCGCTGTTCATCGACGTCATGATGAACGTCGGCATCATCCTCTGGGCGGCCAACGCCACCGGCGACGAGAAGCTCCGCGAGATCGCCCTGGAGCACTGCCGCACGACGCGGAAGTACCTGGTGCGCCCCGACGGCGGCACCGCTCATGAAGGCATCTTCGACCTGGAGACGGGGGCGTTCCTGCGTCAGTCCACGCACCAGGGCTGGAGCGCCGAGAGTACCTGGACGCGCGGCCTGGCCTGGGCCATTTACGGCTTCACCGCGGTGCATCGCCTGCTGGCGAGCGGGGGGTGTGAACCCCCTGATGAGTTCCTCGACACCGCCCGCCGCTGCGCCGACTGCTACCTGCGCCGCGCCCCGAAGGGCCTCGTGCCGCCGTGGGACTTCGACGTGCCGCCCGACGGGCCGCAGCTGTGGGACAGCTCCGCGGGGGCCATCACGGCGAGCGGCCTGTGGGACCTGTCCGAGCAGGTCGGCGATGCCACCGAGGCGGCGCGCTACCGTTCGGCGGCGCTGACACGGCTTACGCAGACATAGGCTGGGCAGTATTACTGCAAGGACCTGCTCTGCGGCGAACCATTTACCCTAACCACAAGCCATGTGCCCGCTTGCCCTTGCGGCGACCCATTGCTATCCTACTGGGATTGCTTGATCGCTT
>DATFNV010000043.1:0-38687 GCA_035266225.1 Gemmataceae bacterium
AGTCCATGTTGGCGGTGCTCGTCAGCAGGATGACCCGGCCGCGGGCGTGTGCCCCCGGTTGGCGATCGCGGGTCGCCTGGGCGTTGTCGGCCGCGAAGGCCGCGGCCGGCGGCTGCCACTCGATCACGGCCGGCTCGCCGACGGGCATCCCGTCGAGCGACGGGCCCATCGGGCCGGGCGCCGCCACCGGCGCGTAGCTCAGCACCCGGCGCGGCCCCCCCCGGTCGGCTAGGACGGCCTTGACGTATTGGCGGAAGCGCACCGACTCCAGGCTGGCCTGGTCGTTCGGGGTGCCGAAGGCGCTCAGCGGGGGGTTCTTGTAATCGGCGTCCTTGAACTGGTACCAGGTCCGGTCTTTGGCCGCCTGCTTCTTCTCCAGCCGGGCGGGCAGCAGCCCCTGGGCGTTGCGGTAGAGCGACTCGTTGTAGGACCCGAAATCGACGTGGTCGCCCATCGCGAAGATGGCTCCGCCGCCGCGGCGCAGGTGGGTTTCCAGGCGGCGCACCTCGGCGGGCGACAACCGGGCCACGTCGCAGAAGCAGACACAGTCGTAGTCGGTCAGGTCGCCCAGGCCGACGTCGGCGAACTGCGACTCGGTCAGCACCTTCGGCCGGAACGGGTCGAGGCCGGGCACCGGGGTGTTGTCGAACGGGTTCAGGGCCAGCTTGAGCCATTCGGCCCCGCGGTCGAGCGGCTCGCCCTCCGTCGATTTGCCGTCCACGAGCATGACCGGCACGTTCTCCTTGACGGTGACGACGGCGGAGCGGGTGTCGTCCAGCGGCAGGGCGTCGTTGTCGAGGCGGACCTGCAGGACGTAGTCGCCCGGGGCGGTGAACTTGTAGGTGAAGCTGAAGGTGTTCGGCCCGGGGGTGACCTTCTTGACGTCCTGGTGGGCGACGCGCAGCTCCATTGGGGCTTCGTCCTTGGCGGCGCGGGCCTTGCCGACCCACAGTTCGACGCGCACCCCCTCGCGCGTCTCGGTGCCGAAGTTGTGGATGACGGTGCTGATGGCGGCGTCGCGGCCGACGGTGGCCAGCGGCTCCGCGAGGGTCAGGCTGGTGACGGCGAGGTTGGTGATGCCGTCGCGGCCGACGTCCACGAAGATCGTGCGTGCCTTCGACTGGATCTTCTGGAGGGTAGAGGCGATGGTGCCGGGCTGTCTGAGCACCCAGGTGGACTTCTGCACGTCGGTCAGGAAGTAGACCTCGCGCTCCTCGAACTTCTCCGGCGAGGCGCGCAGCAGGTTCTCGACGGTGTTGAGCGTGGCGACGAGGTCGCCGTTGCCGTGCGGCAGGCGCAGGCGCTCGATCTCCTTGGCGACCTTCGCGGAGTCCTCGGACGGCTCCGGGACGATGCGGCGCGGCGGGGCGCTCAGGAGAACGACGCTGAAGCCGTCGCCGCGCGGCGAATCGCGCACCAGCTGCGCGGCGAGGGCGCGGGCGCGCTCGAAGGCGGTCGCCTCGCCGACCTTGGTGGCCATGCTGAATGAGCCGTCCACGACGACGATCTTGTGTGTGCGCCGACCGCCGATCCGGTTCGCGAGGACGACCTTGTCGGGGAAGAGCCAGCGCAAGAGATCCTCGCTGCCCGGCACGAGGGTGACGGCCATCGCCAGCAGGAGGAGGAGGATGACGAGGCAGCGCACGGCCAGGAGGACGATCTGCTCCAGGCGCATGCGGCGGCTGTTCTTCTTCTCGGCGTTGAGGAGGAAGCGCATGGCCGCCCAGGTGACGATCTTGAAGCGGCGGCGGTTGAGCAGGTGGATGATGATCGGCACCGACACCGCGCCCACGGCGGCGCCGATGACGCCGTAGATCGATTCAAAGATGAACGCGAAGGGGGGCACGGGTGTATCTCCCTCGTTCGTCCATCCCCGCCGCTTGCGGCTTCGCAGGAATTGCGAAGCCGCAAGCGGCGGGGAGAGCGAACTGTTATCGTTTCGAGCGCGCCAGCCGGTGGGCCATGTAACTGGACAGCGCCACGCCGAGGTTGTGATCGGTCCGCAGCTGCACGTAATCGACGTTCTGGTTGCGGCAGCCGTGCTGCATCTCGCTGACGAAGGCGTTGACCTCCGCCAGGTAGCCCTCGCGCAGCGAGCGCGGGTCGGTGAGCAATTCCGGGTACTGCTCCAGGCCGCGGAACAGCGTCGCCTCCTGGAACGGGAAGTCCAACTCGGCGGCATCCATGACGTTCATCACCGCCACCTCGTGCCGCTTGTAGCGCAGGTGCTTCAGGCCGGCGAGGATGGTGGCCGGCTCGTCGAACAGGTCGCTGAGCAGCAGGATGATCGAGCGGCGGTTGATGCGCTCGGCCAGGTCGTGGAAGATGGGCGCCAGGCTGGTCTTCTGCTCGCCGCAACCTTTGTTCATCCAGTTGACGATCTCTTTGAGGTGCGACGGCTGGCTCGACGGCTTGAGGAAGCTGCGCACCTGGCTGTCGAAGGTGACGAAGCCGACGCTGTCGGTCTGGTGGATGGTCAGGTAGGCCAGGGCGGCCGCCGTCATGCAGGCGTAGTCGTACTTGGTCACCGGGCCGGAGCCGTAGCGCATCGACTCGCTGGTGTCGAGCAGGATCCAGAGGACGAGGTTGGTCTCCTCCTCGTACTGCTTGAGGTAGAAGCGTCCGGTGCGGCCGTAGACCTTCCAGTCGATGTGCTTGATGTCGTCGCCGGGGACGTACTCGCGGTGCTGGGCGAACTCGACGGAGAAGCCGTGGTACGGGCTCTTGTGCATGCCCGAGAGGTAGCCCTCGACGATCAGGCGCGCCTTCAGTTCCAGGGAGCGCACCTTCGCCAGGACGAGGGGGTCGAGGTATTTCTGGGGGTCGTCCATAGTTGGTCGCCGAGGAATGCCCGGGCCGCTTGCGGCTTAGCGTTCGCTTGACGAGGCTTGCGCGAACGCTAAGCCGCAAGCGGCCAAGTTGTTACCCCACCGCCTTGTCTTGCGGGTCGCGCGGGATCATGTCCGCGAGCCGCCGCACGATCTCATCGGGCTTGATCCCCTCCGCCTCGGCGTTGAAGTTGGTGATGATCCGATGCCGCAGCACCGCCGGCGCCACCGCTCGCACGTCCTCGCAGGCCACGTAATAGCGGCCGTGCAGCACCGCCCGCGCCTTCGCGGCCAGGATGAGGAACTGGCTGGCCCGCGGCCCGGCCCCCCAGGTGACGTACTCCTTGACGAAGTCCGGCACCACTCCTTTGTCCTTGCGCGTCGAGCGCGTGAACTTCATCGCGTAGCGGATGACGTACGGCGCCACCGGCACCTTGCGCACGATGTCCTGCATCTCCAGGATGTCGTTGGCCGACAGCACCTGCTCCAGCTTCGGCGCGTGCGTCGTCGTCGTCATCTCGACGATGCGGAATTCCTCCTCCTCGTCGGGGTAATCGACGAAGATGTTGAACATGAAGCGGTCCTGCTGTGCCTCGGGCAGGGGGTAGGTGCCTTCCTGCTCGATGGGATTCTGCGTGGCCAGGACGAAGAACGGGTCGGGCAGTTTGTGGCGGGTGCCGCCGATGGTCACCTGACGCTCCTGCATGGCTTCCAGCAGGGCGGCCTGGGTCTTGGGCGGCGTGCGGTTGATCTCGTCGGCGAGGACGACGTTGGCGAAGAGCGGCCCGTGCAGGAATTTGAAGAGTCGCTGCCCGGTCGTCTTGTCCTCCTGGAGCACCTCCGTGCCGGTGATGTCGGAGGGCATGAGGTCGGGGGTGAACTGGATGCGACTAAACGACAGCGACAGCGAGTCGGCCAGGGTGCGAATCATGAGGGTCTTGGCCAGGCCGGGGACGCCGACGAGCAGGCAGTGGCCGCGGGCGAAGATGGCGACGAGCAACTCCTCGAGGACCTTTTCCTGGCCGACGATGGCCTTGCTCATCTCGCGGCGAATGCGGCGGTAACCGTCGTTGAGGCGCTCGATGGCCGACAGATCGCCCTCGATGCGCGGCCAGCGCTGGCCGGTGGGGGCGGAGGCCGTCTCGGTCGGCTCGATCTCGGCCAACTCGGCGACGGGCTTCATCGTGTCCTTGGCCGACAGCCAGGTGCCGCAGCCGCACAGCCGCCGCCCGCCCGCCGGCACCTGCACCGTCAGCCCACAATTCTGACACTGGACCGGCACCGGCCCGTCGTCGCCTCGTTCGACCGTCTTCTTCATGGAGTCACCTCAAGTTTAGCGGCCGCCCTCGGAGCGGCGTGGATTCATCGTTTCGCGAAACGATAAATCGACGGCGGCCGCTAAACGGATCGCAGTTACTTGTCTCGGCGCGCTCGCTGAGCGCCCTCGGCACCACCAACAGTTCTTCGCCGGAGGCGAGTCGTTCTTGCGCCCGCGGGAGCGGAAGCACGAAATTCCGTCCCCGCAGCGCCCCGGCCGGTCCTCGGGAGAGAAAATCACGTCTCATTCTAACGACGCCGTCAGCCAACGCGAATGGGACTTCACCCGGCCGGCCCGCCTCGGCGAGCGCCACCGCCCGCCGCGCCAGCGCGTCGAGCGCCCCCGCGGGCACGTCTGCCGGCGGGTCCGAGGGATCCCCCCGCCGCTTCGTCGGGAGGTAGAGTTTCAGACCGAATTTGTCGGCGACAACGAGGATGCCGCCCGCGTAGGCCAGGTTTCCGGGGGTGATGTGCGACTCCAGCGGCCCGGGGATCAGTTCCAGGGGCGGGATGCCGGTCGCCTGCCGGAGCACCTTGATGCCGCTGGACGTTGGCCAGAACACGCAGTCACCCGCCAGGAAGCCGCGGCCGTAGGAGGGGAGCCCGGGGTAATCGGGGCCCGCGGTTACCTGCCAGCCGTCGTCGTCGTCGCCGTCGGCGGCGCGCACGGCGCGGATGCCTTTCGGGGTGGTGAAGACCAGCCGCCCGCTGCCGACGCCGAGCAGGTGGACCACCTCGACGCGCTCGCGCTGCCAGAGGAGGTCGCCCGTCTCCGGGTCGAGGCAGAAGAGCCGGTCGTAGTCGGCCGGGGCGACGTACAGCCGGCCGCCGGCGTAAACGGCGGGGGCCAGGTCGCGCGGCAGCGGATTGCCGCCGGGCGTCGTCACGACGGCACTGGGGTAACGGAAGGCCCAGGCGCGGCGGCCGGTCCGGGCGTCGAGGGCGATGACGGCTCCCGTGTGGGAGGCGTAGACGACGTAGCGGCCGGCCAGCGTCAGCAGTTGGTGGCGATAGCGCGCCGTCCCCGGCACGTCGCGCGTGGCGACGACGTCCTGCGCCCAGCGCGGCGGGGCGTCGGAGTCCGCGGAGTAACAGCGGACCTCGGTGATCATCTGCGTGCCGTCGAAGCGCGTGACGGCGACGTGGAGCAGGCCGTCGCGGACGACCGGGGCCCCCTCGAACATCGGCGGCGATCCCTTCCCCGCGAGGTCGGCCTTGCGCACCCACACCGCGTTCAGGCGGGCAGCCGGCTCGACGAGTTCGAGGCAGACGAGGAAGCTGTCGGCCTCCGCGCCCTGCTTCGCCGGCGGCAGCCCCTGCACGCCGAGGCGGGCGTAAATCCGGCCGTCGGCCACGGTCAACGTGTAGCGGAGGTCCGCCGGGGCCGGCAGGCTCGTGTTCAAGCGCAGGCCGTTGGCCTCGTTGATACGACAGTGATGGTTCTCGCCGAGGTCCCACGTCTGGCTGGCGCCGCTGGCCGTGTCGAAGGCGAGGACGCTGCGTGCGTCGGCGACCACCACCTGGCGGCCGACGATGACCGGGTGGAAGGGGAGGTGGCGCGCCCGCTCAGCGGCGGAGTAGGGTTCGCCGACGGGTTTGCCCTCGGGGCGCGGGGGCACGACCCAATCGCGCTTGACCACGCGGCGGATGTCGATCTGAAAGCGCCAGGCCGGGCCATACTCCGCCGGGAGGTACTCGATGAGGCGGTTGAGGCGGTTGGGATCGGACGGCTCGGCGGGCAGCACGGTGCCGCGCGACGCGGTGCCGGCGAAGGTCGGCCAGGCATCGTCGGCCGGCTCGGCGGGAATGGGCCGACTCGCGACCGCTTTCAGGATGTCCCCGTAATTGCCTTTGCGCCCCGCGAGGTGGCCCACCGCTTTGGGGTGCAAGGCGCGGAACGCTTCCAGCTCTTCCGCGGCGGCCTCGCGCTCGCCGCGGAAGAGGAGCGCCAGCACCTGCTTGCCCCGCGCCTGGGCCAGGTCGATTTGCGGATCGGGAAAGAGCAGGTCCAGGCTGGGCGCCTGGTCGCGGGACATCGACCAGGGCGGCGGCGGCGGTTCCTTGATGCGGCGGGCGGCCTCGGAGGCCGGCAGGGCGAGCAGGCGCCACCAGCGCTCGGCCTCGTGAAAGCGGCCGCGCTCAAACGCCAGGTCGCCGAGCGCGTCGAGGGCGGCGTCGGCCGGGCGGCTGCAGAACGCCTCATCGACGATGCGCTCCAGGGGGCGGACGTCATGGTCGGCGACCCCCTGTGCCAACCACTTCTTCGCCTGGGGATCGACGCGGGTACGGTAAGGGCGGAGGGCCTCGGGTGGCAGGGCGGCCAGGCGCAGGTGGCAGAGGCGGCGCGCGGTAATGCTGAGGTGATCGCCGACCGCGACCAGGTCCTCGCCGGCCTCCTCGATGATGTGGGCGTACTCCTCGGCGGCGGCCGCGTATTGCTTATCGGCCGCGAGCCTGTCGGCGGCGTCAAGGCGGCGGCCGGTGGCGGCGCTCTCGCCGGGGAGGGCGGCGCGGGAGGTCGGCTCGGCGGCGGGCAAGCGGCCGGCCGCCAGCAGCAGCAGGACAGCCGACAACGGACAGCGCGCCATGTAGTCCCTCCCCGACAAGGTGGCCAAGCGAAGGGCATTATAACCCGCCGCGGCGCCCGAGCCTAGCGGGCTGTCAAGGGAGGGTGCAAACCGGGTGTTGCGCGGGGGCGGCAGAGGCGGGCCGCAGCCGCAAGGTGCCAGCTTACGGGCTGGAGGCGACGACAAGGCGGCCCACGCAACGACGATATGTTGGCGAAGGGCAGAGAAGGGACCAGGCTGCCAGCGCGAACTCCGCAACGGGCAGAGTCCTCGACGGTGCGTTGGGGTCCCTGCGAAACGCAGCCCTTCCGACGGCAAGCCTGCTCAGACACGACCTCCGGCCAAGCCGGCTCACAGCGGAGGCCACCCCTTGTCCAGCCCCTCCCGCTCGATACTCCGCACCTCCTGCTCGGTCACGCCGAAGCGTTGCGCGATGAGCTTCCTCGACTCCGGGACCGACACGTCGTGGTCCTGGGCGTCTACCAAGGACAGGAAGATTTCCTTGCGGCGCGGCTCCGGTTGGGGGCTCTCTGGCATGTCAGACTCCTCACTGGGGGCTTTGCCATTGTACCAGCCGCCTCCCGCAGAACAGCTATCTTTCGACACGGGAGCAAGAGTCGCTGACGGATTCCCGGAGAGCGGTCGAGACAGGGTCGAGGCTTCCCTGCCCCGGCCGCGCCCGGCGTTCCTTCGCCTCGTCGGGTGTGCCCAGGCACGTTTCGTTTCACGGGCCGGTGAAACGAATCGCGTTTCCCGATCTCCTTGTCCTTCCCCGCTTTGCGCCGGCGAACACCCATTCGTTTCACGACTTTGGTAGACACCCCGCGGGGGGGCAATGAAACGATTCGTCAGGGAGGAAATTCGGCCGGAGCGAAGCGGGGTCAACCTCCAGCTCAACCGGGGAGCGGCCCCGCCGACTGTTACCCGCTTTTGAAAGCCGCTCGCGGCTGCGAAGCCGCAAGCGGCCCGTCATTCCCATCATTTCGCGACCGCGAACTTGTAAATCGTTGTCTGCTTGTACGTCTCCCCCGGCTTGAGGAGGATCGAGGGGAACTTCTCGTGATGCACCGAGTCGGGGTAGTGCTGCGCCTCCAGACAGAAGGCCGCGTGCTGCGCGTACGTCACGCCCCTCTTGCCCTTCTGCTTGTCGATGAAGTTGCTCGTGTAGAACTGCACGCCCGGCTCGGTCGTGTACATCTCCAGCACCCGGCCGCTCTTCGGGTCGCGTGCCCGCGCCGCCAGCTCCGACAGCTTGCCCCCCGCGTTCAGGACGTAATTCAGATCGTAGCCGACCGGTTTATCCTTCAACTCCTTGAAGCGCGAGCCGATGACCGTCGCCCGGGTGAAGTCGAACGGCGTCCCCTCGACGGGCTCGATTTTGCCGGTCGGCACCAGGGTCTCGCCGCCGGGCGTGTACCTGTCGGCGGCGATCGTCATCTCCTGGTCGAGGACGGTGCCCGAGTCGTGACCGGCGAGGTTGAAGTAGCTGTGGTTGGTCAGGTTCACCGGCGTCGCCTTGTCGGTGGTCGCCTCGTAGTCGATGCGCAGCTCGTCCTTGTCGGTGAGGGTGTAGGTGACCGCGACCTTGAGGTTGCCGGGGTAGCCCTCCTCGCCGTCGGGGCTGGTGCGCGTGAAGCGGACGGCGGCGCCGTGGCGGGCGTCCAGCGGCTCGCCGTGCCAGACGTGCTTGTCGAAGCCCCTCTTGCCGCCGTGCAGGGAGTGCGCCCCGTTGTTGGCCGCCAGCTTGTAGTCCTTGCCGTCGAGGGTGAACTTCGCGTTGGCGATGCGGTTGGCGACTCGGCCGGTGATGGCGCCGAAGAACGGGTGGCCGGCCTCGTAGGTCTTCAGGGCGGGACAGCCGAGCACCACGTCGGCCAACTTGCCGTCCTTGTCGGGGACATGCAGTTCGGTGACGATGCCGCCGTAGGTGATGATCTTGCAGACGACGCCGTTGGCGTTGGTGAGGGTGTAGAGGTCAACCGCGGTGTCGTCGGACAGCTTGCCGTAGTCGGACTTCTGCACGGTGGCTTTCCCTCCCTTGGCGGGCTCGGCGGCGACGGCGGCCAGCCCGACGAACAGGGCGACGGTCGCGCTCAGGACACAGCGGGGCATAAGTGGACTCCCGGGTGAGGATGACAAACGGCTGCTGCGGACATGATAGCGACGGCGCGAGGAATTGGCGGGAAGGGTCAGGTGCCGCGGTAGAGGCTGTTGACGGTCAGCTCGACCTCTTCCAGATCGCCGAAGAAGGTGGCGGTGAAGAACTGTAGGCAGCCGGCGAAACCGAGCAGGGCATACCTGGAGAGGACCGGCGTGAAGCCGACCCAGCCGGTCCATTCGCGTTGCTCCACGCCGTCGGTCAGGCGAAGCGTGACCAGGGCGTACTTGACGGGGACCGGCACCTGTCCGATGCCGGCGGCCGTTCCGCGAGGGGCATTGGTTAAGTCGATGCCGATCTGTACGGCATACTGTTCTGGGAAAACGGTGTCATCGGCGTGGCTGTCCAGCCCGCCCTCGATTGCTCGGCTGCCGGTGGGACCGATCAGCGTAATGGTGACGATGGGCCGTGGCCGCTCCTGCCGTCCGCCGAGCGAAACGACCGGCGCCTTGGTTCGGAGTGGGGTGTACGGAAACCGCATGGGATTAGAATTGGCTCACATCGGGGTCGGGAATCCAGGCGAAGACCACTTTACTCGGGTCGATCCCCATTGCTACCAGCTTGTCCTCGACCTCGGCGAGATCCTTGCCGCTCGCCAGGATGCGGGTGCCGTCGATGCTCCAGGCGATGTTCTGGTCGGCGTACTTCATCAACTCTTCTGGAGGGAAGCGCCGCCGGTTCTCCTCGAACGTCAGGTAGTCCCACCAGCCCTCGGGAACCTTGTGGCCGCTCATCGGAAACTCCTCGTACCAGGCGAAGGAACCAGATCCTACCGGTATCGTAAGCTCGCGCGTCCTCCGCCGCAAGCGTCGAGACCGGCCCGCATCGGCCCGCGAAACCCTCCTTCACGTCCCCCGATAGAGGCTATTGATGGTCAGCTCGACCTCCTCCAAATCGCCGTAGAACGTGGCGGTGAAGTATTGCAGGCAGCCGGCGAAACCAAGAAGGGCGTAGTTGGACAGGACCGGGGTGAAGCCGACCCAGCCGGTCCATTCGCGGAATTCTTTGCCATCGGTCAGGCGCAACGTGACCTGGGCGTACTTGACGGGGACCGGTGTCTGGCCGACTCCCGCGCAACTGCCTTGCGGGGCATTAGTCAGGTCGATGCCGGTTTGTACGGCATACTGTTCGGGGAAAACAGTATCATCCGAGGGCTGTCCAAGTGGCCATCGGTTAGCTTGCTGCCGATCGGGCCTACCAGCGTGATCGGGACAATCGGCCGTGGTCGCGCTTGTCTACCGCTGAGAGAGACAACGGGGGCGATCGTACGAACCGGTTTGTAACGGAACCGCATGTGAGTTACAAGCGCCCTGTTATTTCTGGGGGATCGAGGTACTCCCCTACCCATTCATCCATCCTGAGTCCCAGCGCCCGGACCTTCTCCTCGAGTTCCTCCTCAGTCTTGCCGCTGGCAAGGATACAGGTTGCGTCGAGGTTCCAGGCGATGTACTGCCCGGCGTACTTCAGGATCTCCTCGGTCGGGTAGCGGGCATAGTTCTCATTGAACAGTTTGGCGTTAACCCAGCCAGGGGGAAGCGGCTTCTCGCTCATGGTGAAACTCCTCAGGTCGGCGCCGACGGGTTGACCTGCCGCCATCCTACCCGCCGGCGCCGGCCGCCTCAAGCGCCTATCCGCCCTGCACCGGCATGCACACCTGCTGCAGCAGCCGCTCGCACCTGTCCTGCAGCAAATCGGCAAGGTTCGGCAGCGGCTGCCCCTGCGGCAGCGTCTCCGTCAGGCTCGACAGCCAGCGCGGGAAGCCGTACAGCGCCGCGAAGCCGTCCAGCGACACCGCCTCCAGCCGGGCGTGCCGCCCGCGCCGCTCCGCCTCCTGCCACAGCGTCTTGCTCTTGCCCGTCAGCGCCAGGTCGTCCTCCGGCCGCAGCAGGATCAGGTGATCGATCACCGCCGGCTCCACGTCGAACGCGGCCAGCTTCTTTTCCAGGTCCTTCGGCTTGGCCGGGCCGCGGCCGAGGAACAGGCCGATGCCGACCTTCCACGGCTGACCGTCCTTGCACACCCAGTGGGCGATCGTCACTGCGCCGTACGTCGGGTGGTCGCCGAAGGTCCACTCGCCGACGACGTGCTGCAAGCGCCACGGCCCGACCTTGACGCCGTGCTCGTGGCACAGCTGCAAAAAGGCGCCGAGGCCGGCCTGCAGCTCGCGCGTCGCCCCGGTCAGCGCCCCTTCCGGCTCCAGTTTGCGACGGGCGCCGCGCAGCTCCTGGTCCCACTGGTCGCCCAGGTTGGTCGGTGCCGCTTGCGGCTTGGCGCCCACGACCTGCGAAGCCGCCTGCGGCGCGCGGCCGGCCGGCGACTGCACCACCACGACCGACTTCACGACCGGCGCCTCCTCGACGGCCGGCAGCCGGCTCGCCGTGGGGGCGACACTCTTCTCTTCCGGCCCCGCCGGCGCCTCGCCGTAGACGACGTGATCGAACAGGTGACGATACTGCTGGAGCATGTCGCGCAGCGTCGGCTCCGTGGCGGCGATGCGCTCCACCTGCTCCCCGCTGAACGGGAACAATTCCGGCAGGTCGGCCGCCCCGGGCAGTTCCGTCAGCGCCGGCCGCAGCCGCGCCTCGACCACGCGCCGCACCAGCTGCGGCGGCGGCGCCTCCAGCCGCAGCGCCTTGACGGTCCCGTGGCCCGGCACGTGGACCGGGTTGTTCAGACGATCTTGAATGTAGCCGTCCAGCGACGGCACAAAGCGGTTCCACAAGCCGCGCTCGGCGAAGACGAGGAAACACATGCCGTCGATCTGGTGCATCGCCTGCACGATGCCGGCGAAGAAGGCCTCGGCCGTGCGGTGGGCGTCGTCGCTGCGCCGCGCCAGCAGCAGGTCCTCGAGCTGGTCGAAGGCCACCACCACCGGGATGCGCAGGCCGCGCAGCACGTCCATCAGCACCTTGAACAGGGCCACCACCAGCACCTGCCGCGTCGGCCGCACCTGGAACTCCAGCTCCGCGAAGCCGAACGTCAGGAAGTTGGCCAGGTCGGCCTCCTCGCCCAGCAGCACCGCCCGCGCGAAGCCCTGGTAGATGTGCCGCCGCATCAGGCCGTGCGTGTTGTGCGCCTCGGTGCGCTCGACGTGGACCGACAGCGTCTCACAGGCGCGCTGGAAGTCAAAGCCGGCCTCGGCACAGGCCCGGCGAGTTGCCCCCGGCACGAACGGCCGCGGCGTCGGCCGCGCCAGCGCGTCGAGCAGCCACTGTGTCCGCTCCTGCGCCTGCGAGGTGCCCAGCCCGAGCTTCCGCGCCCAGCCGCCCAGCCCGTGCGCCGGAAACAGGTCGAGGCGCTGCTGCGGGTTGAGCGACACGACCGCCTGCGCCAGCAGCCGCCGCACCAACTCCTCGCCGACGTACTCCAGCGGCCGGGCCCCCTTCTGCTTGCCGCCGCCCAGCAGCGTGTCGATCACCTGGAACAGCAGGTACTCGAGGAACTCGGTATCCTTCTGGTAGGTGCCCGGCGTAACCAGCAGCTGCCACGCCCCTTCGCTGCCGTGCTTGATCGAGTGCAGCAGGTGCGTCTTGCCGGCCCCTTTGTTGCCGAGCACCGGCACCACCTCGGAGTGCGTCCCCGGGTCGCGGCGGTACAGATCGACGACGCCCAACAGCTGCTCGCGCTCGCGCGCGAACAACTCGGGGACGTGGTAGCGGGCGCACACCTCGTCGTCGGGGTTGCGCGCGAAGTAGTTGCGGAAGGCGTTGCCGGAGCGGCGTAGCACCTCCAGCGCCGGCTCCTCCAGCGAATGCGACGGGACGACGGCAGTTGACATCGGGAATCCTCCATGTCCGCGACCGTTTAGCGGCCGCCCTCGGGGCGGCGCTCTGCAAGCGCCGCCCCGAGGGCGGCCGCTAAACGGAGCGCTTGCTTGCGTAATAAGCGATTTCGTGGCCGACGAGCAGCGCGTAGGGCGGCTCGGGGAGGGCGTAAAGCGGGCCGGTCCAGGGGTGCAGGTAGATTTGTCCGGCATCGACCAGCCGGCGCAGCCCGTCGTGGAAATGGCCGATCGTCAGGCCGTGCGCCGTCAGCTGCGCGTGGCGGAATAATTCCGGCAGCGGGCAGTCCTCCGCGGCGGCGGCTTCCTCCCGCTGCCCCAGGTACGACAGCACCGCCCCCGGCCACGCCTCCGACCCGTTGGCCGAGCCGTTCGCAGACGGTGGGGCGGCCGGCTGGTGCAATTGCTCCAACACCCTCTCGGCGGTCAGCTTGAGCGCGTCGATGGCCGCCTGCATGTGGCGGGCGATCATGAGCAGTTCGCCGGCCTGCGACTGCTTGGCGTCGAGGGTGCGGATGAAGTCTTCGAGGACCTGCTTGGGGCTGACCTGGCTGAGGAGGTAGGCGAGTCCCTTCTCGGTGATGGTGCAGACGTCGAGGGACGCCTTGCCCTTGGTCTCGGTGCGGACCACGCGCAACAGCCCTTCGTCCTTGCAGCGCTGGGCGACGGCCCGACCGGACGCGCCGGCCGCGAACAGGCCGGGCACGGACTTGCCGCCGAACAGGGGTACGCCGGCGGGGTCGGCGACGGCCCGGCTCAGGCCGTCGAGGAGCATCTGCGTCGATCGGTCGGCCATGACAACCCTCCTTGGCTTGGGGGCGCGCCCGGGCCGGCGATCCCTCCGCCCGGTTCGCCCCATTATGTTCGCTTCCCCGCACGATGCAAGACGGGAAAAATCTCTTCCCTTTCCTGCCCCGTCCCAATTATGATTCGCACCGTCGTGAACGAGTCCCCACCCGGCGCGCCACTCTCGCTCGACACGGCGCGCCCCGAAAGGAGAGGAATCGATGCATCCCCTGTTTCGCCGGAGGTCGGCCGTGGTCGCGGCCTGCCTCGTCGCTCTGGCGCTCGCCGCCGCCGCTGGCGCCGCCGACGACAAGCCGGCCGACTCCAAGGCCCTCGACCGCTACCTGTACACCAGCCTGCGCTTCGTCATCAACCACGGGGTCGATGACTACAACGCCGGCCGGCCCGAAGCGTGCTACGAGCACTTCCGCCAGTCCCTCCAGGACCTCGCCCCCGTCCTGACCGGCCACCCCGACCTGCAGGTGATGATCAAGGACGGCCTCGACAAGGTGGAGAAAGACCCCGAATGGCGCTTGAAGATGGCCGCCAAGGCGACCATGCCTAACCCGCAGCTCGCCGAACCCGTCCGCCAGAAGGCGTTCGCCCTGCGGGCCGTCTTCAACGACGTCCGCGCCGCCCTCAACGCCGACAAGACGAAGCCGGAACCGCCCAAAGCCGTGACGCTGTGGGACAAGCTCGGCGGCGAGAAGGGTGTCAGTAAGGTGGTCGATGACTTTACGGCGCTGGCCGCCAACGACCCGAAGGTGGACTTCACGCGCGGCGGCAAGTACAAGCTCGACGACCTGGCCGTCAACGACCTGAAGACGAAGGTGGTCGAATTCATCAGCGCCAACACCGGCGGGCCGCTCAAGTACACCGGCAAGAGCATGAAAGAAGTCCACAAGGGCATGGGCATTAGCAACGAGGAGTTCGACGCCGCCGCGGCCGACCTGAAGAAGGCGCTGGCGAAGAACAGCGTCAAGGCCGACGACGCCGACGCCCTGCTCAAGATCGTCGCGACGACGCGCAAGGACATCGTCGAGGACAAGAAGCCCGAGCCGCCCAAGGAGGTAGGGGGAACGATCAAGGGCAAGGTGACGCTCGACGGCAAGCCGCTCGCCAAGGGCACCGTGACGCTCCTCGACAAGGCCGGCAAGTCGTTCTCGGCCGCCATCGCCGCCGACGGGACCATCACGCTGGAGAAAGTGCCGCCCGGTGCGTACAAGGTGACCGTCGCCGACGGCAAGGACCTGCCGGCGTCGTACGGCGACCCGAAGACCACGTCGCTCACCACCAACGTGACCAAGGGGACGAACGAATTCAATCTGGACCTCAAGGGAGAGAAGAAGGAAGAAAAACCGAAGCCCGAGGAGAAGCCGAAGCCGAAGGGGAACGAGGCGCCCAAGGTTCCCGAGGCCATCGCGGTCCCGGCCGGTAACGTCGTCGTCGGAAAACTCCAGGCGGACGGGGTTCAGATCTATGAATCGAAGGCCAAGACGGGCGGGGGCTTCGAGTGGGTGCTGAAAGGGCCCGAGGCCGAGCTGAAAGAGGAAGGCAAGACGCTCGGCAAGCACTACGCCGGCAAGGACGGCCCGGTGTGGGAGGTCGAGGGCGACAAGGTGACGGGTGAATTGCCTCCCAAGAAGGCCGACGCCAAAGAGGGCAACATCCCCTGGCTGCTGCTCAAGGTGAAGGACTTCGCCACCAAGAGCGGTGAGAAGGCGCCGTTCACCCCGACCTACGTCCAGCGCATCGATACCGAGGGTGGCGTCGCGCCGGCCAAGGCGCCCGACAAGGCGGGCGCGGAGGTGAAGGTGAAGTACAAGGCGACGTATGTTATTTACATCGCCGACCCGAAAAAGCCGGAGAAAGCGCCCGGCGAGGTGGGGACCGTCTCAGGCAAAGTGACGTACAAAGGTCAGCCGCTGCCGGGTGGGAGCGTTACCTTCACCAGTAACAAGAATTTCGCCCATCACGCCTTTCTCAAGGCCGATGGGAGCTATGCTCTGAAGGACCTGCCCGTGGGCGAGTACAAGGTCAGCATCGAGACGGAGTCGCTCAAGCCGAAGCCCCCGGCGAAGCCCGCCGACCCGGCGAAGGCCCCACCGGAGCCGAAGGGGGACGACGCAACGAAGAAGTACGTCCCCATCCCGCGGAAGTACGCGGACCCGGAGACCTCGGGACTCAGCTATTCGGTCAAGAAGGGTGCGCAGGAGTTCGACATCGAATTGAAGGACTGATCTCACACGCCGCTTGCGGCTTCGCAGGTGCGAAGCCGCAAGCGGCCCTCTCAGCGATCTCCTTCTTCGGAAGGGGCGCTCAGAGGGCGTGGGCTAGTACCGCCGGCCGCCGGAGCCACCGCCGCCGTAGCCGCCGCGGCTGCCGCCGCGGTCCTCGCGAGGCTTCGCCTCATTGACGGTGAGGCTGCGTCCCTCGACCTGCTGGCCGTTGAGGGCGGCGATGGCGGCCTGAGCTTCCTGGTCGCTGTTCATCTCGACGAAGCCGAACCCCTTGGACCGGCCGGTGTCGCGGTCCATGATGACCTGCGCCGACTGCACGGTCCCATGCGGCGCGAACATCTGCTCGAGCGCGCTGTCCGTAACCCCGTAGGTGAGGTTACCCACGTACAACTTCTTGCCCATCTGGACCTCCCAGGGAAAACCCGGCGCAACCCGGCCCCGGCGGGGCCGTGTCGCGGCCGGAAAAAAGAAACAGCCTTACGAGGGGGAGGAGAAGGGCTGAGAGGAGGCTAACGCGACCGCAGAACCGTTCGCTCGACCCAAGTACCCAGGCATTGTACTGGCCGTCGGGGGAAAAGCTAGGTATACTCGCGCCATTCGATTTCCGGTTGTTTAGCCGCCGCCCTCGGGGCGGCGCTCGCTGCGCGCCGCCCCGAGGGCGGCGGCTAAACGTCGGTTTTGCAACGGCGATGGTATAGCATCCCGAAGCGATCACTTCGGGGCCGGGTCGTCCCGCTCGTGCCCCTTGAGAAAGTCGGTCAACGACCCGATCAGGTAGTCCTTTGACAGCACGTCCCCGGCGGGCAGCATCCCAAGAACTTCCTTTAATTCGACGGGGTCGCCGTCCTGCACGGCGGGCCATCGAACGAGGTCATCGGGGTGTTTTTTCAACCCCTCGAGGAATCGGCGCAGGAAGGCAATGCCTTGCCCCTGCCACTCCAGCCGCAATTCTCGTTCGCCCGGCATGTGACTGCTCCTGAGGCGTCCCGGCGCCCCCGCTGCGCCGCCGTCAGTCCGCCCGTTCGAGTTCGTCGGGATAGAAGGAAATCATTCCCCTCTCGTGCGGCGAGTCCATATCGACATGGTAAAGGGCCAGGCGCCGGCCGGTCTGGTAGTCGGTGGCCAGTGCCACCGTTCCCGTCTGACCCGGACGGCTCCCGGCGGCGCGGCTGCCCACAGTCACGCGCACCCTGTCTCCGACCTTCAACTCGGTTCCCATTTTGTCTCCTCCGCCAGCGGTCCTTTGCTCATAAACTCTCTTGCCGCTTGCGGCTTCGCAGGAACGATTGCGAAGCCGCAAGCGGCCAAGTCATTTGTTGTTACAGTTTCTTAGGTGAGATAATCGGCGACATCGTAGCGGGGTAGGACCACTACGAAGGTGGTCCCCTGGCCCTCGCCCGAGTCCACCGTCAACGATCCCCCGCTCTGCTCGACGAGCAGCTTGACGACGGCCAGGCCGACGCCCAGCCCGGCCGCCCGGGCCGGGGCCGCCCTGTAGAAGAGGTCCAATACCTCGGTGCCGTCCCCCGGCGGCAGGCCGATGCCGTTGTCGGACAGTTGCAGTTCGTAGCCTTCCGCCCTGACACGCAGCCCCAGTCGCACCCACTCCTCGGCCTTCTTGGGATCGCGGTACCTCAGGGAGTTGGAAATGAGGTTGTCCAGGATGTGCCGGAGGCGGGCGGGGAACCACTCCACGTGCTCACTCTCCAGCTCCAACCGAAGGACGACGGCCGGCGCACCTTCCATCCGTTGCTGCCAGCGGAACACCTTCTCGATCAGGGGGCGTACCGCGATAGCCACCACCTGATCGTGAGCGGGATGGTAGCCGGGCGCCTCGTGCAAGTCGTGTAGCACCGCCGACAGATGGCTGACGGCCTCTTCGATCTCGGCCAGCTGGGGCCCCTGGGTTCCCCCCGCAGCCTCCCCGCACTGCAGGCGGATTCGCTTCAGGGTCGCCCCCACCTCATGCTGGACGAATTGGCCCTGCTTGCGGAGGCGGTCAACCTCTAGCTCCAGGTCCGCGACGTAAGCCAACAGGTGGTTGATGTTGGACACGGCGGGAGGTGATCCTTTCGGGGAATGTCGCATAAGCTGTCGCCTCTTTCCGGTCACGTGCCGTGCGGGGACGGCTACGCCTCGCCGCCGTCATCCCGCCACGAGTCCCCAAGCTGGGCCCGGTCGAAACCGAGCGTGTGCCGGCCGGGCCGGTTGCCTCCCCGCGCGCGGGCCACCATGCTGACGAGGTCCTTGGCGTGGACGGGCAACACCAGGCAGGCGTGAGCGCCGGCGTCCAGCGCCGCTCTCACCAGCGCCTCCTGTGCGGGCGTCACCAGGACCAGGAGCGCGGTGTGTGCCCGACCCGCCTGGCTCCGCAGGCCCCGGCACAACCCCAACGTTTCCGTGACCTGATCGCGGGCGCCTATGACGAGCAGGTCGGCCTCCCCGGGACTCCAGTCCTGAGTGAGTGAATCGGTGGTGGCCCCGTGAACCGCATCGATCCGCCACCCCGGAAAGGCTTCCCGGAGACTGGCCAGGCTGGCCGGGTCCACGTCGAAGGCGACGGCTTTCGGTTGGTCCGGCATGACATTCTCCTCGCCAACGGGTAGGGGCGGGCGTGAAACTCCCGCCGAACCTGCGGCGCCGGCACTCGTATGAGATTATTACGATTCCTTAAAATCGTAATTAGCGGCCGCCTCCTGGATGCCGACCAGTTCCACCTCCAGCTGCAGCGCCTCGCCGGCGCGGGGGTGATTGGTATCGACGACCACCATCTGATCGTGGACCTCCACGATCCGCACCAGGCGGCGACGGCCGCGACGGTCGAGGATCCGCAGCCACTTCCCGACAGGAAGGGCCAGGCCCTCCGGGAAGCGGGTGCGGGACAAGCGGCGCACGCGGTCCGGGTTGAACCGCCCGTGCGCCAACTCCGCGGGCACGAGGACCGTCACGTGGTTGCCGGGGGCGAGGCCAACCAGGCCCGAGCCGAGCCCCCGCAGGCGGGGGTGGTCGGTGCCGACTGTCATGTCCAGGGGCCCGGCGCCGCGGGACCGTGACGAGGCCGTCGTGCCGTCCTGGAAGTGCTTCACATAGTGGACCTGGACGTGATCGCCCTGCCGAGCCGTTAGCATAAGATTCTCTCCTGTCGTGGATGAGGGCCTGGGGTCGGGCCCGCCGTGAGTGAAGGGCGTCGGGCGCGGTCTGCCGGGGCGAGCGCGGTACTCCGGAGGCGAACCTCGCCACGTCTGATGAGCGTGTCGGCATCGCTGTGCATTCGAGGGCAGGAAGGGACGTACCCCTCCGCACGCTGATGTCCGCCAGATCCGAAGACAAGTCTGGGGAAGAGAAAGGCATCAGGAATGAAGAGCAACCTTACCCATCATACACAATCGGCGGGACGACCGCCAGTGAATTGTGACGAATTCCCGGAATGCCAAGGTATCTAAATACCGGGGACCGGGCACGCGGAATAACCGGCCGGGACGTGGCGGCGGGCCGCCCCACTCAGCGGGGCTTGCCGGCAGCCCGACGAACCACCGGGACGGCGGGTTTGAGGGCAAGTGGGGGGAGGCCGAGGCGTACGTGCAGCCCGTCCAGCCGGGCCACGAGGGCGAGGGCCACTCGGCCGGCGTCGTCGCCCGTCCCCCCTTCGGCCAGGCGCTTGAGGATGGCCCGGACCAGCCGCAGGATCCCGTCCCCAAAGCGGCTCTCGTAGTTCCGGCAGAAATCCGCGTAGAGCTGCGGGAGCTGGTCCAGACACCAGAGGGCGCCGTGCCTCACCTCTTCGGCGAGGCAAGCCTTCTGGAGCAGGGTACGCAGCGCGACGAGTTCGGGCAGGCCGCCAGGTTCCATAAGATCCTCCAAATGTGCCAGATGTAGACAATGATAGCTGCTATGCCGGCCCGTGACAAGGCCACCTGCCGACGAGCAGCCAAGGTGGCCATTTCTCGCCCTTGGCCCACCTCCGTGGGGGGAAATCCGCTGCCGCGTCGCACCGGGTCACTCCCGCCGCGCGATCTTCGGGGAAGACGTGAGGATGTTCCCCTCCCCATCGACCACCAGGAAGTAACTGCTGGCCACCCTCGCGGAAGCGGGGTCCGCCCCGACGAGGACGTTTACCCGGTAGTGACCCGCCCACAGCCGGCGGACTTGCAGCCGGGGGGGATCGCCCGCCTGGCCCAGGGCGCGCAGGACGTGACTGCCAATCAAGCCGTTCAGCTGCTCGGCCTCGTGTTTGACCTGATCGGCGGGCCGCTTTTCTTGATCTTTTGTTGCCATCTTGTTCCCGGATCGTGTTTAGAGAGTGCAGGTGTCATGTGAAACCGGTTCGGCCGGCGCCTTCCGCCGGCAGCCCCGAGGGTTGCCACAATTCCGCGCGCGGCCACCCTTGGGCCGGCGACCCGAACGTCGGGTCGCCGCCCTACTGCCGCGCGCCCTGGCCCTCTCGGGGGCCATCGCCGGCGAACGGCCGTTCCCCGTCACCCCCAGAACGATCCGCTCCTGTACCTGCCCCCAGGAAGGACAGCACCGCGAGGATGAGGAAGATGAAGAAGAGGATCTTCGCCCCTTCCCAGGCGAGGCCTTCAACTGCCCCGAAGCCGACGAAGGCGGCGACCAGGGCGACGACGAGAAACACGACAGCCAGACGTAACGGATTCATGTTCTACTCCCGGAAAGTCTGGGGCCCGTTTGGCAAAAGACCAACAGGGCCCGCGATTCCCACTTGACGGGCGCGCGGGCGCGCCACGGCTACGTTTTCAGGGCCGGCGCTCCTGGTCCTTGGCCGTGTCGGTCCGGCCGCCGGTCTTCTCCTTCACCTGGTGCCCAAGGTCTTTGACCTTGTCCTCATCTGCCTTGACCTTGTCCTTGTCCACCTCGAGGGTGATGTTGGGCTTCTGGTCGGCGTCGTCCGTGGAAAGATGGACCCAACCCCGGTAAAACCCCAGGGCAATGACGCCGGCCAGGAGCAGCACGATGACGGCAAGCAACCCTTTCATGATCAACCCCTTCTCGATTGGTTACAGACAGAGTTCCGCGACGCCAATCATTCTAACCCCCCGTGGGGGGGAGAACCCTTCGAGGGCCGAATCCAGGGGCCTCACGGTGCGGCAGGCGCCGGGGGGGCTTCCGTCGGGGGCGGCAGGCCGCTCGCGAGGATTCGTTCCCACACTTCCTGCCGATGGATCGGAACGTCGTCGTTGGCCTCGAAGCCGAGCCTCACCTTCCCGCCCTGGATCTCGAGCACCGTCACTTTGAGCACGCGCTCGAAGCCATCGACACCCCCGACCACCACCGATTCCTGGGTTTTCCTGGTCAAGACCAACATGTTAGGACCTCCCTTTTCATGGCTGATCGCCCTTTACACTCCCGCTCCAGGTATCCGTCGGTACGGTGCGGGCGAGCAAGAAGACTTGCACCGCGGTGCCGGTCGTGAACACTTGCACCACGGTGCCGGTCGTCGTCTCGACTTCCGCAGCCGCCTCGCGCACCTCCACCCCCGTGATTCGTTTGATCTCCTGCCGCAGCGAGTCGGAGGAGTTATTGAACAACTGCTTATGAAACTCCTGCACCTGGGCGGCGCCGGCCGGGCTTTGGACCAGGGCCTGCTCGGCCGGCGTCAGCGCCCCGTGCAACGTGATGACCAGCGTGTCCTCACTCATGACCACGTTCACCCCTCGGGGGACGTGGCCCGTTCGCCGCCGCTCGAAAGCGATGGCCGCCTGGGCGATCTGCCGCGCCGCCGTTGAATCGGGCTTCTTCATCACGTTTTTCCCTGGGGGGTGGGACGGCCCCACACCACCGAAAGCGAAAAAGCCGACGTGGCGGAGCACCCCCATGAGGTATTCCGCCACGTCGGCTTACTCGTCAACGGGCCCCCCGGCACGGCCGGGTTGCCCTTCTGTTAGTCGTCCGACGATTTCGATCAAGGGCCGAGCGGAGCCCGATTAGAGTTCATTGAGTCTCCGCGATACCCTCATTATACCGCCGCGGGCGGAAACAACAAGTAGTTTTTTCGCGCCGGCATTGGTACTATATTCTTCGGGCCGGCGGGGGATGGCCGGTTCCCGTTCTGTTGCCACAACCGGGCGGTAGCCCCTCCCGCCCCCGCGGGGGACCGGCGCGCGTCCGGGGTCATCATGAAGACGCAGGGAGAAATTGAAGCCGCCGTCTGCGAAGGCGTCTCGCGCTTCGAGCAGGAATACATGGGCCGCGGGCCCAAGCACATCCACGCCCACCTCCTCGGCGATCTCCTCGTCGTCCGTCTCAAGGGGGTCCTGACCGCGGCCGAGCAGCAGCTGGTCAAGTCGCTCTCGGCCGAGAAGGGGAGGGACTTGCTCAAGCAGGTGCGGACCCACCTCATCGAGACGGCGCGGCCGATGATGGAGGCGATGATCCAGGAGTTGACCGGCGTCAACGTGCTGAGCCTGCACCACGACATCAGCACCGTGACCGGTGAGGAGGTCGTGCTTTTCACCCTGGCCGACTCCCCCCTGTTCCGCGAAACGAAGAAGAAATAAGGCATTGCGGTTCCCGCGTCAGGCCGCCGGGGCATGGATCTCCAGGTGGTCCACGGCGGAGCCCGACAGGATCTCGCGGGCCCGCTTGACGTCTGCCGGGGTGCCGTGCGCGATCAGCAGGAACTTGCCGGACTTGACTGCCTCCTCGTACTTGAGGACCTTGCCCTTGGCCAGGCCGAGGCCCACCAACCAGCCGACGAGCCCGCAGGTGCTCGCGGCAGCCACGACCCCCACGATTCCCCCCAGCAGCACCGAGGCAAGAGACCCGGCCTCGACCAGCGGCCCCACCCCCGGCACCCACAGGAGGGTCGCCCCGACGAGCAGGCCGAAGGTGCCACCCACCCAGGCGCCCGTCCCCGCCGCCGACTTGGCCACGTCGCAGGCGGTCACGTAGCCATGTACGCGCCGGACGTCCTCCAGGTGCTTGGCGACGATGGAGACCTTCCGGATGGGGAAGCCGCCATCTCCCAGCGACCGCACTCCCTCCTCGGCCGCGCTCAGGGACGTGAAGACGCCGACCACGGAGTACGCAACCATCGCAACACCACCTTGGATCAATTGAACAGGTTCTGTTCGATTCGCCGGGCTCAAGGGTGACGGCCCTTGGCGCGCCCGACGAACAGCCACACGGCCCAGGCGACTCCCGCCACCAACCCCCCGGCGACCTGGCCGCCGATCTCGCCGACATCCCCCCAGGGGAGCCGGCCGGCAACCGCGCCGGCGGCCGAGCCGGCGAAGACTGCCATCAGGAGCACCAGCAAGCGCTGGTTATTGATCAGACCCAGCAAGCCCCCGGCGAGGGCCCCGGCCACGCCCCCAATCGGGACCGCGATGGACACCTCGCCGGTACCGATGCCCAGGAGGTGCCAAAGCCGTTGCGTGATATTGATCCCGGCCGCCCCCCCCAGGAGCATCCAGAAAACCATCATCGCTAAGGGCGCCAACGGCGGGGGTGCGGGCGCAGGTGACGAAGCCCCGTCCGGACGTTCTTGCTGCGTGTCTGCCATGAACGCGAACTTATCAGCGGACCCCGCTGCCCATCAACGACAAAATCCGCGGCTCATGCGGGACCTGGGCTCGTGGGCCCGCCCCGGACCTTAGCGGCCATCGGAAAATAAGTTCGTAGCCGCATTCGCCAGAATGCGGGCCAGTCGCTTGCCCCGACCCGCATTCTGGCGAATGCGGCTACGACTTCCTTGGAGGGTTTTCTTCGATGGCCGCCTACGTTCGCCAATCGAGCCGCGGCAGTGGCCGGGGGCCGCGCCTCGCGATCCAGATTTCCAGCCCCAGCCCGGCAATGATCAGCAGATGACTAAGCACAGCGAGGTGGAGCCAGAGTGTGCGGCCGAAGTGGTACGGACCCAGCTCAGCTCCCCGGTGGATAGTTGCCGTTTCCCGTTCCTCGGGGTTGCTGGCGGCGCTCAAGTCGCCCGCCGGATCCTTATCCGCCCTGGCGTTGGCGGCCGTTTCCAACCCGAAGCCCATCCCAAGTTGGATCATCAGCAGGACGAATGTCGCCACGGCCACAGCGGCTAACAGCTCCAGGCGCCGTCGCCAAAGGGCCCGCACGATTCGGGGGAGGGTCAGGACACGGGCGGGGGAGAGTACCAGCGGCGCGAGGACCAGGATCAGGGCCAGCAGCACGAACAGGGCGTAGAACAGCATCACCCTGCTCGCGCCCACGTCGTCGTAGGGCTTCCCGAGGGCGAGCGCCTTCTCCCCCACGGAGTCCACCGAAACGCCGCCCCAGATCGTTTGGTAAGCGTTCTGTGTGTACACCCCGTAACCGCCTGGGTAGGCTCCCGTCCAGGGGAAGAACAACAGCACGAACAGCGCCACGACCGCCACCGGCGCCACCCACCGCAGCACGCGCGGGCTGAGCCAGACGGTGAGCGAATGGGCATAGCCGGCGGGGGGCGATTCCGCCTGCGGGCGGTCGGTGAGCGGGTGGGCCGGCGGGAGAAGGGGCAAAGGGGCGGGCGGCGCCGAGGAGGTGGGCGCTTCGGGGAGCAGGTCTTCCCAGGGCGCCGGCGGGGGCGGTGCCGGAATGTGGGCCGACTCGGTCGCTTGCGGGTACGGGCCCTCATTCGCTTCGGGGTGGATGCGCAGGAAGTCGTTGGCTTCCCGCTCTGCCTGTTCTTTCCCATAGCCGTACCGTTCCTGCAACCTGCCGGCGAGTTGGTCCTTCTGGCCTAGGATCCGCGCCAGGTCGTCTTCGGTCAGGGCGCCCCATTTTTCCTTCATTTCGCCGGCCAGCAGCGTCCCGTTGGGGCTCACTCGATCGCCGTTCATGGACTGTCTCCTGAGTAATGCGCATCCCTCATGCCACGCCTCTGCTCGAAGCTGTGGCGAGACCGGGGGGAGGGTAGGCGAGGACGCCCCGACACCCCCTACGTTCGAGTGCCAGGGGCGCAACACCGTGGGTGAACGAATTCGATGATCCGGGCTTTGCCATCGAGAATGGCAGGTAGGCCGGCGAAGGGCGTGATGTAGAGATCACAAACCGGACAGATGATGGGCCTGCGGTTGGTGAGCTTGTTTCCTACCATCTGAGTCGGTGTTGCCAGTGGCTTCGTCATCGCTGAGGCTCCTTGGACCAAACAGGTCAAGTTCGGCGGCCGTTCACTTCGGGGGCGGCCGCGGAACAACGTCGTAATGCAGCTTCGTAGGTGGGCCTGTAGGCGGGGTTCCGCGTCAAGAACCACTCTAACTGACGCCTGGTCCATCCGTGAACGGGCTCGTATTCCGACACGGGAGAATTGCCAACGGCATCGGGAACTGGGGTCGAGGGTTGTTGCCGGTGCCACTCTCGGTCTGCCGCGATGACTCTATCCCACCACTCGTCGCCGGCGGTGAACTGCTTCATGTGCTCGTGGGACGATTTTCCCAGGATGGCTCGGGCAAGCGCGCTCCCGATCCCCGTGAACATGCGCCCCAACAACCCCGGACTCCTCTGGCTGGTCATGGTCGCGCTCCGAGAATCTCGACTCGCCGGAGAACAAGTTTGCCGACGCGGTTTCCAATCGCGCTTCGGGCTGAAACGCGGGCCGCGGCGGCCGGGTGCGGCGAGGAGCAACTCGATGCGGCCGCGGACGGGATCATGCGTGGCCACTGACGCTCCGCGCATAGGCCCACACGGGCCAGAAGACGAGCAGGAGCGCGGCCCCGAGGAAAGAGGTCAGCAGGGCCAGGGACTGGATTTCACCCTCCACCACCGGCCAAATGGCCCAGGAGAGCATCCCGGCGAGCACCGCCCCGACCATGCCGAGGACCAGGGTGCCGAGGATTTTCATGGGCTGCCGGCCCGGGTAGAACAAGCGGGCGGCGCCCCCCGCGCAGAGGCCGATCACCGCGAAAATCACGAGGTCTGAGAGCACGTTTTCTTCCCCTTCAGATAGGAGGCGACCGCGGGCGAGGTGGCCCGCCGTCGCCCCGGCTCCACCTTGGATCGAAGCGACTTCACCAACGAAAAAAGCCGACGCCGCGGAATACCCTGAGGTATTCCGCGGCGTCGGCTTACTCGGCAACGAGCCCCCCGGCACGGCCGGGTTGCCCTTCATCTAGTCATCCGACGACTATGATCGATTGTTTGTCGGGTCGGTTGTTCATCTCACCTGAACCAATCTCGACACCCTCATCATACGAGCCCGGGCTGGGAAAGCAAGTGTTTTTTTCTTCCGAGCTTGGTATAATCTCAAAATAAGCATTGCGCCACCCGAGCCGTCCCTCGCGGCAAACGGGGATGCAACTGTCACGGCAGGCAGCGGCGCGGCGTCACGATCGCGGCATGTCCCACGAGACATGTGCCGGAGTAGAGATGAGCACCTTCCCATTCGGCGCCGCGCTACTGAGTTCCCCCTCCTGGTTCATCGACCTGGATCAGGTCCATTCGTCGTATCTTCTTCTGGCCACGTTGGTGGCACTGGGGTTGGCGGCCGGCGTCCTGTTCCGGGTCGGACTGATGGGTTGGCTCTTTCGGGCCCTCGGCTTCGTGATCGGGGCGGGCATCCGCAGGGGCTTCCTGCTCTGGGAGCGCCTGCTCTCCTGGGCGTCGTGGCCGCGGTTCCTGGCCGTCGTCCTCGGTTTTCTCGTCGTGGGCGGTGCCGCCGGCAACCTGTTACCGATCTTGAGGGTATTTTTTGGTCTAATTCCCTTGCTCATGGGGGCAACGGCCTGCCTCGCTTACATGTTCATCGACCTGGAGCGGTACGAGGTCGAGCGCGGCCACAAGGCCATCCATAACCCACTCCTGGGCCAGGCGCTGGCGGTCAACCTGGCGCGGCACGGGCAGCAGGTCCGCGTCCCCCTGCTGATCGCCGCCACGGTCGCCCTGATAGGCGGCTTCGCCCTGCTGAACCAGGGCCTGTACGAAACCATCGGCCAGGACTGGTACCGTGTGGAGGCGGGGCCGGGTGGCCCGATCTATGCCGATTTCCTGGCGTATGGCCTCATCAACCTGCTCGGCATCGTGCCCATGCTGGACCTGGCCGAGGCACACCATCTGCATTTTGCGCACGTCCACCAGGCCGCCTGGCCGGCCACCGCGTTGCTGGCCGGGTTCCGGGCCTTCTTCACCCTGGTGCTGCTGCAACAATTCTTTGCCTCACTCCGTCAGGGGAAACTGCTGGCGGAGACCATTGCGGACTTCTGGAGCCCGCACGAGCCGATCTCCGAGCGGGCGCGCAACGCCCTGCCCCAGTACGGGGCCCTGGCCATCGAGCCGCTGCTGCTGTCGATCCGCTCCGCCACGTCGCTGACCCGGGAGCAGCGGGACCAGCTGCCGCTCATTCTGGCGACGATCGGCCCCTCGACCATACCGGCCCTGGTCCGCGATTTGCGCGACGAACACGTGCATGTCCGGGCCATCGCCGTCGCCGCGCTCGGCCGCCTGCACGCCGTGGATACGGTCCCCTTGCTGGTCGCGCTCGCCCGGGATCCCAGCGACGTGGTCCGGCAAAACCTGATCGAAGCACTGGGAACTCTCGGCAGCGCCGGGACACGACCCGCGGGCCCCAAGCGAGGCCACGGCCGGCGCCTCGGGTGGCGCGGCCGTGGGATCGGGTGGTTGCTCGGCTGGAAAACGGGCGGCGTGCCGGCTTCGCTCTCTAATCCGGTCGATCTGGCCGTGGCGACGCTGCAGTCCGCCCTCGCCGACGACTCGGTGGCGGTGCGGACCCAGGCCGCCCTGGCGCTGGGCCGGATCGGGCCGCCCGCCGCGGCGGTGGCGCCTGAGCTGATCGCCTTGCTGAAGGATGCGGACGAAACGGTGCGCTGTCAGGCGGCCGAGGCCCTCGGCCAGGTCGGCGGCGAGGGCGCGGCCGCAGTCGCCGCCCTGGTCGAACTGCTGCCCGACGCCAGCGCCCCAGTCAAGGCGGCGGCGGCGCGGGCGCTGGGGGCACTGAAAACGGCGGCCGCCCCCGCGGTGCCCTCCCTCGTCCCCCTCCTGCAGGACCGCGACGAATCGGTCCGCACGGCAGCGGCCGAGGCCATCGCCCAGGTCGGGTCATTGAACGGGGCGGCCACCGAAACCCTGATCGAAGGGCTGACCAGCCCGGATAACATCGTCCGCGCCCAGACGGCCGAGGCCCTGGGGACCATCGGTGCGGGGGCCGAGGAGGCTGCCCCCGCCCTGGTCAAGGCGATGAAGGACGACAACGACCGGGTACGGGCCAAGGCCGTCGAGGCGCTGGGCAAGATCGGCGAGTCCGCGGCGGGGGCCGCGGTGCCCGGCCTGGTGCGGGCGCTGCGGGATCAAGACAACTGGGTCAGCGCCCTGGCGGCGGAAGCCCTGGGCCAGATGGGGGAGTCGGCCGACGGGGCCATTCCCGCCCTCGTCCGTGCCCTGGGGCATCCCAACCCGCAGGTGCGCGGCAACGCGGCCGAGGCGCTCGGCAAGATGGGCGCCGCGGCGGCCGGCGCCCGGCCGGCGCTGGAAAAGGCGTTCCGGGATGCTGACGGCGCGGTCCGCAGCCAGGCGACCCGCGCCCTGGGCATGATCGGCGGTTCCACGCCGGCGTCGGAACAGATCATTCTGGCGGCCTTGCAGGACGCCGATCCGCTCGTCCGAACTGCCGCCGTCGAATCGGTCGGTCTCTGGGGGGAGCCGAGCGCGGCCGCCCTGAGAAGCCTGGCGGCCCTCCTGGACGACGCGAACGACCAGGTGAAGGTGGAGGCGATCCGGGTGCTGCCGCGGCTGGCCGGCGCCACGCCGGACGTGATCGACGCCCTGTGCCGGCGGCTGCTCGACGATGACAGCGCCTGGGTTCAGGTCCACGCCGCCCTGGCCCTGGGCCAACTCGGGGCCGCGGCCGCGGTCGCAGGCGGGCCTCTGCTCTGCGCCGTCCAGACCGGCGAAGTGAGCGTGCGCGAACAGTCCTTGCGGGCGATTGCCATGATCCAGCCGCCGGAAATCCTCGCGGCCTTCACGGCCGGCCTCCAGGACGCCAACGGCGACATCCGCAAGGTGGCGTCCGGCGGGTGGATGAAAGCGGCGTCCATCCCGGAAGCGATCATCCCCGTCCTGGTCGTGGCCCTGAGTGATCCGGAGGCTCAAGTCCGGGCGAACGCGGCCCACGCGCTGGCCCGACTCGATTCCCTCCCCGCCGAGGCTATCCCGCTGCTGGTCGCCTGTACCGCCGATCCCAGCGACGGTCTGCGGATGACCGCCGCGATGGCGCTCAAGGCGGCTCCGGCCGGCGCGACCGGCGAGGCCATGCGGCACCTGCTCGAGGATGCCAACGTGCGCATCCGCCTGATCGCCGCCAGCTCCCTCCTCGCCGCGGACCCGGGCGACGCGAGGGCCCGTGTCGTCCTGGTGGAGGCCCTGGGCGATCCGTCTCTGCGGGTCCGCAAAGCGGCGCTGGAACTGGTCGAGTCCCTTGGCACGAACGGGGTGGCGTTTCTCGAAGTCCTGAAGGAACGCGCCGGGTTGGAAGAGGACGCGGAATTGCGGGACGCCCTGGGCGGGATCATCGAACGGCTCGGGAACCAGCCGGGCAGCCCCGCGGCGAGGGCTTGCGAAGGTCGCCCAAACTCTTTAGACTCTATTCATGCCCCAGCCTGATCCGAGACCGATCTCGGCATCCGAGCGCACCGCCCGTCAGCGACGAGCCTCTGGCATTGCTCGCCGGCTGGGCTTTGCGGGGCGCGTCGAGTACCGGCACGTTTATAGTCAAGCTGGCGGTGCCCAGTATGGCCAGGCGGTTGCGGCGAAGCAGGACTTGCTGATCGTGTACGCGGAGGCATTCGAGCGAGACGCTGACCCCCCGAAGACTTTTCGCTGGAAGCCATCATCGCACATGAGTGCGGGCATCAACTCCTGGCCCGTCACCGGCGACTGACCCGAAACCTGCCACCCGGATGGTCGGGAGTCACGGAGGAGATCGTGGCTTCGTTGCTGGGATCATTACTCGTGGCCGAGGAAAGGGATCAACAGGACCTGTTGCTCAAAGCGCTGTTCGAAGCCGAAAAGCAGGGGCTGGAGCCCGATCAAGCCACGTTGCTAATCGTGGAGCTGCGGGCCCTCCTGGAGCGAATACTATGATGGGACCCACGAAGCTTGGCAGAATTCGAGCGGAACTACGCCAGGCATTTGAGATGCCTGACGCCGAGCTCTTCGCCTGGTTCAATCGGCAGCTGGGAGACCTGGGACAGGAGCCCAATGGCAAGGCGGCGGAGATGGCCACGCTGCGCTTGCTTCGCGATGCTCTTGTCAAGGAATCCAAGCGCGGAGCGCCGCGGCGCAGGGCGCCGCGCCCGACCGGCCGCTCCAAGAGCTGACGGCGCATTCTCAGGTGGCCGAGGTGCGGCAGTTTTTTCCTTTCGACCAGCGCTCGCCAAATCGTCTCCTCATTCTGCCACGGCCCCAGCGCCAGCACAGTCGGATACGCCTTCGCCGGAAGTCATAGCCATTCCTGGCATGCGCGCTTCCGTTGTTTGTTCCCAGGCAGCTACCGCCGCGCGGCCTGGAGGGCATCGTTGGCAGGGAAAAAAAGGGAAAAAAAGGGGTCGGGAAGAGAAAAGAGAACAGCGCGGATTATTCCTCGCCCGTAGTGTTGCCGAAAAGCCACGCCGGTCAGCCAGCCAGGGAAGCACGCGGGCTGCGGGCGGAAAATGGGACTCTACATGGCGGCTTTTCGGTCGGGGTGGCTGCCCGCACCCGCCCCAGCGGCTTCCCTGAGAATCCGAAGTACCCTGCCGAGGTCATTCTCCCGCGCGGTGAACAGCCGGTCACCGTCAAGGGCCTGCACGCCCGTCACCGCGGCGAGGTCTTTGTTCGTCCGCAGTTCCTCCTCGAAGGCGAAGTCCCTCGCCCGACCTTTCATGATGATCCAGGGCCACGTGCGATCGGGCCGCGACCCGACGACACTCCCGGGCGAGCCGACGAGCACCAGCGAGCGGCCAGCGCCGATGCCGTAGGCGGTGCCGGACAGTCCCGTCCCAATCGGGCCGCACCATTCCGGGGGGGTGAGGTCGGTCATGAGGTCCTTCCAGGGCTACGACGGTCTCAAGCCATGCAGGTAATCCCGCAGCTGCACTCGCGCCATTCTCAGGTGACGCCCGTCCTGATACCACGACGTCTTGCGGAACAGGTCGTCATTTGTCAGCACGAAGGCCAGTTCGCGGACGGCGAAGAAGCCATCGCCGAGACGCCCCGTCAACCCGGCCATTCTGGTGATGTCGAAGGAGATGCGGCGCAAGTGGTCCCCTTTGAGGTATTCGTTGGTCCTTCTCTCGATGAACGCGAGGTAGCCGGCCAGATCAGCAGCGGCGTCCGGGGCGCCCGCGAAGACGACCGGCCCCAGCGCCAGCCGATCGCGAACCGGACTGTGGCCGACGGGGTGGCCGAGGTGCGGCAGTTTTTTCCTTTCGACCAGCGCTTGCCAAAACGTCTCCTCATTCTGCCACGGCCCCAGCGCCAGCACAGTCGGATACGCCTCACCGGAAGTCATAGCCATTCCTGGCATGCGCGCTTCGGTTGTTTGTTCCCCGGCGGCCAAGGTGGCGCACGACCCGCTGTCGTTATTATGAAAACAGGGAGGGAGCCCTGTCAACCCGATCCGAACGGCAAGAAGGGGAAGAAGGCCGTCGCCCCGTCGAAGGAGGCGGTGGCCAGGCGTGATGCACGGGCGGAGACCCCTTCCCGACCGCCACCCGGGCAGTGCCGCCGTCAGACCACAGCCGCCTGCCACCGTGCCTCCCCATTCTCCGAGACCCGGGACTGTTCGCCGCTCAGAATGGGCAGCCAGGTGTTCAACTGGTCGCGCGTGTCTGCCAATGTCGTTGCGACCAGGTCGGCGCCGGCCTCGCGCAACTGCTCCCGGTTCGGCTCGACGTCGCCCTTCAGCCCCCAGCGGCCGACGACGATCTTCACGCCCGGGAAGCGCGCCCGCAGCCGCTTGCACAGGTAGCGGCTGTGGGCCAGCCCGCCCGGCGGCAGGGAGCCGATACAGATCATGGCCAGGCCGTTCTCCGCCGCCGCCAGCACGTCGGACGTCAGCGACTCGGGCCCGAGCATTTCCACGTCCCACCTGGTCGGGTCCAGGAGCGCTGTCAGCATCTCCACCCCGAGCAGGTCGGCGCCGGCCCCCGCCGCGCACGCCAGCAGCCGGACCCTGGCCAGGGCGTGCTCCGGCGCTGGCTTCGGAGCTGCCGCCGCCTGGCGCTCGCCGAGGTCCGCGACGATTTCGCGCGTCGCCTGGACGACGAACTCCGCGTCGGCCTCCGACAGGTCGTCGCGCTCCAGGTCCCGCTTGGCGAAGCTCAGGGCGGGAACCAGCAGTTGATCGAAGACTTCTTCCGGCGCTGAGCCCTTGGCCCGTTCCAGGACCAGCTTCTCCGCCTCGTCGTGGTCGCGGGCCAGCAGGCGCTGGTAGTAGGTGACCTCCGGATCGAGGGCGGGCTGGTCGCCCAGCAGCACGTCGAGGAAGGCGAGGCGCGGGACGTAGCGCCCCAGCACGACCAGGCACACCGTCAGCGGCCCGGACAGGACCAGGCCGATCGGCCCCCACAGGAAGGCCCAGAACGCCGCGGCAATCAGCAGGGCCACCTCCGAGACGCCGATGCTGTGGCCGAAGACCCGCGGCTCCACGACGTTGGCGGCCGTCAGCTCCAGGACGACGAAGCAGGCCAGGACGGCCAGCGGCCGCCCCCAGCCCGGCGCGACGGCCACGCTGAGGGCCAGCGGCAGCAGCAGGGCCAGCCACGAGCCGATGTAGGGGACGTAGCGCAGCAGGGCCAGCGCGAACCCCCAGAGCGGGGCATACGGCACGCCGATGATGAGCAGGGCCACGGTGAAGATCAGGCCGCAGCCGCCGTTGATGATCGCCTGCATGAGCAGGTAGCGGCTGATGCGCTGGCCGGCCTCCTCGACGGCCTTCGTGGTCGTGGTCAGGCGCCCGTGCCCGGCCAACCGGATCAGCCGGTTGCGCAGGTCTTCGCGCTTGAGCAGCATGAAGACCACCAGGACGAAGGCCAGGGCGAGCGTGCCGAGCGACGCCGCGACCGGCTGGAGCATGCTGGAGAGGTGTCCCAGCCAGGGCGGGCTCTGGGGTTGGACGACCACGGCGGCCGGCCTCGCCGGCACCGTCGCCCCGGCATCACCGGGCTGAGTCGCGGGTTGTCCCGGCGTCGCCCCTTCCCCGGTTCCTTCGGCGTTCCACACCCCGGAGACCTCCTGGAACATCTTGTCCAGGCCCTCACCGACGGACCCCTGGCCCATCTCCCGCAGCGCCCGGGTCTTCTTCATGATGTTCTCGGTGTGCGTGGGCAAATCGCGGAGGAGGCCGGCGACCTGCGTCGTGACCAACCAGGCGGCGCCCCCGAGCGCGAGGGCGGCTGACAGCACGACGAGAAAGACCGCCGGCATGCGGCCCAGCCGCTGGCGCTGGAGGGCGGTGACGGCGGGCGACAGCACGAAGGTCAGGAATACGGCCAGGGCCACGGGGATGAAGACCGCCTGGGCCCAGTAGAGGGAGGCGATCACGGCGGTCGCCACCACCGTCCCTGCCAGCACGACCACGGCACGCTGCCAACTCGCCGGCGCGGGTGCATTCGCCACGGTTCAGTACCTCTCGCAAAGGGTTGGTCGCCTGGGGCTGATGGGCCACCACGGCCCGCTATTGGCGACGGCTGCGGTGGGCAAGCAGGAGGCCGGCCAGGATCACCGCGCCGAGCAGGATCCAGGGGTGGCGGCTCACGTGCCCGGGGACGTCGAGCACCCAGGCAAGGGCGTCCGCCGCGCCGCGTGCGCCCTCCCGCGTGGCCTTCCCGCTGGCCTCCACCGTCTCGTTGACGGCATCGGCGGCCGCGGTGACCGCGTCGTGGGCCTCGTGCATGGCGTCCTTGAGCCCGTCTTCCATCGCCTCCAACGTGTCCACGAACGCGGACCTCGTCGCCTCGCTCTGTTCCCCGAACTGCCCCGAGTGTCGTTCCGTCATGGTCGTCTCAAATGTCATTTTACTCTCCGTTTTGGTGTCGCCGCCCCGGCTGGGAAAAAAAAAGCCGGCGCGGCGGGACACCAACCTGGTGTCCCGCCGCGCCGGCTTACTCATCACCGGGCCTCCCGGCCCCGCCGGGTTGCCCTTCAACCAGTCTTCCGACTTCGCTTCTGCCAAGAGTGGCTTTGAGATTCCTCTAGCCGCTCTCTACCCTTTATTGTAGGGACAAAGATGAAAAAGGCAAGCGGGGCGCGTGCGCCCTGTCCCCCACCGGAAGAATATAACACCAAAGCCGGCGCAAAAATCCACTTGCCTTGCTCGTCCTTTCCCGTATACTGAACCGATAGCGGGGCCTCAGTGAAATCCAAGCCGGCTCCGAGAACGATTGGATCGAAGTCGTCGGACGACTAAACGAAGGGTAACCCGGCCGTGCCGGGGGGCCCGTTGACGAGTAAGCCGACGTGGCGGACTGCCCTTGGGCAATCCACCACGTCGGTTTTTTTTCTACGGCCCGTGCGACAACAGTTCTGCCCGAGCGATCTCAGGTTTCTCAGCCCCCGCGTTCCGCGGCCGTACAAGAGTCCGGGTCGCTTACGACCCCCAACAGAAGGAGTAGGATCATGGCGAATCCCAACAACCGGGGCGATGCCCAGACCGGCCAGGCCCGTGAGTACGCGGATGCGGCCAAGGCTCACCTCCAACAGGCGGGCAGCGAGGCCAAGCAGGCGGCGGCGGCGGCGGCCTCCGGGCTGGCCCACGCGGCCGAAGACAAGACCGACGAAGCGTTGGCCTCGGTGGGGCAGCGCCTGAGTTCCGTGGCCGGCTCGCTGCGCCAGGCCGCCCCGCGCCAGGGTGTGGTGGGCTCCGCGGCCGGCGCCGTTGCCGACCAGCTGCAGACGGGGGGCCGCTACCTGCAAGAGCACGGTGTCAGCGACATCAGCGACGACATCGCGGGTGCCATCCGTCGCAACCCCGTGCCGGCACTGGCCATCGCCTTCGGCCTTGGCCTCGTCCTCGGCTTTGTCATCCGGAGGTAATCGATGTCTGATCGCATTTCGACCGAATCCCCCCCGAGCATGGCCTCGCTGCTCGGGGGGATCGTCAACGATATCCAGACGCTTGTCCGTCAAGAGATCACGCTGGCGAAGACCGAAATGATAAGGGAGTGGGAGAAGGCCAAGACCGCCGCCGGCTCGCTGGCGGTGGGGGCAGCCTTCCTGGCCCTGGGCGCCGCCCTGTTGTGCGTCAGCGTCGTCTGCGTCCTGCACGAGGTAGCCGGACTGCCGTGGTGGGTCTCGTTCCTGATCGTCGGCGGCGTCCTGGCCGCGCTCGGGGCGGTGCTCTTCAGCGCCGGCCGCAACCAGGCCACCCACGTCAACGTCATCCCGCCGCAGACAGCCGAAACCATGAAGGAGAATGTCGAGTGGATACGCAGCCAGAGCTAGACGTGATCCGCGAGCAGATCGAGGGGACGCGCTCCTCCCTGACCGAGAAGCTGGAGACGCTGGAGGCGGACGTCAAGGAGACGGTGGAAAGCGCCAAGGAGACGGTGGAAAGTGCCAGGGAGGCGGTCGAGGAAACCCTGACCACCGCCAGGGAGACCGTCCGGGAGACCATCAGCAGCGTCACGGAGACGGTGCATGATGCCACGGAATCGGTCAAGCGCAACCTCGACCTGGAGTACCAGGTACACCGGCACCCCTGGGCCATGCTGGGGCTCTCACTCGTCTCGGGCGTGGCCCTGGGCGCTTTCCTCGGCGGGCGCAGGATCCGCGGCCGTCGGGTGGCCCAGCGCCTGCCCGAGGCGGCGGTCGAGCCGCCCGAACGCGCCCCAAGTGCGCCGGCGGCTCCCCCGTCGCGGCTGACTCACGAAGGGCCGAACCGGCCGGGCTTCATGGACAAGTTGACGAGTCAGCTCGGCGCCGAGTTCGAGAAGGCCAAAGATCTGGCCATCGCGACCCTCGTGGGCGCGTTTCGCGACGTGGCGAAGAGGTCGATCCCAGCGCTGGGGTCCGCCGTCGAGGACCTGATGACCCATGCCGCCTCGCAACTCGCCGCCCCACCGCAGCAACACGGCGCCCGTTCCTTTCCGGTCACGGCGCGTCCGTCAGCACCTCCGCGAGGGCAACCGGCCGGCCCTTCTCCCGCAGCGACTTCGCGCCCGCGTGGATGATCGCCGTCACCTCCAGGATCTCGCGGTGCGGCACCGGCTCCTGGCGCGTGCGGACCATCTCGCGGAAGGTGTGAGCCATCCGGAACATCTCGTAATGGTGGCCGTACCAGAAATCGCCCTCCATCGCGGGGGTGTACCAGTACACCTGCTTGGTGAAATGGACCGCGGTGTGGCAGTACTGGCCGCCGATATCGGGCCGGCCGTACCACACCTCGGCCGGCATGCGGTCCTTGTAGGTAATCAGGGCGTGGGCCGTCCCCTCGCGCGCGTACATGCTGACCGCCTCGGCGCCGGCGCCGCACAGCGTCACCGCCGTCCACACGGGGTGCTGGCCGTAGACGAACCAACCGTCCGCGCTGTAGCCGCCCGCCATGCTCGCCAGGACGAATTGCAGCGGGCCGAAGTTGCCCGAGTCGCGCATCCGCAGCGCCTGCTCCATGCCGAACTCGTGGCGGAACAGGCTGGACGACATCAGCGGGGCGCCGTGCTTCTTCGCCAGGTCGAGGATCGCTCGCGTCCCGGCCACGCTGCCGCCGATCGGCTTGTCGCAGAACGTCGGCAGCCCATTCTTCAGCGCCGCGGCGACCAGGTCGAGGTGATCGTTCCCCTTGCCGGAGGCGTCACCGAGCCAGACGGCATCGACCGCCTCGACCAGCTCTTCCGGCGACTTCGCCACCTTCACCCCGGGGAACGCCTCGACGTAGTTGTCCAGGCCGTCCGCCGGGTTGGCGTAGACGTGCGTGATGCGCGTGTCGGGGAAGGGAAGCTGGTCGAAGGTATAGCGCGGGCTGCGGGTATACTTCTCGAACATCTGTGCCGAGCCCGGGTCGAGGTACTTCTTGATGGCCGCCTGGTTGATCTCTGGGTGGAAGTACTGGGCGAAATGCCAGGTGTGGCCGTTGGTCTTCTGCGGCTTGCCGTCGATGGCCGCCGAGATGACGCCGATGCGGTACACCTTGTTCGCGGGGGGCGGGTTCGCCGCGGGGGCCGACGCCGCGGCCGCCGCCAGCACGCCGGCCGAGGCGAGGAGGTCGCGGCGCGTCGGGAATGATGCCGGTGTCATGTGCGGATTCTCCCAATCAGGGGGCGGGGATGGGTAGGCCGGCCGACCACAGCAGGCCGTTGCGCAGCAGCGCCACGAACGACTCCTCTTTGAAGTCGGCGGGGGCGCCCAGCGACGTGCAGAACACCCGACCGCCGTCCTTGCGCTTCCAGGTCCAGGCCACCGGCTCGGCCTGCTTGACCCCGTCGGCCTGCCCGATCAGCAGCGGCGCCGCCCCGTCGGCCAGCGGCAGCACCCGGTATAGCGAGGCCGTCGTCGCGAACTCGCCCTTCACCCCCGCGAGGATCGGGTCCTTTTCCGTCCCTTGCGCCACCTTGATCGTCGTCTTCAGCTTGTTGCCGTGGTGCAGCGCGTAGTTGCAGCCGAGGACCTCCCTGTCGAAGCGCGGCCAGTCGGCGGTGCCTTCGGGCGGCTTCTGTCCCTCGGGCAAGGCGAAGGCGTGGCTCGCCGTGCGGATGCCGGCCAGCGGCTTGCCCGAGGCGACGTACTTGCGCACGAGGTCCATTTCCGCCTTCGGCAGCACGCGCCGGCGCACGCTGACCAGGGCGACGTCCGCCTCGTCCAGCACCTCCAGGCCGGGCAGGTGGTTGCGGTCCCTGGCGTCGCCGAAGACGAAGCTGACGCGGAAGTCCTTGCCGAGCTGCTTCAGGGCGAAGTCCGGCAGCGTCTTCTCGGTCTGGTACTCGTCCTCGGCCGACACGACGACCAGGTGCGGCCGCCTGTCGTCCTTGAAGCGGAACTCCTTGCCGCCGAGCAGGTCGGCGCTGGTCACGGTCGGGCACCAGTGCTTCTCGATGTGCTCGACGACGAGGTCGGTCCCGGTGAAGTGGCTGACGAACGGCGCCTTCGCGGGGTTGTACATCGTATCGGTCATGTCGCGCATGAGGACGACGTTGAGCCCCTGCTGGGTGAGTTGGCGGACGGCGAACGGCCGGCCGAGGACGCACATGTTGGTGTGAACGCCCATGACGATCACGTTCTCGACGCCGCGCTGCCTCATCAGGTAATACGCCTCCGCACTGTCGGTGATGGCGTCGCCGTCCTCGATCTTGATGGCCTCGACCTGGCGGGCCCAGGCGCGGTAGCTCTTCGGGGTTTCGGCACAGCCGCCGTCGGAGTCGTCGATGGGCAGCGCCCCTTCCTTCTTCGGGTCCAGGCGGCACCAGCCTTGCAGCGGCACCTTCGGCTCCACCTTCGGCGCGGCCTGGGCCAACTTGCGCTGCGGCGTGTCCTTGTAGAACTCCATCGTGTCGCTGGGGCAGTGGATGACCAGCGCCCCGCGCTTGCGCGCCGCGGCGACGACCTGGTTCATGCGCGGGGCCATCTCCGCGACGCGGGCCGTGGCGCCGGGGCACCAATGCTTGTCCCACATGTCGCAGATGACCACGGCGGTCCGGGGGCCGTCCCACTTCACTTCCCGGGTGAGGGTGTGGTAGCGGCCGCTGCCCTTGTCCGTCTCGGCGCGGCTGCGCTGGTGCAGGGTGATCGTCTTCTCGGCGGACCGGGCGGGCTCGTCGGCGCGGCCGGCGGCCGGCAGGGCCAGGGCCAGGATGAGCGCCGGGGTGGCGAGGCGCATCGTCGTCCTCCATCGCGGGTGCGGGGCGGGTCGGCGAACTCGGAGTTTGTTTATTCTAAGGAATCCTCCTGGAATGACTCGCGTGGCGCCGCTCCCGGAAAACCCCTTCACCCCGCTGGTCCCAGGGGGTACAGTGCTACGGGTTGACGAACTCGCACTTCCCACGGCCCCGATCGGGTACGACATGAACGACGAGGACAAGACCAGGGAGCAACTCCTGGACGAGTTGCGTGCGCTGCGGCCGC
>DATFNV010000044.1:0-8379 GCA_035266225.1 Gemmataceae bacterium
CAGCGTCGCCATCAGGTTCTTGGCCTGCCGCCGCCGCAGGGCGTTGAGGTCGGCGTCGCCGCTCGGTCCCTCGACGCCGCAGTTCCACGAATGGTTTTCGGCCCAACCGTCGCGGTTGTTCTCGCCGTTGGCCTCGTTGTGCTTGCGGTTGTAGGAGACCAGGTCCCAGAGGGTGAAGCCGTCGTGGCAGGTAACGAAGTTGATCGAGTGGCGCGGCAGACGGCCGGACGCCTCGTAGAGGTCGGCGCTGCCGCACAGGCGCGTGGCCAGGGCAGAGGCCAACCCCGGCTCGCCCTTCCAGAAGCGGCGCACCTCGTCGCGGTAGCGGCCGTTCCACTCCGACCAGCGGCGGCCGAAGGGGAACTTGCCGAGTTGGTACAAGCCGGCGGCGTCCCACGGCTCGGCGATCAACTTGGTGTCGGCCAGCACGCTGTCCTCGGCGATCTCCTCGACCACCGGCGGCTCGACGAGGAGGTTGCCGGAGTGGTCGCGGCCGAAGACGCTGGCCAGGTCGAAGCGCAGGCCGTCCACGTGCATGTCGGCCACCCAGAAGCGCAAACAGGTCAGGAGCATCCCTCGAACGACGGGATGGTTGCAGTTGAGGGTATTGCCGCAGCCGGAGAAGTTCAGATACTTCCCGTCGGGGCCGTGCATGTAATAGAGGTCGTTGTCCAGGCCGCGGAAGGAGTAGGTGCGGCCATTGTCGTCGCTCTCGCCGGTGTGGTTGAAGACCACGTCGAGGATGACCTCGAGGCCGGCCTCGTGAAAGTCGCGGACCATCTCGCGGAACTCGGCGACCTGGCCGTGCTGCGGCCCGGCGGCGGCGTAGGCGGCCTTCGCGGCGGCGAAGGCGATGCTATTGTAGCCCCAGAAGTTGCGCAGCCGCTCGCCGGTCAGCGGGTTGCTGAACGGGCAGTCGCACTCGTCGAACTCGTGGATGGGCAGCAATTCCACCGCCGTCACGCCCAGCCACTTCAGGTAGGGAATCTTGTCCACCAGGCCGGCGAAGGTGCCCGCGCGCGTCCGGGGCACACCCGAGGACGGGTGCCAGGTGGTGCCGCGGACGTGCAGCTCGTAGATGACCGAATCCTCTAGCGGCGTTAGCGGCGGCATGTCCTCCTTCCAGTCGAAGGCCCGGCGGAAGAAGAGACTGCGCCGTCTCGTCCCCCGCGCCGGGATTGCCGCCGGGATTGCAGATTGCAGATTGCAGATGGCAGATTGCTCGGACAAATCTGCAATCTGCAATCTGCAATCTGCAATCGGGTCGGGTTCCTGCCCCCAGACGGGTCCCCCGGTGATGGCCGTGGCCGCGGGGTCGAGCAAGACCAGCGCCGGGTTGTAACGGTGGACCGGACCGCCTGGCCCATCGACGCGCCAGCCGTAGCGGAAGACCCGCGGCAGGCCACTGACAAGGAGGTGCCAGTTGTCGCCGGTGCGGTTGCGCCGCGCGTGCAGCGGCACCTCGGCCAGCGGTTCGTCGTGCTCCAGGTCGTAGAGGACCAGGGTGACGGCGGTGCCGTGCCGGCAGAGCAAGGCGAAGTTGATGCCGTCGGCCAGGGCGGTGGCCCCCAGGGGCAGACTGCGACCGCGGGCTACTCGAAGAGATAGCATGCCCGTAGTTTCCGGCCCGCCTTGCCCATTTTCAAGGCCGGACCGCGGCCGCCGAGGAGGAATTGTGAAGAATCGTTCGCGATTGCCGGAATTGTCCCCTGGAAATGCCGCGGACATCTGCTACAATGCCCTGTGGAGTCAAGGCCCTGGCCATTGCGGGGCCGACTCGTTAAGAAAGCTCAGCGGTTTTCCCCTTTTTGCGCACGCCGCCCCTTTTCCGTGTGCGCTCTCCGGGAAAGAAACCCAACTGCACAAAAGCTCATTCCGGGTCCGTCGCGTATTGACGTCGTTGCGTCCGCAGTCCTGAGTAGGGCCGCCTCTCTCCGACAGACTCGCACCGGCGGACGTTTTCCAGGCAGAAAGCCCATTCGCGACAACACACTTTTGGAGGATGAATCATGGCCGTCGCCCGCAGCGACGACGGGTCGAGCAATGCGACTCGCAGGCGTACACCACGCAAACCTTCGGACGTAACCGGTCCCGGTCCCGCGACCGGGACGGCGACCGCCCCCGCCGAAGCCCCTCCCCGCCGCATCTCCGCGACCCTGCGACTCGACGACCTTTACCGCCTGCCGATGCCGAAGCTGTTCCATCTCGCCGAGCGCGAGGGGATCGCCGAGCACACCGGCATGAACCGGGCCCAGCTGATCGTGGGCATCGTGCGCCGCCAGATCGAGCGCGGCGAAATCGTCCGCGGCTCCGGCACCCTCGAGGTGCTGCCCGACGGCTACGGCTTCCTGCGCTCGGCGGCGCACAACTACCTGGCCTCGCCGGAAGACATCTACGTCTCGCCGAGCCAGATCCGCCGGGTTGGCCTACGTACCGGCCTTGTGGTCGAGGGGCCGATCCGCCTGCCGATCGAGGGGCAGGAGAACTTCGCCCTGATGCAGGTGGAACTGGTCAACGGCCAGACGCCGGACGAGCGGACCGGCGGCACCGTCTTTGAAGACCTGACGCCGCTCCACCCCAACCGCCGCGTGGTGCTGGAGACGACCGCCGAGGAGTTGGCCTCGCGCGTCATCGACCTGGTCACCCCCATCGGCAAGGGGCAGCGCGGCCTGATCGTGTCGCCGCCCCGCGCCGGCAAGACCGTCCTGTTGCAGAAGATCGCCCTGGCCATCCAGAAGAATCACCCCGAGTGCTACCTGATCGTGCTGCTCATCGACGAGCGGCCCGAAGAGGTCACCGACATGATCCGCACCGTCGCCGGGCCGACGGCGGAGGTGGTGGCCAGCACGTTCGACGAGCCGTCCAACGAGCACGTCCACGTCGCCGACATCGCCCTGGAGAAGGCCAAGCGCATGGTCGAGGACGGCCGCGACGTGGTCCTGCTGCTCGACTCGATCACGCGCCTGGCCCGGGCGCACAACACCGAGGCGCCGTCCGGCGGCAAGCTGCTGTCCGGCGGCCTCGACTCCAACGCCATGCAGAAGCCGAAGCGCTTCTTCGGGGCGGCCCGCAACGTCGAGGAAGGGGGCTCGCTGACGATCCTGGCGACGGCGCTGATCGACACCGGCTCGCGCATGGACGAGGTGATTTTCGAGGAGTTCAAGGGCACCGGCAACATGGAGCTGCACCTGGACCGCCGCCTCGTCGATAAGCGCGTCTGGCCGGCCATCGACATCAACCGCTCCGGCACCCGCAAGGAAGAGATGCTGATGCACCCCGACGAGGTGGATCGCGTCCGCATGCTGCGCCGCGTGCTGGCCGACATGCACCCGACCGAGGCGATGGAACTGCTGACGACCCGCCTTCGCAAGACGAAGTCGAACGCGGAATTCCTCCTGTCCATGAACATGTCATAATGTGAAGCCATCGTTTAGCGGCCGCCCTCGGGGCGGCGCTCTTCCGCGCCGCCCCGAGGGCGGCCGCTAAACGTGCCTGCGGCGCGAACCGTTGACCCGTCCTCCCGGTGTGCGATAATCACAGGCTGACCCCATCGCGCCCCGGGAGACCGCACCATGTTCGTTCCCCCCGTCCGCCGACCTGGCCGCTCCGACACCGACGTGCCCGTCCTCGGCCTGCTCGTCGTCCTGCTGCTCCTGCTGCTGCTCGGGGGCGGCGGAGTCATGATGTGGCAGTGGCAGAAAATGCGGATGATGGAGGCGGAGGTGCGCGCCGAAGCGATGATGGCCGAGGAACAGGCGCAACTCGCGATGGCGGAGAGGGAGCGCGCGGAGGCCGAAGCGGGCAAGCGCCACAAAGAGGTGCCGCTGGCCGACGTCCTCCGCGACGGACAGCGGAAGTCGGCCGGGGACGCCCTGGAGAGGGGCCTGAAACTCTGCGAGGCTCACGAGGTCAACGACGGGCTCTTGTGGTTCGTGCGCGGCCTGGAACAGTCCAGCGACGACCCCGCGTTGCAGCGGGTCTTCCGGGCCAACCTGGCGGCGTGGGGCCAGCCGCACGAGGACGGCAAGCTCTTCGCCCAGAAGGGTGCCGTGACCGCGCTGGCCCTCAGTCCCGACGGCAAGACGGCGCTGAGCGGCGGCGAGGACGGCGCGGCGCGGGCCTGGCGGGCCGATGGTGGCCAACCCGCCGGCGAGTCCGCGCCCGGCGAGGGGAAGGTGAGCGCGCTCGGCTTCGGCGACGGCGGCAAGGAATGGGTCGTCGCCAACGGCGGCCAGGTGCAGCGGTACGACGCGAAGGGCAAACCCGTCGAGGAGCCGCTGGCGGCGCCGGGCGTCGTCCTGGCCATGACCGCGAAGGCGGAGGGCAAATTGCTGATGTGCGGCACCTGTGAGCAGGGCATTTGGCTGTCCGAGGACGGCGAGCGCCAGGGGGCGGCCAGGCTCTTCACCCCGGACAGCCCCGTCCTGTCCGCGGCGCTCGCCGGCGACGCGAAAGTCTTCCTGACCGGCCACGATAAGACGGCGCGCCACTGGGGGGCCGACGGCCAGGCAGTCGGCAAACCGCTGCAGCACGACGCCCCAGTGCGTGCTGTCGCGCTGAGCCCTGCCGGCAAGCTGTTCGCGACCGGGGCGGGAAAGGCGGTGCGGCTCTGGGACGCCGCCACGCACCTGCCCATCGGCCGGCCACTCCTTCACCAGGCCGACGTCCTTTCCCTTACCTTCGCGGCCGACGGCAAGAGCGTGCTGGCGGGCGATCAGGGGGGTGTCGTGCGGCGGTTGACGGTGGCGGCGCCGCTGCAAGGCGACCTGCCGCGCGTCAAGTTCTGGGTCGAGGTCACGGCCGGCAAGGAACTGGACGCCGCGGGCACCCTCCGTCCGCTCAACGACACGACCCGCAAGGAGCGACGGCTAAAATTACAGGCGCTCGGCGGCCCGCTGACGCCGTGACCGCTGGCCTGACCGCGGCCGCCGCGGGGGGCGGATCGGGCGTCAGCATCGAGGACAGGGAGTCGAGGTGAGGGCAGAGTATGCGCGTGGTGAAGGGAACCGGCGGGCGCATCCGTGACCTGGCGTTCTCGCCCGACGGCCGATGGCTCGCCTCCGCGGCCGGGCGCGGTCGAGTCATCACGCTCTGCGATCTGGCTCAAGGGAACAGGAAGCGTCTGCGAGGTCATCCCGGCTGGGTACGTCGCCTCGCGTTTGCACCGGTGGGCGACCAATTAGCCTCCCTCGACAATTACGGCCGCGCGCTCCTGTGGCGTCGCTACGGGGACGAACTACCGACTCAGATCAACGTCGCCAGCGACTCAGCCTTTCCCAACAACCTCGCCTTCGCCCCAGACGGCCGGATGCTGGCCCTTAGCTGCTGGGACGGCGTTGGAGGTCACGGCGCGCTGCTCTGGGACATCGCCTCGGAACGGGTCCTGCACACCTTCGGGAGGACCACGACGACCACTTTGTTCACTTCGCTGGCCTTCGCCCCGGACGGTCAGACGCTCGCGTCCGGCCAGGTCGATGGGACTGTTCATCTCTGGGACGTGGCGCGGGGCAACAGGTTAGCCACGTTGGTTCAGCGGCTGAAGGTGCTTAACTCCCTTTCTTACTCTCCAGACGGTCGGATCCTCGCCGTCGCTCTCGGCTTGACGGTGGCGCTGTGGGACGTCGCCCGCGCCGCGGAGTTGCCACCTCTCCAGGGGAAACAAGCCGGACCCGTTTGGTCGGTCGCCTTCACGCCGGACGGCCAGACGTTGATGACGGGAAGCACGGACGGGACCGTGAAGTTTTGGGACGTGGCGACGGGGCGCGAACGGAGCGCGTTCGACTGGGGCATCGGCCGCGTGCATGTGGTGGCGTTCGCCCCCGACGGCATGCGGGCCGCCGCCGGCGGTGACGGTGACATCGTCATCTGGGACGTCGATCCCTTGTGAGGGACCTGGACGGCCCCGAAGCCTTCGGAGACGCGGGCGGTTATGTTCACGCTCTTTCGACAGCGCGAGCAGATCAACCACTTGGCCTTCGCGCTCAGCGGCCTCACGCTTGCCTCGGGGTCGTCCACCGGTCAGATCACGATTTGGGACCTGGTCGATCGGAAGCCAATGAGCCTCCTGCATCCTCCTGGCGGCGAACTGACGTTCGTTCGAGATGACGCGACCCTCGTGATTCATTCAATACGCCAGGAAGAGTTACTGCTGCTGGACATTGCCACCGGGCAGACACGGTCGCTCTTCCAATACGACAACGACACCATCCCGTACTGGTCCGCCGTTGGGGAAGACGGTGAAACTGTTGTCGCCGCCTTCGTCACGCAGACGGCGACGGATGCCTTGATCGATGTCCGGCAGGTTGAGGTGAGCACCGACCGCGAGATCCGCCTGGCTCAATTCGCCATCAAGGCGCGCGTCGCCCATCTCGCCCTGCGAACGGGCAACCCGCTCCTGCTGGCGGTCCAGGAGTTGCCGCTTCGGATCGTTCTGCTCTCTCCTGGCCGACTGCCGGATGAGGTCGATGTGCCGCGCAACGCCAAGGTCGATTCGCTGGCGTTCGCCCCGGACGGGAGCACGCTCGCCTTGCGCAACTCCAGTCACATCCGCTTGTGGAACGTGGACGATAAGCGGATGAATGCCGAGATTATCGGGCCGCCCACGTTTCACGCGGTGGTATTCTCCCCAGACGGCCGCACGCTCGGCATCGGCACCAGCGACGGCGTGGTTCGCTTCTACGATGTGGCGACCGGGCAGCAGCGCGCCGCCTTCGACTGGCAGATCGGCCCGATCCACGCCCTCGCCTTCGCCCCGGACGGCATGCGCGCCGCCGCGGGCAGCAAGAAGGGGACCATCGTCGTCTGGGACGTGGACGGTTGAGGGTTCTAGCCAGTTAGGTCTCAGCTGATTTAATCCCTCTTGCCGTCGTCCTCACTCATTTCGTTCCCCAAGGCCTTTCGCTCACCACCGGAGCGAGAAACGCACGATCTCTTCGTCGTTCGCCGCGCGCGGCTCCAGGCGAACCCTCTCCCTGCCGATGCAAGCAAATGGCGATGTTCCATTTCGGATGCACCTCTGAAGTATTCACCAGGAGAAGGGCTATGAGAAATCTGCTTGCCTGTCTGACCGCGCTGATTGCGGCGGGCGCCGGCCTGGCGCAGCAGGGGCCGCCGCCGAAGTCCGACCCCGTGTCCCCCAACCTCTTCGGCGACGGTGCGGCCCACTGCTGTTCGCCCGACGTCGGCGGCCGGTTCTGGGGCGGCGCCGATTCCCTGCTGTGGTGGGTCAAGGACGGCCCGCTGCCGCTGCCGCTGGTGACGACCGGGAATCCCTCCGACCCGCACCCTGGCGCCCTCGGCCAGCCCGGCACCCACGTCCTGTTCGGCGACCACAGCCTGGACTAAGGCACCTTCTCGGGCCAGCGCCTGACGCTTGGCGGCTGGATCGATGACAGGCGCACCTGGGGTGTCGAGGGCAGCGGCTTCTTGCTGGAGCAGAGGGCGACCGGCTTTGCCGCCGGTTCCGATGCCGTCGGCAACCCGCCGCTCTACCTGCCGGTCCAGCGGGTTGACCTGGCCCGCGAGGGGACGTTCGTCATCGCCGACCCCCTCCAGGTCCTCGCCGGCCATGTGGCGATCACGTCCACGACGCGGCTGTGGGGCGGCGAGGCGAACGTCTACCGCAACCTGGTCCGCACGCCGACCTTCAGCTTCGACGCGCTGGCCGGCTTCCGCTACCTCGACCTGGCGGAGCGCCTCAGCCTGGGCGGCGCCCTCAACGACCCGGTCTTCAATGTGCAGCAGTCTCCGGCCGACAGCTTCGCCACGCGCGACCAGTTCTACGGCGGCCAGGTCGGCGGTCGCGTCGGCCTCCGGCACGGCCCCCTGTCGGCGGACCTCACCGGGGCCGTCGCCCTCGGCGTTAACCACCAGTCCGTCGATATCCTGGGCGAAACGACGCTGGCGGGCACGGTCGCCCTTCCGGGGACCTTCGCGGGCGGCGTGTTCAGCCAGCCCAGCAACATCGGCCGGACGACCCACGACGAGTTCGCCATCGTCCCCCAGGCGCGGCTCAAGGTCGGCTACGATATCCGCCCCTGGGTCCGGGCCACCGTGGCGTACGACTTCCTCTACTGGAGCAACGTGGTGCGGCCGGGGAATCAGATCGACCATGCCGTCAACCCGACGCAAGGACTGGGCGGTCCGCTGGTGGGTCCGGCCTTGCCGTCGCCGCTGTTCAACCGTTCCGACTTCTTCGCCCACGGCGTCAGCTTCGGCCTGGAGTTCCGGTATTAAAGCCAAGGCGACGCCGGCGGTTCATGGTAGCCCCGGAGGGGCGGCCGTCGTTAGCCAGGGGTTTCAACGGGTGCGATCTCTCCAGTGCGCGAGAACCGCTGCGTTTTTGCGTGCTTCCTGACGCAGGTAACGCGCCAGCCCCGG
>DATFNV010000045.1:0-31670 GCA_035266225.1 Gemmataceae bacterium
AAGAGACACCAGATGATCTTTCCTCTACCGGGAAGCCCACGAAGCGGTTCGCCGTCCGGACATTCTCATGGTGAAGATTATCGCGAAGCCTGACTGAAGGTCAAGTCCGCCTCGAGGGCATGACCGCCAGCTCGCCGGCGGAGGAACGAGCGGCGCTTCGCTCTTTTTTGCTCCCCCGCGACGCTTTGACCCTCCTTGCGGCCCTTGCTAGAATCAGCCTGTTGACAGCCGCCCAGTCCGAACCGGGGTCGCACGGCACGCTCATGACGCCTTACGCCGGCCAGCACTGTCTGTCGTACTTCAAGCGCTTCAAGATGGAGGCGGACCTGTGGGTCGCGCCCGGCGTGCCGCTGCTGCCGCCCGGCTATTCGCTCGTCCCCTGGAACGCCGCCCTGCTCCAGGCGCATGCCGACGTGCTGTACGCCAGCTTCCACGAGACCATCGACGCCGTTGTCTTCCCCAGCCTCGGCGACCGCTCGGGCTGCTCCTTCTTGATGACCGAGATTAGCCGCAAGTCCGGCTTCCTCGGCGGTGCGACCTGGCTGCTGTGCGGTCCCGACGGTTACTGCGGCACCGTGCAGGGCGTGCGCGAGCCGGGCGGCGTCGGGGCCATCCAGAACCTCGGCATCGCCGCCGGCTACCGCAACCGCGGCCTGGGCAGCGTGCTGCTCCTGCACGCCCTGGAGGGATTCCGCCGGGCCGGGCTCAAGCGGGCTCTGCTGGAGGTCACGGCGCACAACGAGGGGGCCATCCGGCTGTACCGCCGCCTGAGCTTTCGCCGGCGGAAAACCGTATACAAGGCGGTGATGGCTCAGGCGGGGGCGTGGTAACGAGTACTCAGTACTGAGTACTCAGTACTGAGTACTTGCGAGGGATAACCGTGCCGCAGGAAGTCTACCAACACACGTTCGACAATGGGCTGACCCTCCTCGCCGAGCGCATGGAGCACGTGCGCTCGGCGGCGCTGAACTTCCTCGTCCCGGCCGGCTGCGCCTACGACCCAGAGCCGCATCGGAGCATCGCCTCGGTCCTGTCGGACCTCATCACCCGCGGGGCCGGCAACCGCGACAGCCGCGAGCTGTCCCTGGCGCTGGACAACCTCGGCATGGACCGCGACGAGAGCGTCGGCACCCTGCACACGCGTTTCTGGGGCGCCACGCTGGCCCGCAACCTTCCCGCGGCGCTCGACATCTACGCCGACATCATCCGCCGCCCGCACCTGCCGGAAGAGGAGATCGACGCGGTCAAGGCGCTGGCCCTGCAGGACCTCCAGGGGCTCGAGGACGAGCCGCGGCACAAGGTCATGATCGAGCTGCGCCGCCTGCACTACCCGCCGCCGCTCGGCCAGGACCGGCGCGGCACCGAGGAGGGCATCGCCAGTCTCACCGCCGACGTCGTCCGCAAGCACTACCGGCGCCTGTTCACGCCGCGCGGCACCATCGTCTCGGTGGCGGGCAACATCGAATGGGCGGCGCTGCGCGACCAGATCGGCCGGCTCTTCGGCGACTGGACCGCCCCCGAGCCGCCCACCCTCACGCTCGGCCAGACGACGACGCACCGCGCCCACCTGGAAAAAGAGACGACGCAGACCCAGATTGGCATCGCCTACCCCAGCGTCCCGATCACGCACCCCGATTACTACGCCGCCATCGGCGCGGTGAACGTCCTCAGCGGCGGCATGAGCGCCCGCCTGTTCACTGAGGTGCGCGAGAAGCGCGGCCTGTGCTACGCCGTCTCGGCGAGTTACTCCGGCTTCAAGGAGCGGGCCAGCGTCATCTGCTACGCCGGCACCACCAACGAGCGTGCCCAGGAGACACTCGACGTGACGCTCGGCGAGTTGATGCGGCTGCAGGACGGCATCGAGCCCGAAGAGGTGGAGCGCGTGCAGGCGGGACTGAAGTCGTCGCTCATCATGCAGGAGGAATCGACCTCCTCGCGCGCCGGCACCCTCGCCTCGGATTGGTACTACCTGGGGCGCGTGCGCAGCTTCGACGAGATCAAGTCGGCCATCGACGGGCTGACGCCGGGCGGCATCACCGAGCACCTGCGCCGCTACCCGGCGAAGGGCTTCACCATCGTCACCCTGGGACCGAAAGCGCTTCAGACGGACGAGTAAACGCCGCATTACGGAGGAATCATCGTGCCCTTCCACACTCATCGCCTGGCCAACGGCTTGCAAATCATCGCGGAAACCATCCCCTCGGCGCGCAGCATGTCGCTGGGCTTCTTCGTGCGCACCGGCTCGCGCGACGAGACGGCGGAGGTGTCCGGCGTCAGCCATTTCCTGGAGCACATGGTCTTCAAGGGCACGCCACGGCGCAGCGCCCTCGACGTCAACCGCGACTTCGACCGCATCGGCGCCCACTACAACGCCTTCACCAGTGAGGAAAACACCGTCTTCTACGCCGCCATCCTTCCGGAGTACATGGCCCAGGCGGTGGACATCCTCGCCGACATCCTGCGGCCGTCGCTGCGCGGCGAGGACTTCGACGTGGAGAAGAACGTCATCATCGAGGAAATCGGCATGTACGAGGACCAGCCGATGTGGTCGGCGTACGACAACGCCAAGCGCGTCTACTTCGCCGACCACCCGCTGGGCAACAGCATCCTCGGCACCGTCGCCAGCATCAAGGCGCTGACGCCCGAGCAGATGCGGGCCTACTTCGAGCGCCGCTACGTCGCCCCCAACGTCACCGTCGTCGGCGCCGGCAACTTCGACTGGGACGGCCTCGTTTCCCTGATCGAGAAGCACTGCGGCGGCTGGATCGCGGGGCCGGTCGGGCGCCAGGGGATCCGCGAGGCGCCCGGCTCGGGCCGCTTCGAGGTGATGGCGAAACCGAAGGTGACACAAGAACACGTCCTGCTGATCTCGCCGGGCCCGGCGGCCGACTCCCCGCTGCGCCACGCCGCCGATACCCTCGCCCTGGCCCTGGGCGACGACAGCGGCAGCCGACTCTACTGGGCGCTGGTCGATCCGGGCTTCGCCGAGTCGGCTGACGCCAGCTTCCACGACTACGAGGGCACCGGCTCATTCTACACCTCGTTCAGCTGCGACCCGGAGCAGACCGAGGAGAACCTGGCCATCGTCAGCGACGTGCTGGCCGGCGTGCAGGAGGAAGGCATCACGGACGAGGAATTGAACCAGGCCAAGAGCAAGATCCTGTCGCGCGTGGTGCGCAGCAGCGAGCGGTCGATGGGGCGCATGCAGGCCATCGGCATGAGCTGGACCTACCTCGGCAAGTACCGCAGCGTGGACGAGGAACTGGCCGCCTTCGACGCGGTGACGCTGGGCAAGGTGCGCGAGGTGCTCGACCGCTACCCGCTGACGCAGACGACGACGTTCGCGCTGGGGCCGCTCGAGAAGGTGGCGCGCAAGTAGCCGCTGGCGGCTTCGCAGGCCGTGCGAAGCCGCCAGCGGCTGGGGGAACGCATGACCGCAGCCGCCTGGATCGCGCTGGGCGTGGTGGCCCTGGTCGTCGGCCTGCTCGTCTTCACGCGCGTCGCGGCCGACCTGGTCATGGCCGCCGGGCTGACGCTGCTGCTCACGCTGAGGGTCCTCGAACCCAGGGAGGCCCTCGCCGGTTTCGCCAACGAAGGCGTCGGCATGGTGGCCGTCCTCTTCGTCGTCGCGGCCGGCCTGCGCGAGACCGGGGCCATGACGCTGTTCATGCAACCCCTCCTCGGCCGGCCGCGCTCCCCCATCGCCGCCCAGTTCCGCATGGCGATCCCCATCGCCGCCATCAGTTTCTTCGTCCACAACACCGCGCTGACGGCCATGATGCTGCCCGTGATCGACGAGTGGGGCAAGCGCCTGCGCCTGTCGCCGTCGAAACTGATGATGCCGCTCAGCTTCGTCGTCATCCTCGGGGGGCTATGTACGCTGATCGGCACCAGCACCAACCTCGTCGTCAACGGCCTGATGCTCGGGGCGGGCCGGCCATCGCTGGGGCTGTTCGACGTGACCTGGGTCGGCCTGCCGTGCTGTGCCGCGGGGATCGTCTACATCCTCGCCGCCAGCCGCTGGCTGTTGCCCGAGCGCCGCCCGGCGTTCGGCGTGCCCGAAGACCCGCGCAACTACACCGTCGAGATGACCGTCGAGGTCGGCAGCCCCCTCGTCGGCAAGACCATCGAGCAGGCCGGGCTGCGCCACCTGCCGGGTCTCTACCTGATGGAGATCGACCGCGATGGAGAGATCCACGCCGCCGTCGGCTCCGAGACGAAGCTGGCCGCCAACGACCGGCTCGTCTTTGTCGGCGTGGTCGAGTCGGTGGTCGATCTGCAGAAGGTGCGCGGCCTGAAGCCGGCGACCGACCAGGTGTTCAAGCTCGACGCCCCGCGCACGCAGCGCTGTCTGATCGAGGCGGTGGTCTCGAACACCTGTCCGCTAGTCGGCCTGAGCATCCGCGCGGGGCGCTTCCGCTCGGTCTACAACGCCGCCGTCATCGCCGTGGCCCGCAACGGCGCGCGCCTAGCCGGCAAGATCGGCGACATCGTCCTGCAGGCCGGCGATACGCTGCTGCTCGAGGCGCACCCGTCGTTCGTGGAGGCCCAGCGCAACTCGCGCGACTTCTTCCTGGTCAGCCGCGTCGAGGGCTCGACCCTGCCGCGCCACGACCGCGCCTGGGCGGCGCTGGTGATCCTGCTGGCGATGGTGGTCGTGGCGGGGGCCCAATGGCTGAGCATGCTCAACGCGGCGCTGCTGGCGGCGGGGGCGATGATCCTGACGCGCTGCTGCTCGGCGACGGCGGCGCGGCGCAGCGTCGAGTGGTCGGTGCTCGTCGTCATCGGCTGCGCCTTCGGCATCGGCCAGGCGCTGCAAAAGACCGGCGTCGCCAGGGACGTCGCCCACACCCTGATCGGCGTGGCCGGCAACAACCCGTGGTTGGCGCTGGCCATGGTTTACGCGGCGACGATGCTCTTCAGCGAGGTGATGTCCCACGTCGCGGCCGCGGTGATGATCTTTCCCATCGCCCTGGCGACCGCGGAGGGGATGCAGGTGAGCTTCACGCCCTTCGCGATGGCGATCATGATGGCCGCGTCGTGCGGCTTCGCGACGCCGGTGGTCTATCAGACGAACCTGATGGTGTACGGGCCAGGAGGCTACCGCTTCACCGATTACCTCCGCTTCGGGGGGCCGCTCAACCTGATCGTCTGGGCGGTCACCGTGGCCGTGGCGCCGCGGGTGTGGCCGTTTTGACGGGGCGAGCGGGGGGCGTCAGCCCCCCGGTGAAGTCACCGGGGGGCTGACGCCCCCCGCTCTTTCACTTCTCGTCGCGCTGCCGAACCTCCGGGAAGTGCTTCGACGCAGATGTCTCCTCCCCCTTATCCGTCTTGCGCACGACATACCCCGACACGCCCCTGGTTTGCTCGATGATCGGGAACCCCTTCTCCGGCCCCAGGACCGCCACCACCTTCGTCAGGGGGTCGGACCACAGGCCGTTCGGCGCCACCACCGTCACCGTCATCCGCCCCACCAACCCGAGCCCCGTCTTCGGATCGACGATGTGCGAATAGCGCTTGCCGTCGATCTCGACGTACCGCTCGGCGTCGCCCGACGTCGAGACGGCGGCGTTGGTCAAGAGAAGGTACTTCTTCGGCTTGCTCAGGGGGTCCTCGACCGGCGCGATGCCGACCGTCCAGGCGTCGGCGTCGGCCGGGGCGTCGCCGACCGCGATGTCGCCGCCGGCGGCCACCAGCGCCCGCGCCAACCCGTGCTTCTTCAGCACCAGCAGCGCCTGGTCGGCCGCGTAGCCCTTGGCGATTCCGCCCAGGTCCAGCCGCATTCCCTCCTTCGTCAGCTGCACCGTATGCGCCTTCGGGTCGAGTTTCACCTTGTCGTGGCCGACCAGCGCCTTCGCCTTCGCCAGGTCGTCGGCGTCGGGCAGCTGCCGCGTCCCCCGGGCACGCCGCCACAGCCGCACGATGGGGCCGACCGTCACGTCGAAGGCGCCGTCGGAGCGCTTCGCCACTTCCTGCGCCCGCTCCAGGACGGTCCAGAGGTCGTCGCTCACCTTGACGGGGTCGCCGCCGGCCTTGCCGCAAAGCTGCATCAATTCGCTGGCGGGCTTGTAGTCGCTCATGATACCATCGAGTTCTGCGACTCGCGCAAACGCCGCCTTCGACGCCTTGTCCGCCGCCGCCTCGTCCGGGGCATAGACGATGATCTTGAACGTCGTCCCCATGTGCGGCTCGGTGAAGCTGTAGCGCGTCAGCTTCGGCTCGGCCGCGAGCGCGGTGGCGGCCAGGAGGGACAGGAGCATAGGGACGGTAAGAAGGGATTTTGACATCGTTGGTCCCGCGAAAGTTCGTAGAACAAGAGCAACCCTCTTCGGAGATTAGCAGAAAGATCGTAACGTGTCCCCCCGCCCGCCGCCCCCGCAAGTGACGAGGGCAGGCTGCCGGGAGTCATCCATCGGAGGTCAAACGCATGACGGACAACAACAGCGGGAACGGCCAGTCGCGGCGGACGTTCCTGAAAACGGCCGCGGTGGCGGGGGCGGCCTTGACCGCCGAGGCGCTGGCGCCGGCGGTGTACGCGGCCGGCAGCGACACCATCAAGGTCGGCCTGGTGGGCTGCGGCGGCCGCGGTACCGACGCCTGCAACAACGTCCTGCACGCCGCCAAGGGCGTCAAGATCGTCGCCGTGGGTGACGTCTTCTCCAACCACGTCAAGGGCAGCCGCAGCCGCCTCATCGACCTGGCCGGCGACGACGAGGTGAAGAAGCTGGGCAACGGCGTGGACCTGCCCGAGGACCGCTGCTACACCGGCCTGGACGCCTACAAGAAGGTCATCAACAACCCCGAGGTGAACTACGTCATCCTGGCGACGCCGCCCGGCTTCCGCCCACTGCACATCGAGGAGGCGGTCACCGCCGGCAAGAACCTCTTCACCGAGAAGCCGGTCGGCACCGACGGCCCCGGCATCCGCCAGGTGCTGGCGGCCTACGACACCTCGGTCAAGAAGGGGCTGCACGTCGCGGCCGGCACGCAGCGCCGCCACCAGGGCGGCTACATCGAGACGATGAAGCGGATCCACGACGGGGCCATTGGCGACCTCCTCCTGCTGCGCGCCTACTGGAACGGCGGCGGCATCTGGTTCAAGAAGCGGGACGGCCTGGCCAAGTACCCCGAGGAGAAGACCGAACTCGCCTACCAGCTGTACAACTGGTATCACTTCTGCTGGATCTGCGGCGACCACATCGTCGAGCAGCACATCCACAACCTCGACGTGTGCAACTGGGCGATGCGCGACCACCCGATCATGGCCCGCGGCATGGGCAGCCGCGTCGGCCACAGCGACGCCCGGCCCGACGGCGACCCGAAGGAGGTCGGCAACATCTTCGACAACTTCGCCATCGAGTACGTCTACCCCAGCGGCGCCCGCATGATCAGCCAGTGCCGCCACATTCCCGGCTGCTGGGAGAGCGTCTCCGAAGCCGGACACGGCACCAAGGGGCCGTTCGCCACGCAGGACCATCCGGCCACGTTCTTCGTGAACGGCAAGCGCGTCGCCGGCGGTGACAAGATCAGCCCCTACGTCACGGAGCACACCGACCTGATCGCCAGCATCCGCGACGACAAGCCGCTCAACGAGCTGAAGAACGTCGCCGAGAGCACGCTGACGGCCATCATGGGCCGCGAGGCCGGCTACAGTGGCAAGGAAGTGACTTGGGACGCGATCCTCAACTCGAAGATCGACTTCGTGGACGAGGCCAACCTGCGCTGGGACACCGACATGCCGGTGCCGCCGGTGCCGGTGCCCGGCAAGCACAAGTTCGCCTAGCCCCCCCGCCGCTTGCGGCTTCGCATGCCCTGCGAAGCCGCAAGCGGCCCGCTCTCGCGGTTAGGCGCCCGAGATCGCCTCAAGGATCCGGCCGACCACGTACTCCCGCACGTCCGGCCGGCTCGTGATGTTCACGTGGCAGATCCCGCGCGGGTCGATCGGCGAGTCGGGCGCGTCGAGATCGACATTGTCGATGACGGCCGCCGCCCCCGGCGCCGCGACGAGCGGCATCGCCGGGTAGAGGCGCCGCCGTGTGCGCCGCAGATTGATCGCCCGCCGCACGTTGGCCGGCACCGGCGGCGGCAGGGTGACGTCGAGGCAGACGATCAGGTACACCTCGATGCCGACGGCACGCAGTTCTTCGGCCGCGAACAGGCTGGAGCGCCCGCCGCAGGAATGGCCGACGAAGACGACCGGACCACGCCAACGACCCTCCTGGTAATCGGCGATGACCTGCCGGACCGCCCACCGTTCGCCGCGGCAGCGCAGGTCCTCGGCCCAGACGCCGCGGCGGCGCAACTCGTCGCACATCATGCCAAAGCCCCGACTGAAAAGGAGGGCCTGCCCGCGGAAGAAGAAGACGCGCCCCGAGGCGCGCAGGGGGTCGGGGTTCGCGACCCGGGTGGAGGCCCAGCCGAGGCGGACGAGGAACGGCACAAAGCGGGTCGGATCGGGAATCCTCATCGTCATTGCGGCCGCAGGGAGAACGGGAAGACGACCTCGACGGCTGCCGCCCCGTCGGCGGGGGTCGGCGGCTTGTCGGCGACCTCGTCGGCGAAGCGGATCAGCTCGCCGAGCGGCAGTCCCAGGTAGCGCTCGCCGGGAGCCCCGGTGCGGCGAAAGAGGTCGGCGGCGGCGCGGGCGTGGCTGACGGCGCCCGACGGCCGGCCCTCGCGCACCTTGACGCCTGCGGCTGCCAGCCTGATGAGTCCCTTGAGGAAATCGGCGGTGCGCCCCGAACGCCCGCAGCCGTGCCACAGCGATTCCCACACCTCGTGGGCTTCCCAGTAATAGCCGGCGTTGAAGAGGTCGATCCCGTAAAGGTACGTCCTGTTCGCCGTCCAGCGGGCGGGGTCCAACTCCGGCTGTAGGTGAGGCGTGGCGCCGAAGCTGTGGCCTGCCGGGTCGCTGATCGGGTGGGGGGAGCGGCCCGGGACGAAGGCGTACGACGGCAACGGCTCGTCAGGCACCAGGCGAACGGTCATCAGCGTCTCCCAGCCGCTTGCGGCTTAGCGTTCGCTCCACCGAGGAGTGAAGCGAACGCTAAGCCGCAAGCGGCTAATCGCGTCCTGTCGATCCCGCGTGCAATTCCTTCACCTTCGCCAGAGTCTGACCGGGGTCGGCGAGCGCCTGCTTCTCGCAGCCCTTGCAGCACAGGAACACCGCCTGCCCGTCGATGACGACCTTGTGCGGTGTCCCCATCGAGCCGAGGCGGTGCTCATTCTCCACGGCACAGAACTTCTGCTCCTCGGCAAGTTTCCGGTCCTCGGGGTCGAGCTTCGCCAGTGACGCCTTGACCTTGTCCTCTTCCGTCGCCGTGTTTTGCGCCGGCTGCCCGGTACACCCCGTCACCACGAGGGCGAGCAACAACCCGCACGTCGCTCTCATGAAACCGCTCCCTCCGGGGCGACGGGGTCATTGTAGCGGATGGCCGGCTTCGCCTGAGCGGAGTATGCCGAATGTGACGCCCGGAAGTAGCGGTCCGGGAAAAAGGTGGTATTCGCCGCACCGTTTCCCGGCACTATGGAGGAGGACGACGGCAGGGGACTTCCGCATGCCCGATGCCTTGTTGGACCACGTGATGCACTTCCTGCGCCGGACCGTCGCGCCCGCGGACGGCGAAGGGGACGGGGAATTGCTGCGCCGCTTCGTCGCCGCAGGTGAGGAGGCGGCCTTCGCCGGGTTGGTGCGCCGCCACGCGGCGATGGTCTTCGGCGTTTGCCGCCGGCTGCTGAATGACGTTCACGACGCCGAGGACGCGTTTCAGGCCACCTTCCTGGTACTGGCGCGGCGAGCGTCGTCGGTCCGTCAAGGGGATTCCGTGGCGAGCTTCTTGTACGGCGTCGCCTACCGCGTGGCCCGCAAGGCCCGGATCGCGGCGGCCCGGCGGCACCAGGCCGAGGTCGCGCCGGCCGAGCCCGTCTCGCCGGCCGACCCGGTGGCCGAGGCGGCCTGGCGCGAGCTGCGGCGGGTGATCGACGAGGAGCTGGATCGGCTGCCGGAGAAGTACCGGGCGCCGCTGGTGCTCTGCTACCTGGAAGGGAAGACCAACGAGGAAGCGGCGCGGCTGCTCGGCTGGACGAAGGGGACGGTATCGGGGCGGCTGGCGCGGGCGCGCGACCTGCTGCGGCCGCGGTTGGCCCGGCGCGGTCTGGCGCTGCCCGCGGGCGGCCTGGCGGCCCTGCTGGCCCACTCCGCGGCGGCCCCGGCGGTGCTGGTGGAAATGACAGTCAAGGCAGTGCTGGCCAGCGGCGCCTCGGCGCCGGCGGCCGCCCTCGCACAAGGGGTGCTCAGAGCCATGTTCGCGAAGAAACTGACGACGCTGGCGGCGGTGGTCCTGGCGCTGGGACTCGCCGGGGGCGGGGTGGGCCTGCTCAGGCAGCCCGGCCCGGCCGCGGCCGGCGGCGGGGACGAGAAGGCGGCGCCGAAGGGGAAGGCCGGCGTGATCTTCACGCTGCCCGAGGTACCGAAAAAGGAGCCCGACGACCTGGATAAGATGCAAGGGACCTGGCAGGCCGTCGCCCTGGAGCACGACGGCGAGAAGCTGCCGGCCGAGGCGATCAAGACTTTTCGTGTCGCCATCCACGACAACACGATCACCTTCGACCCCGACGGGGCCCGCCGCGAGGCGAGCTTCATGCTGGGCACCAATACCAAGCCCAAGGCGATCTGGCTGAAGGCCAACGCCAAGGCCTCGATGGTCCGCGGTATCTACGCCCTGGAGGACGGCCGCCTGAAAATTTGCGTCGATAACGACGAAGGGAAGGCGACGCCGAGCGAGTTCGCGACGAAGGCCGGCAGCGGCCTGACGCTGATCACGCTGGAGCGCGCGGGAGGAGAGAAGGCGGGCAAGGAGCAGCCGAAACCCGCCGAGAAGCGCTACAGCTTCTCCATCAACAACAGGCCCTGGAAGGAGGTGTTCGAGTGGTTCGGCGAGCAGACGGGCCTGGTGTATAACGGCCCCCTTGTCCCGACCGGCACGTTCACGTTCGTCTCCCCCAGGGGGAAGCAATACACTATCCCGGAAATCGTTGATATCATCAACGAAGCGCTGATGGCCCAGAAGTACATCCTCATCGTCCACACCAACACGTTTACTGTCGTCCCGGTGGACGAGCCGATCTCCGGGGGCAAGCGCACACTTTCGGTCGAAGACCTGCCGAGCATGGACAAGAATGAAACCGGCAGGCTGTTTGTCAAGCTCAAGGAAGGCCGCGCCGCTGAAGTGGCGCGCACCCTGCGCAAACAGATGAGTCCCCTTGGCGAGGCAATCCCTATCGAGGAAATCAACGGACTGGTCTTGATCGACACGGTCGGGACGCTGCGTGAGGTGCTTAAGACGCTCAAGATCGACGAAACGAAGGAGAAACCGCAGTCACCTCGGACCGAACCGCGCGTGTCGCTGCGGCCGATGGAGTCGGCGTCGCCGGTGCGGGCCGTGACCTTCACGCCACACACGCGTGTTGTGGCCTCGTGTGCCGAGGACGGCAGGGTCATCCTTTGGCACGCGGACAGCGGCAAGGCGCGGGCCAAACTCGCCTTCGGCGATTCCTGGCGCTCGCTGGCCGTGTCACCGGATGGCAAACTCCTGGCAATCGGCGGCAGTAGCACGCGCAATCAAGTCGAGTTCGGCGTTATCCGCGTTCTGAACGGAGAGACGGGTACGGAAGTGGGGCCAACACTTATCACGCAAGATAAGGTTGTGAACGGAGTGGCCTTCTCTCCCGACGGCAACCTCCTCGCGTCCTCCGGCGGCGACGGCGTGATCCGGGTCTGGGACCTGCGCACCTCGAAGGAACGCCTCTCCATGGTTGCGCGCAGAGGTACGGTCACGGCGGTGGCGATCTCACCGGGTGGGCAGCTCCTGGCCAGCGCCGGCGCGGACGGGTCGATCAACTTGGCCGACTTCGCGACCGGCAAGTTGCTGCGCACAATGGAATCCGACAAGGGCAAGGTGGAGTCGCTTGCCTTCTCACCCGACGGCAACTCTCTGTTGACCGCTGGCCGCGATCAGCCGGTGCGCCTCTGGGACGCGACCACGGGCAAGCAACTACGTGGGCTGGGGGGAGTCCAGGTGCGCATCGATGCGGCTGCGTTCAGTCCCGACGGCAAGCGGATCGCCTGGGGCGACGAGCATGGGGCGGTGCGGCTGTATGACATGGCGACCAGCAAGGTCGTGGAGTCCTTCCAGGGTGGCACCAAGGCGGTGCATGCAGTCGCCTTCAGCCCGGACGGCAAGACGCTGGCGACGGGCGGGGCGGACGGCTCGGTGAACCTCTGGGACGTGGGGAAGTGACGCCGGCCGTCGGTATCGGCAGGCGGAGCCTGCCCTACGCCGTAGGGCAGGCTCCGCCTGCCGATACACACACCATTACCGAGTGCAGGTATCACAGTGCGGCGAAGTTGCGCAGCATCGTCAACCCCACGCGCTGGCTCTTCTCGGGGTGAAACTGCGTGGCGAAGACGTTCTCGTGCCAGATCGCCGAGGTGAACGGCTCGGGATAGTCCGTCTCCGTGGCCACGATGCCCGCATTCTTCGGCGCCGCATAGTACGAATGCACGAAATACACCGCTGAACCCTCCGGCACGTCCCGGAAGAGTGGCGCCGGCCGGCGGATGCGCAGCTGGTTCCAGCCCATGTGCGGCACCTTCAGGCCGGGCACGTCCGGGAAGCGAACCACGTCGCCCGGGAACAGGTTCAGCCCCGTGTATTCGCCGTCCTCGTAACTCTTCGCGAAGAGCAGCTGTAGGCCCAGGCAGATGCCCAGGAACGGCCGGCCCGCCTTGACGTGATCGAGGATCGGCTCGGCCAGGCGCGACTCGTGCAGCCGGGCGATGGCGTCGCGGAAGGCGCCGACGCCGGGCAGCACCAGCTTGTCCGCCTCGCCGACGCGCGACGGGTCGCCGCTGATCTCCGCGGCAAAGCCGACCTTCTCGAAGCCTTTCTGCACGCTGCGCAGGTTGGCCATGCCGTAATCGACAATGAGGATGCCTTGCATGAGTTGACCTCTCGAAAGCACGGGCCCTATTTCTTGGGCGGCCCTTCGTCGCCGGGGCCGCGCACCAGGCGCATCAGGAAACTCACCACGAAAATCAGCACCACCCCGGCCAGCACCAGGATCAGCAGCAGCGTCGCGTCGAAGAAGTAGGCGGTCATCTGCGGGGCGAGCCACTGCCAGCCGAGCATTGTCAGCACAATCCCCAGCGACAGCGACGGGCCGAACGCCAGTTCCTGGCCGCCGCGGAACAGCATCTGCGTCACGCCGATCAGCAGGGCCGGCGCGACGCTCACGAAGAAAGCGATCACCACCGGCTGCCAGCCGAGGAAGGCGCCGGCCATCATCATCAGGTCGGCGTCGCCCACGCCGAGCCCCTCGATGCCGCGGCCCAGGCCGAAGACGAAGCGCACGGCCCGCAGCAGCAGCGTCCCGGCCAGCACACCGGCCAGCCCCGTCGCCAGCCCCAGCTGCCAACTCCCCGCCTCCAGCCACGCGGGCAGAGGATACCACACCGGCCACGCATAGAGCCCCGCCGTCGGCGCGTGCATCCTCAGCCCGTGCCCGATCTCCCACACGACTGGCTGGCGGGGCATCGGCGGCAGGTCGGCAGCCGCCTCCGGCCAGGGCCACGGGCAGAGCAGCGCACCGACCAGGCCGACCACGGTGCCCATCGTCGTCACCGGCAGCGGGATCTCGTAGTGGTCGATGTCGATGAACGACGCGACCAGCAAGAAGCACACCAGCAGCGCGTGGTGCGCGAACACCACCCACGCCTGCCACGGAACTGTCCCGGCCACGATCGCAACCTGCTTACGCTGCAACAGAGGGAGGTCGTGGACGTTGGCGACCACGTCGAGGTAGAACAGGCCGGCGAAGCAGAGGCCCGTGAGCAGCTCGACGACGAAGTAGCGCGCCGGGAACCGCGCCTCGCAGGTGCGGCAGCGGCCGCGGCACAGCCAGTAGCCGGCCAGCGGCAGGGCATCGAGCCAGCGAAGCGGCTGGCAGCAGGAGCCGCAGCGCCAGCCGGGCCACAGCAGGCCCTTCTCGTAGGGCAGGCGATAGATGCAGACGTTGAGGAAGCCGCCGGCGCACGCCCCGACCAGGAACACGAGCGCCAGCCAGACGGACAGCATAAGGTCAGCCCTGGTTCAGGGATTTGTGGATGGTGTCGGCGACTTCCTCCGGCGCCCGGCCGGTCGTATCAACGGTGAGGTCGGCGACAGCCCGGTAGAGCGGCTCGCGCGCCCGCAGCAGTTCCTTGATCTCCGCCAGCCCGCCGACGGTCAGCGCCGGCCGGCGCTCGGCGGTGCTTTTGTCCTTCTCCAGGCGGTGGCGGATCGTCGGGGGGTCGGCGGTCAGCCAGACGACGCGCCCGGCGGCCTTCAGGCGCTGGCGGTTGAGCCCGCTCAGGACGACGCCGCCGCCGGTGGCGATGACGGTTCGGCGCAACTCGCATAATTCCTCCAGCAACAGCGATTCGCGCTTGCGAAAGCCCGTCTCGCCCTCCGCCTCGAACACCTGGCGGATGGTCATTCCGGCACGCTGTTCCAGTATCTCGTCGGCATCGACCCACTGCCAGCCGAGGTGGTGGGCCAGCAACCGGGCGACGCTGCTCTTGCCGGTGCCGCGGTAGCCGACCAGAAAGACACGTTCGTCGCTGATATTCATGAGCATTTGTTTAGCCGCCGCCCTCGGGGCGGCGTTCTCTGAGCGCCGCCCCGAGGGCGGCGGCTAAACCGGGTTACTTCCTCAGTTCCTCGGGTCCCTTGAGGCTGACCGGCGACAGCGCCCGGCGGAGGACGGTGCGCATGTACTCCAGCGACGCCTCGCGGCCGATGAACAGCTTGAACTGCGCCGCCGCCTGGCGGACGAACATATCGACGCCGGTGACGACGTGGCAGCCGCGGCCGCGGGCCTCGCGGATGAGCAGCGTCGTCTCGGGCGTGTAGACGATGTCCATGACCACCAGGCCGGGCTTGAGGAAGCTGTGATGCAACGGCGTCTCATCGACATTGGGGTGCATGCCGACCGAGGTGCAGTTGACGAGGATGTCGCACAGGACGCTGTGCCGTGCCGCCCAGTCGATGGCCCGGCAGCCGACCTCCTCGGCCAAGCGCTGCGCCCGCTCGGGGGTGCGGTTGCTAATGTTCACCATCGCCCCCTCGCGGTGCAGGGCATGAGCCACCGCCCGCGCCGCCCCGCCCGCCCCCAGGACCAGCGCCACCCGGGAACTGAGCGTCGGCGGGGCGCCGTCCGCGCCCGGCGGCATGTTCGCCAGGAGCGATTGGATGGCCGCCGTGTAGTCGGTGTTGTAGGCCGCGAAGCCGCCGCCCAGGCGCAGCAACGTGTTCGCCGCCTGCGTCAGGGTTACGCTCGCTTCGCGCATGTCCGCCAGCACCGCCGCCTGTTCCTTGTGCGGGATCGTCACGCTGTAGCCGCGCACGCCGAAGGCATCGAAGTGCTTCAGGAACCCTTCCAGCTGGCCGCGCGGCACCCGGAACGGCACGTACACCGCGTTGAGGCGCTGGCTGTGGAACATGGCGTTGTGGATCAGTGGGCTGAGGCTGTGCGCCACCGGGTCGCCGATGACGCCGTAAATCTGCGTGTCGGCGGTGATGCTATCGACGTGATAAATGTGCTTCAACTCGTCGAAGGACGGCAGCCCCGGGGCGATGCCGCGCTCCGGGTTGAAGGCGCCGTAGGTGAACGGCGAGCCGTACTTGAGGCCCAGGATGCGGCTCGGCATGCTCAGGTCGCCCATGCAAAAGGCGATCGTCGGCGTCGGGGCGTCCTTGACCAGGCGCAGCACGCGCAGGTTGTCTTCCGGCTGCTGGGCGCGCACGGCGAGCTTGACCACGTCGGCGTCCTGAGCGCACATGCGCTCGTGGATCTTTTCGAGATTGCCCGGCACCTCGTGCATGTTGTGATAGCTGACGACGCGCTTGACCCGGCCGAAACGGCGGATGACGTCGGCGACGTCGGTCTCGACATCGACCCAGTCGAAGCCGCCGACGACGGCCTGGCGCAGCAGGGTCTGGCGGGCCGCCTCGGTCCCGCCCCAGCGTCCGCCGTCCGGCGGCCGGCGCACCGTGGCCATCAGCGCGCAGGGCTTGTCGGCGAGCAGGCGCTTGAAATCGGGGGCCTTGGCCAGGAAGTCGAGGCGCACCTCGATCAGGCGGGCGCCGCGGCGTGCGGCCTCCTTGATCTCAGCCTGGACCATCTTGTGCCGGGTGCGCCCGACCACCACGCAGATCCGCTCGCTGGGACTGGCCGTCATGTCGCGGGTGCCTCTCAGTCGATTCGCGGCCGAACGCCTCCGTTGCAGCCCGTGGCTATGGGGTCAATTTATCGACCGCAGCAGCTTACCGTCATGGGTCGTGTACAGGACGGGGCTGGCGCGGTCGGTGGACATGGTCGCGGATTCCGGCATGGTTCAGAAACGGGCCGTTTCAGGTGGCGCGGGTCCGTGCCCGTGCCTGATTCCAGACCGGGCACGGGCACGGGCACGGGCACGGGCACGGACCCGCGCCCGTGCCCGATTCCAGACCGGGCACGGGCACGGGCACGGGCACGGGCACGGGCACGGGCAGAGCGCGACCCGCGTTTGAACCAGCCCCGGATTCCTCGGGAACGGCCGTCTGTTCCACTGTAAACACTGCGCTGCCGAACCGCAAGCGATGCGGGACCGCCGGACAGGAGATTGTGCCATCACCTGGGGGCGACGGTCGGCATCAGCCGGACCCTGCGGGTGTCGGCCCAGGCCAACGTCCTGCTGCTCGACGACAGCAACTTCTGCTCCTACAAGCGCGGCCGCCAGTTCCGCGACTACGGCAGCCTTGCCAAGCAGACCCCGATGATTCACCTGTGAGCACTTGTTCAATGAACAACAACAAGGGGCATTGATGTTTTTCTCTCTCGAAAAAGAGCAATGCCCCTTGTTGTTGCCCGGATGGCGCAGCCGGCCCGCAAGCGCACCGTCTGACACGGGGTCAACTCAATAGAGGGCTACCGACTCGGTTGACTCGGCGGCTGGCCCGCCTTCTGGCGAATGCGGCTACCAACTCGGTTGGACGTTGTGCTTACTTGGCCGCTAAACTGCTGGCGTCAGCCCCCGCACACGGGTAGGATGTCGGCGTCGGCTCGAGATTCCCCCTGTTGCCCGTCTGGAGGGTGCCCATGAGACGGCTCCGAAGACGACTGTTCGCACTCCTTCCCCTGGCCGCTCTGCTTTGCGGGGCGGCTCATCTGCCCGCGGCGCCCGCGGACGGCGAGCCGGGGAAGCCGGCCGAGGCCGCCGACCCCCGGCCCGAGGGCGCCCGCCTCCGCCTTGGCGCCGGCCGCTTCCGCCACGGCGGCGCGGTGACCCGGGTCCTGCCCCTCCCCGACGGCAAGCGCCTGCTGACCATTGCCCAGGACTCGAAGGCGCGCGTGTGGGACCTCGCGAACGAGAAGGAACTCTTCGACATCACCCTCACCCCCCAACTCGGCGCCGGCCTGTACTTTTCCATCTCCCCCGACGGCAAGACGCTGGCGGCGGCCAACTCCGCCGACCGCACCATCCGCCTGTGGGGCCTGGCCGACGGCAAGGAAACCCTGACCTTCGCCGCCCTGCCGTTAAACCAGGCCTTCCTCGACCTCGAGTTTTCCGCGGACGGCAAGCTGCTGGTCAGCTCCCACCAGGACCGCGTCTTCCGCATCTGGGACCCCGTCACGGCCAAGGAGGTGCGGCAGGTCAGTCCCTCGGCCATCCCCAACGTCGCCGTCGCCTTCGTCGGCCGCGTCCGCTTCTTCCCCGACGGCAAGGCGCTGGCGCTGATCGAGGACTGGGCCGTGCGCGCCCTCGACGCCGAGGACGGCAAGGAGCTGCGCTGGTTCGGCGGCCACACCGCCCCTATCGCCGCCCTCACCTTCGCGCCCGACAACAAGCACATGGCGACCGTCGCCGGCGACCGGGCCGCCCGCGTCTGGGACCTCGCCACCGGCAAAACGATCGCCAAGTTGCCGCTGCCCCTCGGCGGCGGCCGCGAGCTGGCCTACGCCGCCGACGGCAAGACGCTCGCCGTCCTCTGTAACGACCGCAGCGTGCGCCTGTTCGACGTCGCCGCCGCCAAGCAGATATCCCAGATCGACATCGGGGCCGGTGGCGTCGGCCTCCCCACCTTCGCCCTGTCCAACGACGGCAAGTCGCTGTACGTCAGCAGCGGCGAGTCGATCCTGCGCGGCTACGACACCGGCACCGGCAAGGAGCTGTTCCCCGTCACCGGGCACGCCGGCGGCGTTCAGGCCCTGGTCTGGTCGCCGGACGGCAAGCGACTGGCCACCAGCGGCGTGACCGATCGCTCGATCATCGTCTGGGACGCCGCCACCGGCAAAATCCTCCGCCAACTGCCCGCCCTGGACATGTTCGCCAGCACGCTGATGCAGTTCGCCCCCGACGGCAAGACGCTGCTCTCCTACGGCTTCGACCGCACGGTGCGGACCTGGGACGTGGCCGAGGGCAAAGAGCTGAATTCGTTCGTGAGTTCGCCCCTGCAACCGATCTCGTTCGCCTTCTCCCCCGACGGCAAGCTGTTCGCGGTGACCGCCGCCGACCGCCACATCCGAGTCTGGGACGTCGCCGCCGAGAAGGAGCTGCACCGGCTGGAGGTGAAGCCGGGTATGGGGCCCGGCGCTTACTACTTCGCCACCCTCTCCTTCGCCGGCGACCACCGGACTTTGCAGGCCCACATGCCCAACGAGCGCCTGGCGCGGCGCTGGGACGCAGTGACGGGCAAGGAGTTGGCCGAGGTGAAGGGGACCAGCCTGGCCTTCGTAAGCCAGCGCTCGAACGACGGCAAGAACTACGTCCTGCTCCAGGGCCTGACGGCGAATCTTACCGAGTTTGCCACCGGTCGGGTACGGCAATCGTTCAACCTGCCGCCGCCGCCCCCGGCCGTGCCCGGCGGCCCGCCGCGCCCCTTCGTAGGCCATCTCGCCGCCGCTGTTTCGCCCGACGGCCGCACCCTGGCGACGGTGGCGACCGACGGCCTGCTGCGCTTCTGGGACACGGGCTCGGGCAAGACGTTGGTGGAACGGAAGGGCCTGCCGCTGAACTCCCGGTTGCTGGCCTTCGCCCCGGACGGCAAGACGCTGGCCACCGCTGGCCCCGATGCGGGGGCGATGCTCTGGGACGTGCCCGGCCCGACCGCCGAGGGCCGGCTGGTCATCAAGGACGTCACGGCCGAGACGGTGGCCGAGCTGTGGAAGGACCTGGCCGGCGAGGACTCGGCCCGCGCCTGGCAGGCGATCCTGAACCTGACGTCGGCCCCGAAGGAGACGGTCCCCTTTGTGCAGAAGCAGCTCAAACCGACGGGGGCGCCGGACGCCAAGCACATCGCCAAGCTGATCGCCGACCTCGACGCCGAGGCGTTCCAGGAGCGTGAGAGCGCCACCGAGGAGTTGGTCCGGGCCGGCAAGACAGTCGAGGAGGCGGTCAAGAAGGCCCTGGACAACAAGCCGTCGGCCGAGGCCAAGCAGCGGCTCGAGTTCGTCCTGAGCAAGCTGAGCGGCAACCTCGGGCCAAACATGGAGGAGGTGCGCGCGGCGCGGGCCGTCGAGGTGCTGGAGAAGATCGGCACCCCCGAGGCGAAAAAGGTGCTCGAAGAGGTGGCCAAGGGCGGCGACAGCCCGCTGACGGTCGAAGCGCGCTCGGCCCTGGAGCGGCTCAAGGCACGTCCGTAGCGCCGCTTGCGGCTTCGCAAGCCCTTGCGAAGCCGCAAGCGGCAACAATGTGCGGAATCTTGTAACCGTCGGTGCGCGTCGGGGCAGTACAGGGTGACTCGCGAACGAGCGAAGGAGAAACTGGCAGATGGCCGAGGCAGGTTCGCAAACGACGCTCCGGTGTCCCCCTGGCGCCGGCACGGCGGATGTTCCCACCGACGCTCACCTCCTGCGCCGTTTCGCCACCGACCGGGACGAGGCGGCGTTCGCGACACTCGTCGAGAGGCATGGTCCGCTCGTGCTGTCGGTGTGCCGGCGCGTGCTGGGGACCGTGCAAGACGCCGAGGACGCCTTTCAGGCGACCTTCCTGGTGCTGGCGCGCAAGGCCGCAACGATTCAAGACCCCGGGCTGCTCGGCAACTGGCTGTACGGCGTCGCTTCGCGTATCGCCCGCAAGGCCCGAGCCGCTGTGAGCAAACGCCAGATGCACGAGAAACAGGTTCACCTCCTGCCCGCCCTCCAGGCCCCCGCCGCGGTTGAAGCCGACGACGTGAGCCCGGTGCTCGACGAGGAGCTGAGCCGTCTGCCGGAGAAGTATCGCGCCGCCCTGGTGTTGTGCTACCTGCAAGGGAAAACCAACGAGGAGGCGGCCCGACTGCTCAACTGGCCGACTGGGACCGTCAAGGGCCGGCTGGCGCGGGCGCGGGACCTGCTCCGCAGCCGATTGGTCCGCCGCGGTCTGCGGGCCTCCGCCGTCCTGCTGTCGGCCTTGCTGCTCGCGGAGCGGGGCCGGGCCGCGACGGTGCCGGACGCGCTGGCCGCCTCCACCACCCGGGCGAGCGTCGCCTTCGTGGGGGGTCGCGCCGGGGCCGTCGCACCCTCCGCGCGGGCCGTCCGCCTGGCCGAGCACGTGCTCGGTGCCGCACGCCGGGCTCGACTCGTCGGCCTGGCACTGGTGCTGCTGGTCTTCGCCGTCGGCACCTCGGTCTGGCTGCTCGGCTCCGACGGCTGGGGATCGACCGCCGGCAGCAGCGGCTGGGGCTGGGGATCACCCGCCCCCGTCGAGTCGTGCCACCCTTCCGGCGGCACGCGGTAATGACTTGGCCGCTTGCGGCTTCGCAATCGTTCCTGCGAAGCCGCAAGCGGCAAGAGGGGTGTTGATAGAGTTTCTAAAGCCGGGACTCCAACCGCACACCGGAACAGCTTCATACTCGGGGTGTCCGCCCGCACCGTCATCGCGGGCGCACCCCGTCCTTCACCTCCCGAGGCCGTGCCCGGACTCGCAGCTCGTCACGGTTGGGTTCGGCGACGGCACCCCGCCGGACCTGGCCGTTGGCGACCCGGTGCCTTCACGCCGTTTCTCGATCTCGTCAGCGAACAGGGCCCGTACCCGGCGGGCGGCAATCCGGTCCGCCAGGCGCGGGAAGAAGCGGTTCACCAGGACGATCAGGCGCCCCTGGAGCGTCAGGCACACTTCATTCGTGCCGCGTTCGAGGGCCCGCTGCGTCGCCGCCGCCACGTCTTCCGCGGTCATACCGCGCAGATGATCCATTTGCAGCCGGGCCTTCTGCTCCAGCATGTTCTTCGAGAAATTCGTCTGCGTCAGGCCGGGGCAGATGACCAGCACGTCGATGCCGAAGCGGGCCATCTCCGCCCGCAGCGCCTCGCTGAAGCCCTGCACCGCGAATTTGCTCGCCGAATACTCGCTGCGCGCCGGGATGCCGCGCTTGCCGGCGATCGACGAGATGTTGACGATCGCCGGCCGGTTCCCCTGGCGCAGCAGCGGCAGGAAGACGCGCGTCGTCTCGGTCAGGGCGAAGAAGTTGACTTCCATGATAGCGCGCAGCCGCTCGGGGCCGCACTCGGCGAAGTGGCCGGTGGCCCCGATGCCGGCGTTGTTGACGAGGACGTCGAGCCCCCCGAAGTGCCGCAGCGCCGCCTCGACCATCCGCTGCCGGTCCTCGGCCGAGGTGATGTCGGCGCGGACCGGCTCGAGGGTCCCCCCCGCGGCCCGCGCCTCGGCCGCCAGTTCGTGCAGCAATTCGTCCGAGCGCGCCACGGCAAGGATCCTGGCCCCGCCGCGCGCCGCGGCGAGGGCCAGCGCCCGGCCGATGCCCTGGGATGCCCCGGTGATCAGTACGCGCGCGCCGGCGAGGGTTCGTCGCTGTCCCATGTCTGCCTGCTCCGGTGGACCGTGAAGTGTGCCCCTCTCACGGGGGGAGATTCCTTCATACCACAACGGTCCCGCGGGCCGAACACGAGAAACTGTCCCGCCTTCGAGAAATGTCAGCAATCGGGGCAGGCCGGGTGAGGCGTGCCGGCTGTGACGACGGCGCCGCTTTTGCGCTTTTCGCGCTCGGCGATGAGCGATCCCTTTCGGGGGACGGCACCTTCGTGGCATCTGCCCTGTGCCGAGCCGGGACGAGTCGTTATCCGAAGGTCGCGATGCCGCCGCTGGGGAGGTTGTTGACCTGATCGACCACCTTGGCGTTGTCGGCGACCCACAACCAATCCGACGCGCTGGCGGCGAAGAGCTGATCGACGGCACCGCTCAGCAGCACGCTCGACGGGTTGAGCAGGGTGCTGCCGTTGAGGTGGCGGATGACTGCCGCCCCGACCCGGCCCAAGGTCCGTCATCGACGGTGGTCCAGCCACGCGCGAAAGCGCCCCTGCCAGCAGACAGACACCGCCAACCCACCTAACCCGAGGACGAGCAGTGCCAGCGCCGATGGCTCGGGCACGCCCACGGCCTGCACCACTGCCCGGTGAACAAAGGAGGTGAACAAAGGTGTCAGGAAACGTAAAGACAATATGTCTTTACGTTTCCTGACACCTTTGTTTTCCTTTGTTTTCCCCTCCTTTGTTTTCCCGGCCAGGGCTGCTCTCCTCTCACCAGTCGCTTCTGTCTGGCAGAACCTCGTCCCGGCCGTGAACTTCTCGGCGTCGTCGTGGGCGCCGCTCAGGCGGGCCACTTGCCGATGGGGCATTCTTCGTGGGCCAGCGCGGCCTTGGCGCCGGTGAAGCAGCCACACACGCGGCAGCGCAGCCCCGTGTGGTACACGCAGGCCGCGCAGGTCTGGAGCCGCTTCTCTCGGGTCTCGGCGGCGACGGTCTTCAACCCGGAACCGAGGAACTTCGCCAGCGCTGTGGCGGCGGAGAGTGCCATGTCCAGCAGGCGGGGGCCAGTGACTGGCGGTGCCGCCGAGCGCGGCGGGGCGAGTTGCCTCTCCCAGGCACCGGGGAGGAACACGCCGCCCTGGAGGGTCTCTGGTGGCACCGATGCCTGCGCACTTGCGCTGCCGATCCCTGCGCCGGATTCGGCCGACCGGTAAGCCTGGAGATGGCGTGCGAACCAGGCGGCCTGGGGCTTGCCCATTCTCTCCAGGAGGGCGACGGCGGCATCCGCCCGAGCAATGGCCTCGTCCCGTTGCCCCAGGGCGGCGTGCTGGATGGCCAGGTACCAGAGCAACTCGGCTTCGTGCTGCCAATCGCCGACGTCGCGCGCGATCGGCAATGCCTGGGCAAAGAGTGCGATGGCACGAGGCGGGTCGCGCAGGCGGGAATGCGTCAGGCCGAGGTGGGCCAGGGCACTCTTCTCCGCCAGACGGAAGCCGGAGTTGCGCGCGGAGCGCAACTCCTGTTCGAGGAGCGTCAGGCCGCGCTGTGGTTGTCCGGCGGCAGCGGCGGCGAGTCCCAGGTGGCCCAGCGCATCGCCTTCAGCGGAGCGGTCGCCGATTTCACGGGTGATGGCCAGGGCGTCATCGAGGAGTGCGACTGCCTGCGGGGCCTCGCCCTCGTAGAGGTGCATGATGCCCAGGTCGGCCAGGGCGGACGCCTCGCGGCGGCGGTCGCCGGCGGTCCGCGCCGCGGCCAGCGCTTGCTCGGCGGCCCGGCGGGGGCAGCCTTGCGCCGGCATGGGGCCCGCTTCGATTCTTGCGCCCATAGCCAAATTTCGGATGTTGGAGGATTGTTTTATACGTTTCTACAGCCGCACGGGGGCTGATGCGCCGGGGAGCAAGGGCGAATTATTCCGCAAAGCCTTTGCAGCCAAGTACCTCGGTAAAGCGTCCCCAGTGTCACCCTCGGCTCACGGCTCCAGTGTACGCGCGACTGGCCGGGACGCAAGGAGAAACCGACCCAAGCCTCCGCGCACAGCCGCCTCGGCCGGTCGGCGGGGCCACCGCGCACGAATTACTCCGTAAGCCGAAGCGCTGAAAGGGGTAACGAAGAGTGTCACCATTTTTCTTCTTTTCCTTCGAGCTTTACTTGGCGCAAACCCCTTTTCTCTTCTTTTCTCTTCCCGCCGGCGCCGCTCCCCCAAGCGAAAGGGGTAATTATTCTGCAAACCCCTGTCACTCAAGGACCTCGGTGAACTGTCCCCATGGCTCCCATTCCTTTTCTTTCCCCTCTTCCTCCGATTTTCCCCCTACTCAAATAACTCGCGGAGACGCCTCCGCCGCTGGTTCAACGGCGAGTGTCCTCCGGCGCCAGGACCACGGCAACAAATGACAATTCCACGTTCGTCGATCTCCAATTCTATGATATGATCATCATCGTACCACCAAAGTTTTTCCGTAATTGTAATCGGTTCTCCGTCTGGCCTGGCGGGTAGGCCCCTGCTGCGAGCCTGCTCCGGGGTCAGCACTCTGGTTTTCCCTTGGATCGGAGGGCCGAACATGGCATCGACCTCCGCTTCTGTGGTCACCCCAACCTGCAACCTGTCGGGGGTGACAGAGGAAACAAGCGGCCGAAAGATCCAGATGATTGACAGGCAGACCAGCAATGAAGCTAGCCCGGCACAACCGATAACCACAGACTTTCTCGTCAAGTACCTCATAGACGATATCCTAGATGAGTCTAGCCAAAAAAGAAGCCGCCTACCTAATCCCCGGTTCACAAGCAATGGCCATTTTCATCGTTTCTGGGTGCCGCTACGTGGCATGACCACTGCTCAGAACAAAATGGGATCAAGGGTGGCCGCTCGGCTCGCTGATCGAAACCGAGCCCTAGAGCGAGCGCATCAGTCAAGCTTGAGCTTGTCGATGACATACTCAGCTCCATCGTCAGAATAGAGACCCCCGCGGGTCATTGGAGACGAGTCGATAAAGCCCGCCCCGGGGTGCCCCGACTTTCCAAGGGCATGGACAATCTCGTGTGCGATCACATCCCCGACAAATTGATCTCGTTGCGCTTGATTTAATCCATCCGTAGTAACTGTGGCATCGATATCATCCCGATATAATTCGATCTTATATTTCTCCCCATGCCCAAACGTATCGATTGAACCGGGGCCCCGCATCCCCAGCGGTTGAATCTTCAGCCGCACGGTCCAGTTTCTCTCACGTTTCTCAGGAAGCGTCCCGGCGCAGATGCCGACCCCGATGGGCCCCAACAGGCCCTCGAGAGTGGCTATCGCGGCCTTCTCTCGTCCGGTAAAGCCGTTCGATTCTACCCATCCGGCCTTCACGTTGGCAAACTGAGCGGCCTTCTGACCGAACCAGTGGATCTTGAGTATTGACCCCGTTGCCGCCTTACGAGTAACAGCATCATTCACAATCCTGTTCGTCTCATCCTGCACAGCCCGGCCGATCGGGAACGTGAGATCCTCGGCTGCCGATGCGTCGTAGTATAGTTCCATGACAACACGCACCAATCCAGTCGGGTCCGTCGCATTCGTCGGGTCGTTGCCGACGTACTCGTACAGGTTCGCACTCCCCGCCCCGAACCCAATCGGATCCTGACTCGTCCACGTCCCTGCCGCCGGGCAGTAGTAGCGGGCGTCGTGGTACTGCAAACCCGTCAGCGGGTCGAAGTTCTCGCCTTGCCAGCCATACTCCCCCTGCGCCGACGCGCTCGACTGAGTAATGATCACGCCGTACGCCGTATAATCCGTGTGGTCCGCCACCGACCCGCTGGCGTTCAGCACATCACGCACCGACCCCAACTCGTCCGTCAAGTACCACCAGGCTGTCCCGTTACCATCGATCCGCGCGAACAGCTGGCCCACGGTATTGCCCGACAGGTAACGCTCCTGCACCACGTTGCTGCCATTCAGCTCAATCACCACTTGGCCATTGCTCCAGACGAATTCCGTCGTTACCGTCCCCGTGCCCGATTGCCACTCCTGCTCCTCGATGCGCTGCCCGTAGACGTCGTAGGTGTAGGTCACCAGCAGGGTCGTCGTCCCGCTCACCGTCTCCTGGATGGTCGTCAGGTGGTTCTCGTTGTCGTAGCCGTACAACCAGGTCGCGCTGCTGTTCGTCTTCTCGATCATGTTGCCGGCGGCGTCGTAGGTGTACGTCCACGTGCCGTCCGTCGTCACCTGGTTCCCGGTCCCCACCGAGTAGCCACTCATGGTGCGGTTGCCATTGGCGTCGTAGCTGTACGTCGTCGTGCCGTCGCTCAGCACCTGGCTGTCGGCGTCGTAGGTGTACGTCCCCGTCGCCCCCGTCCCCGACTCTACCATCACGCGATCCGCATTGTCGTACTGGTAGTCGTAGTACGACACCGTCGCCAGGCTGGCGTTCTTGCTCACGATGCTCGTCATCCGGCTGGCCGTGTCGTAACTGTAGCTCGTCGTCCCTACCAGGCTGGTCCCCGCCAAGTTACTGTTGCGGATCAGCCCCGTCAACCGGTTCGCATTATCGTAATTCAGGTCGATGCGCAGCGGCGTCTGGCTGGCGCCGCCGAACTCCCGCGTCGTCAACCGGCCGGCCGCGTCGTACACCGAGGTCGTCACGCCACCCAGGGAGTCCTGAACCGTCGTCTGGTTGCTGTTGGCGTCGTACATGTACGTCAGCGTCACGCCGAAGGGGTCGGTTTGCGCCGTCAGGCGATCCTGCGCGTCGTAGCTGTTGGTGTAGGTGCCGTTGTCATCGGCCGCCGTCAGCTGGTTGCCCACCGCGTCGTAGGTGAACGTCTGCACGTTGGTAACAGTACCCGACGCCGACTTCCACGTCGAGCCCGTCTCGCGCCCTGCCGCGTCGTAGGCGTAGGTCATCACGCGCCCGAGCGCGTCGGTCACGCTGGTCTGTTGGCTGGCCGCGTCGTAGGCGTAGGTGGTCACGCCGCCGGTCGGGCTGATTTCGTTGACCTGCCGGCCGTCCGCGTCGTAGACCCACTTCGTCGTATTGCCGTCGGGGTCGATGAGGCTCACCTGGTTGCCCGCCGCGTCGTAGCCGTACTGGGTCACCGCGCCGTTGCCGTCCACCGACGCCACCAACTCCCCCAGCGCGTTGTAGTCCGAGCGCGTCACGTCGCCCAGCGGGTCGATGGTCTCGACCACTTGCCCGGCCGCGTCGTACAGTGTCGTCGATGTATGACCGTTGGGGTCCGTCACCGCCGTCTGATTTCCCGCAGAATCATAAGCATATGTTGTGATGTCCCCCGCCGCGTCGATCGTCTCCGTCACTTGCCCCGCGGCGTCATACAGCGTGGTGGTGGTGTGATTCAGCGGGTCCGTGACCGCCGTCTGATTTCCCCGCGAATCATAGATATAGGTGGTCACGTCGCCCAGCGCGTCCGTCGTGCTGGTCACCTGCCCGGCCGCGTCGTAGGCCGTCCGCGTGGTTGCCTGCGCTGCCGTCCCTACCGCCACCGTCACCGCCGTCTGCCGCTCCTGCGCGTCGTAGGCGTAGGAGGTCACGCGCCCCAAGGCATCAGTTACCGTGGACACGTTCCCGGCCGCGTCATACGTCGTCGTCGTGCGATTCCCCAGGGCGTCGATGCTCGTCGTCGCGCGCCCGGCGGCATCGTACAGCGTCGTGGCCGTGTGACCCAGCGCGTCCGTGGTGCTGGTCTGGTGGCCTGCTGCGTCATAGGCCGTGGTGGCCAGGTTGCCCAGGGCGTCGCTGCTCTGCGTTACCTCGCCCACCAAGTTGTACGCCGAGCCCGACTGCTGGCCCAGGGCGTTGCGGTTGGCCGTCTGCTGCCCGGCCAGGTCGTACATCGCCGGGCTGACCCCGCCCAGCGCGTCGTTGGATTGGGTCTGGTTGCCGGCGCGGTCGTAGCCGACCGTGCTGACCCAGCCGTCGGCGTTGCGCGTCTGGCTGACCCGCCCGTCGGCGTCGTAGCTGGTCAGGGTGTCCGACTGCGCCGCCGTCCCCACTGCCTGGATCGCCTCGGCTACCAGCCCGCGGTTGTAAGTGTCGTAGATCGTACTGGTCTGCCGGCCGAGCGGGTCCGTAGAGGTCAGCGCCAACCCGGCGGCGTTGTAGGTCATCGTGGCCCGCGCCCCGGACGGGTCGATGGTCCCCGTCGCACGTCCCATGACGTCGTTGAGGGTCGTCGTGGTCCGGCCCAGGGGATCGGTGGTCGTCTGCTGGAAGCCGTTGGCATCGTAGGTCAGCGAGGTCACGCCGCCGGTCGGGGCGGTCGTCGCCGTCAGCCGCCGCAAGGTGTCGTAGGCGTAGGTCGTGACGCCGCCGTTGGGGGCCGTCACCGTTTGCAGCAGGCCGTTGCTGAGGTAGGTCGAGGTCGTGATGTCGGCGAGGGCATCGGTCGTGCTGGTCTGGTGCCCCTCGGAATCATAAGCGTAGGTCGTGGTTTCGCCGTCCTGGTTGGTGACGCTGATGAGGGCATGGAAGGCGTTCTGGTACTGGTACTCCTCGGTGGTGCCGTCGGGGTTGGTGACCTGCGTGGTGTAGCCGGCGCTGTCCAGCGCGTAGGTCGTCGTGCGGCCGTCCGGGTCGGTCGTCGCGGTAACGTAGCCGCTGCCGTTACGCGCCCAGGTGGTCACGCCGCCGTTGGACGCTGTCTCCTGCAACGGCCGGCCCTGCGCGTCCAGCTGCCACTGCGTCAGGTCCCCCGTCGCGTCGGTCTGCTGCGCCGTCGCGGCGCGCACTGCCCCACTCAGCCCCTGCACCGCCGCCGGGAGGTAACTCGTCACGCTCGGGCTGCCGCTGCTGCCCCAGGTCATCGTCGCCAGCGCCCCGTTGCTGTACGCCCACGAACTCTGCACGTTGGCGAAGGTCTCGCCGGTGACGTGGTGGTTGCCGTCGTAGCTGAAGGTCATCACCCCGCCGTCGGGGTTGGTGACCTGCGTCAGGTTGCTCCCCGAGTAGGCCAGCGTCGTTGTCCGGCTGTTGCCCGTGACGATCGTCGAGACCTTGCCGCCCGAGTAGTTGAAGGTCGTGGTCGTGCCGTCGATGGCGGTTTGTGTCGCCAGGTTACCGCTACTGTACGTATAGGTCAGCAGCGATTGGCCGTCGGCGCTGGCCCAACTCGTCTCGTAGCCGGAGCTGTTGAAGGTCCAGGTCTGGCCGTCGGGCGTCGAGTAGGTGTAGGTGCCTCCTGACTGCGAGAGCGTGCCGTTGTCGCCCGCCGGGCTGGTGAAGCTGCCCCCGCCCGCGCTGGCGTAGTAGCGCCAACCGCCCGTCCCATAGGCCAGGAGCACCCCGCCGGTGACCGAATCGATCTGATCGACCGGCGCGAAGGTCCAGCCGGCGCCGAAGGGGCTGTTGTCCTGGGCCACGACGTAGGCGGTGCCGCTGGCCGTCATGTTCGGCTGGCCCGAGACCAGCACCAGCAGGCTCCAGGAGTAGGCGCCGGTGGTGGTGACGGCGCTGGGGACCTGGGCGGCGATGACCAGCGGGTCGCCCGGGTGCAGCCCGCTGGTGCTGTACGTCAAGGTCGCCCCCGCCGTCCCGTTCCAGGTCAGGACGGCGCTGACCGTGCCCGGCAGGCTGGCGTTGTTGGGGCTCTGGACCGTCCCCTGGATGATCGGTTGCTGGGACACGCTATCCGAGTTGAAGTCGAGCGCGCTCTTGTTGGCCGAACAGCCGCAGTCCGACGCGGGGGCCGACATCGTGCCGCCGCTCTGATCCAGGTTGAGGGGCACGCTCAACTGCACGTCGCCCAGTTGGTCCAGGGCGTCGCCGGCTTGCGGATCGGCCGTCAGCACCTGCGCCGTCATCGACCAGGTGGTGGCGCTGTTCACGACCAGGGTGGAGGTAGTGCTGGTGGCCTGGTTGCCGGCCTGGTCGCTCACCTGGGCGCGCAGCGGGTAGCTGCCCGTGGCCCCGAAGCTCGGCAGGGTGATCGAGGCGGTGCCCCCGGTCAGCGTACCGGTGGCGATGGTGCTCCAGCTGCCGCCTAACTGCGCCTGCACGGTCACCGCCGTGCCGTCGGGCAACCCGTTCAGGTCGGTGGCCGTCACCTGCACCACCGGGGCGTAGCTGCTGGTCGAGGACGGGGCCGTGAGGGTGACGGCCGGCGCCGTCAAGTCCACGGTGACCACGTAGGCGGGGCTGGGGTCGCTGGTGACGCCGCCGCTGGTCACCGTGGCCGTGAACGAGTAGCTCCCCTCGGGCAGCGTGGTGCCGGAGTAGTTGTACGACCAGGCCCCCGACCCGTTGGACGTGGTCGTGCCCAGCACGCCCAGGTCGCTGCGAGAGACGGTCACGGTGGCGCTGGCGTTCGCGGTGCCGCTGATCGTCAGGTTCTGCGACTTGGTGACCACGCCGGCGGAGGTGGTCACGCCGCTGGTTACGCCCGTGAAGACCGGCGGCGCCGGGGCAGGCGATATCTTGGAGACGAACGCATCGTAGGTGCCCGTGCCCGACAGGCCGCCCTGGAAGGCGTTCTGCGTCGGGAAGTTTGTGGAGTTTGTATAGCCCGTAATATAGGCATTGCCCAGGGCGTCGGTTGCCACCGCGGTGCCCACGTCGGTGCCACTGCCGCCTAAATAGCTCGAATAGGTCAGCGACTTGCCGTCGGTCGCCAGGCGCGTCACGAAGGCGTCGTTGCTGCCGCCGCCGAAGGCCGTCTGCACCGCGCCAGACGTCGTCGGGAAGTTGCTGCTGCTGGTGGTGCCGACCACGATGGCGTAACCGGCCGGATCCACCGCGATGCCGTTGCCGGAGTCGGTCCCCCAGCCCCCGAGGTACGTCGAGTACACCAAGCCGCTGCCCGACGGGTTGACCTTCGTGACAAAGGCGTCCTGCCCGCCGCCGGAGGTCGTCTGCGCGGCCCCGCTGGTCGTCGGGAAATGACTGGAGGAAGTCGCTCCGGTAACATACGCATCCCCGGCGGCGTCGATGGCGATGGCGTTGCCCTGGTCGCCGCTCAGTCCGCCGCCGCTGCCGTCGAGCAGCGTCGAGTAGAGCAGCGCCGAACCGGCCGCATTCACCTTGGTCACGAACGGCTCGGGGACGGTGCCGGCGAAGCCCGTTTGGAAGGCGGACGCCGTTGTGGGGAACGGGGTTCCAGGGCCACCCAGGTAGCCCGCCTGGCCGGTCACGAAGGCCTCGCCGGCGCTGTCCACCGCGATGCCGTAACCGGTATCGACCCCGGTCCCGCCCAGGAAGGTCGAGTAGGCCAGCGCTGTGCCGGCCGCGTTCAATTTCGAGACGAAGGCGTCGCTGCTGCCGCCGCCGTAGGCCGTCTGCAGGGCGCCGGTCGTCGTCGGGAAGAGGAAGGAGCCGCCGCCTTGCGGCGTGCTGCCGGTCAGGTAGGCGTCGCCCGCGCTATCCACGGCGATGGCGTTGGGGGCGGTGTTCGTCGTACCGAAGTAGCTCGAATAGAGCAAGGCATCGCCGGTGGCGTCGAACTTGGTGACGAAGCCGATGCTGCCGGAGCCAGGGTAGGCGGTCTGCAAGGCGGCGCTGCTGACCGGGAAGTTGCTGGCGCTGGTCGTGCCGGTCAGGTAGGCGTTGCCCGCGGCATCGACGGCGACACCCGTGGGCTGGATGGTGCCGTAGGCCGAGAAATAAGTCGAGTAAACATAGGCATTGCCGGCGGCATTCACCTTGGTCAGGAAGGCGGCCGTCCCGGGCGAGGACGTTTCGTAGGCCCCCGTGGTGGTCGGGAAGTTGAGCGAGGTCGTGGTCCCCGTCACGTAGACGTCGCCGGAGCCATCGGCAGCGATCGCGTAGGCTTTATCATTTCCTGAGCCGCCGAGGTAGCTGCTATACTCCAGAACAGGATCGATGGTCAGAGGCTTGGTGGCGTCGTAGCTTCCGACCTGGAAA
>DATFNV010000046.1:0-29784 GCA_035266225.1 Gemmataceae bacterium
CGGCTTCTGCCACGCCTCCTTCAAATCGGCGAGCTGCGCCCACACCAGCCATTCGCCGCCCGACCCGGCGATCCGCAGTCGCGGCTCCTTCACCGTCTTGCCGAGTTCGCACAACGGCACCTCGCCGAGGCACTCGCGCACCGCCAGCACGTTCGCCGGCGCCACCTCGATCACGAAGCGCGTCGCCGATTCCGAGAAGAGCAGCACCTCGTCGGACAGTGGCCCGACCGCGGCGAGCCCCGTCACGTCGGCGCCGACCCCGCCCGCGAACGCCATCTCCGCCAGGGCCACCGCCAAACCCCCTTCGCTCAGGTCGTGACAGGCGCGCACCAGGCCGCGGCGGATGACCTCGTGCAGCCGCGCAAACACCTGCGGCGCCCGCGACAGGTCGGGCATCGGCACAGTGCCGCCTTCCCGCCCATTGACGAGGTGATAATGCGAGCCGCCCATCTCGTCGCGCGTCGCGCCGACCAGGAGGAGATGATTCCCCGGCTCCTTCAGGTCCATCGTGACGCAGCGGCGCACGTCGGGGACGCGGCCCAGCGCGCTGACGAGCAGCGTCGGCGGGATGACGACGTGGCGGTCGCCGGACTGGTACTCATTCTTGAGGCTGTCCTTGCCGCTGATGAACGGCATATTGTAGGCCAGGGCCACGTCGCGGCAGGCCTCGGCGGCGCGGACCAGCGAGCCGAGCACCTCCGGCCGGTCGGTGTTGCCCCAGCAGAAGTTGTCCAGCAGGGCCACGCGGGCGGGGTCGGCGCCGACGGCGACGACGTTGCGCACCGCCTCGTCGATGGCCGAGGCCGCCATCGCGTAGGGGTCGAGGTCGCCGTAGCGCGGGTTGAGGCCGCAGCCGACCGCCAACCCCGTCCACGAGCCGAGCACCGGCAGCACCACCGAGGCGTCGCCGGGGCCGTCGTCGCGCACGCCGACCAGCGGCTTGATGACGCTGCCTCCCTGCACCTCGTGGTCGTACTGCCGGATGATCCATTCCTTGCCGCACACGTTCCACGAGGAGAGGATGCGGAGCAGAACATCCGTCAATCCCGTGCCCATGCCCGTGCCCGTGCCCGTGCCCGATTCCAGACCGGGCACGGGCACGGGCACGGGCACGGGCACGGGGTTCCACGTCGCCTGTCTCACGACGGGTGGCCGCCCGTCGTGCAGGAAGTGCATGTCCAGGTCGGCCACCTGCTGCTCGCCGTAGCGCAGCCGCAGCCGGCCGGTCGCCTCGAACTTCCCGATCACCGTCGCCTCGACGTCCTCGCTCGCGGACAGTGCCCGCAGCACCTCCCAGTTGTCCGGCGGCACGGCCAGGATCATGCGCTCCTGCGCCTCGCTGATCCAGATTTCGGTGTACGACAGCCCCTCGTACTTCAGCGGGGCGAGGTCGAGCTGCACCACCGCGCCGATCTTCTCGCCCATCTCGCCGACGGCGCTGCTGAAGCCGCCGGCGCCGCAGTCGGTGATGGCGTGATACAGGCCGCGGTCGCGCGCCTGCAGCAGCACGTCGAGCATCTTCTTCTCGGCGATGGCGTTGCCGATCTGCACCGCCCCGCCGCTCACCTTCTCCGACTCCGCGGTCAGTCCCGCCGAGGAAAACGTCGCCCCGTGGATGCCGTCGCGCCCGGTCCGCCCGCCGACCACGACGACCAGATCGCCCGGTTTCGTCTCCTTCCGGCAGCGGTCCACCGGAATCAGGCCGACGGTGCCGCAGAAGACGAGCGGGTTGGCCAGGTAACGGTCGTCGAAGCAGACGGCCCCGTTGACCGTCGGGATGCCCATGCGGTTGCCGTAATCACGCACACCGGCGATGACGCCCTTCATGACCTTCTTCGGGTGCAGGACGCCCGGCGGCAGCGACTCCGGCGCGGTGTCCGGCGGGGCGAAGCAGAAGACGTCGGTATTGCAGATCGGCTTTGCGCCGAGGCCGGTGCCGAGCGGGTCGCGGATGACGCCGCCGATGCCGGTGCTGGCACCGCCGTACGGCTCGATGGCCGACGGGCGGTTGTGCGTCTCCACCTTGAAACAGACGTTGTGGCGGTCGTCGAAGCGCACCACGCCGGCGTTGTCCTCGAAGACGCTGACGCACCAGTCGTCCGCACCGAGCCGCTTGCGGATCTCCTGCGTGGCCGCGAAGATCGTCTCTTTCAGCAGGTTGTCGTAGCGCCGCGGCCCGCCCTCGCCGGCGAACTCGATCCGGCCCTTGAGCGTCTTGTGCGAGCAGTGCTCCGACCAGGTCTGCGCGATCGTCTCCAGTTCGGCGTCGGTCGGGTCGCGGCCGGCGGCGCGGTAATGCTCCTGGATGGTGCGCATCTCGGCGAGGCTCAGCGAGAGTTGGCCCTCGCGGCTCAGTTTCATCAGGGCGTCGTCATCCCGGTCGCGGAGGGGGACCGTGACGAGGCGGAAAGTGTACTTGCTGCCGAGCGTGAGATGCTCGACGGATAGCGGGCCGTCGATGGCTTGCTCGATGGCGTCGTTGGCGAGCACTTTCCAGAGCAAGTCACGGTACCCGGGCGGCAGCGGCTGGGGACCGAAGTAGCGCCGGAACGTGCGCACCGATTGCAGCGGGATGCCCAGGTCGCGCGCCGCCTCGACCACGCTCAGCGCCGCCGGATCCATGACCCCCGGCTTGAGCAGCACCGTGGCCAGTCGAGGGCCGCTGGCGATGCCGTTCAGGGCGCCCACGCGGCCGGTCTCCGCCAGCGGATCGACGAGCAACTCGGCCGCCAACCGTTCGGCCTGCGGCAGCGCGAGATCCCCTTCGAGGAGGTAGCCTCTCGCCGAACTGGCGATTATCTGCGACCCGGCCGCGCTGTGATTGAGCAGGTCGTACTCCTCGGCGACGCGCTCGCGCTCCAGGTCGCGCCCTTTCGGCCGGATCTCAATTTCCCAGAGCATCGCGACTCCTCTTTCCGCGGGCGAGCAGGGCGTCGATGGCGGCCGGGTCGCCGGCCTGCAGGGCCGTCTGGAACTGGTTGACCTGCTCCTGCAGTATCCCCAGCGAGTCGATCAGGGCCGCCCGGTTTTGCAGGAAGATGCCGGTCCAAAGCGACGGGTCGCCCGCGGCGACGCGCGTGGTGTCGCGGAAGCCGCTGGCGGTCAGCTCGCGCAGCTCCGGCGGCAGAATGCCGGCCAGCGCCGACGCCACGAGGTGCGGTAGGTGGCTCGTCATCGCCAGCGCCCGGTCGTGCTCCTCCGGGCCCATGAGCAGCACGCGCGAATCGAGCGCCTGCCAGAAGGCCACGGTGCGCTCGACGGCGGCCCGGTCGGTCCCCGGCGCCGGCGTCACCACGGTGACGCGCCCCTGGAACAGGTCGGCGTCGGCGTGCTCCGGGCCGCGCTTCTCGGATCCGGCAAGCGGGTGGCTGCCGACGAACGAGACCCCCGGCGGCAGGTGGCCGTCGAGGGCCCGGACGATACTGCCCTTGGTGCTGCCGGCGTCGGTCAGCAGCGTGCCGGCGGCGCAGCCGGGCGCGGCGGCGCGGACCTGTTCGGCGATGAGGGTGACGGGGGTGCAGAAGACGGCCACGTCGGCCCGGCGCACGGCATCGGCGAGGTCAAGGCAGGCTTCGTCGATGGCGCCGAGCTGCCTGGCCCGTTCGAGGGTCGCCGGTTGCCGACCGACGCCGATGACCCGGCCGGCCAGACCACGGCGACGGGCGGCGAGGCCGATGGAGCCGCCGATGAGGCCGACGCCGACGATGGTCAGGGTGCCGATGCGCATCCGCGTGGGTGAGGAAACCGGGCCGCGGGCGATGCAGGGATTATAGGAGGTTCCCCACGGTTCGCCTCACGGCGCGGTGCCGGGCCAGGCGAGCAGCGCCACGTCGTCCCACAGCCGGTGCCACTCCGGGCGCTCGGCCTCGGGCAGCCGGATCAGCGCTTCCCGGTCACGCACGCCGGCCAGGTCGGCATCCCCCAGCCAGTGCTGCATCTGCTGGCGGACCCGGGCGCGGTCGGCGGGTTGGCCGCCGTCGAGTTTCTCCCGCCAGGCGGCCAGGTCGGCACGCAGCCAGCCCAGGGCCTGGCGCCGCAGCGCCTGTGCCACCTTGTCAGGCAGCGACTTGGCGTCCTCGGTCTGGCCGCAGCCCGCCAGCGCGGCGGCGCAGGCGGCGTTGTAGCGGTGGCGCGTGCCGACCTCCTCTCTCAGCCGCGGCTGGTCGGCGAAGGCGTCCGCAAAGAACCGAGCCGACGCCGCGGCACGGTGCTCGTACACCAGACACACCAGCGCGAGGTCGGCCCGTTCCCTGGCGTCGGCGGGCTGCTCGTCCCCCCGCAGGATGGCGGGCAGCTTCGCCTTCAGGACGAGCACCCGTTCGCATTTCGCGAGCTGCCCTTGGGCAACCGGGCGCTCGGGATCCTTGTCGGGCAGCAAGTCCAGGCAGCGGCGCGTGGCGTCACTGGCCTCGATGACCCGTCCTAGCCCCAGTAAGGCCGCGCCGAGGGTGCCGTGTGCCCGGGCCAACTGGAGGTCGAGGGCAATGGCCTGGCGGCATTCCTTGACGGCCTCGTCCAGCCGGCCCTTGACCTGCAAGGCGGCGCCAAGGGCCGCGTGGGTCTCCCCGGAACCGGGCTGGAGGGCGACGGCCTGACGGAGTTCCGCGATCGCCTCGTCCAGCAGCCCCTTCTCATAGAGGGCGCAGCCGAAGTTGTGACGGGCACCCGCATCCCGGGGCTGGAGGGCGACGGCCTCACGGAGTTCCGTGATCGCCTCGTCCAGCCGCTTTTTCACCTTCAGCGCAGCCCCGAGGTTGCGGTGGGCACCGGCGTCCTTGCGGTTGAGGAAGATGGCCCGGCGGAATTCTGCGATGGCCTCGTCGTGCTGGCCGTTCAGGTGCAAGGCCTTGCCGAGGTTGTTGTGGGCCATGGCCAGGTTGGGGCGGAGCTTGATCGCTTTGAGGTGTTCCTCGATCGCCTCCTCCAGGTGTCCCCCGTCCATCAGGACGACGCCGAGGTTGGTGTGGGCAAAGGCCAGCTCGGGGTCGAGGTCGATGGCCGTGCGGAAGGCCGCAGCAGCCTCGTCCCGACGGCCTTTGGCGTACAGGGCGCGGCCGAGGTTGATGTGGCCCAGGGCATAGTTGGGGCTGAGGTCGATGGCCTTCCGCGCTTCCGCGAGCGCCTCATCCACCCGGCCTTTGTCCATCAGCGCGCGGCTAAGGTGATTGTGGACCGTGTATGTGTTCGGCCGCAGCGCCAGCGCCGCACGATAATAGCCGATCACCTGCTCCGGGTCGGCAATGAGCTGGCCCTGCCCCCCGTAGCCCGCCAGGGAGTTGCCCAGGAGGAAGTTGAGCCAGAAGTCGTCGGGATGGCCCGTGTGCGCGCGCTTCAAGAACGGCACCGCGTCCACGTTGTTCCGCCAGAGCACCAGCCCCAGGGCCGTCAGCAGCTGCGGTGACAGCTGGGCCACGTCGGCCTCGCGGGCCAGCCGCTCCAGGGCCGCCGGCTTGTCCCACAGCGCCGGGTTGCGGAAGGCGTCGCTCCACACCCCCGGCTGCGCTTGCCGGGCCACTTGCAGCAGCCACGCCCGTCGCTTGCGGTCCTCCGTCGCCACGGCCCAGTCGTCCAGGGCCGCCACCAATTGTTCGCGGATGACCGAACCCCGGATCCGGCCCGCCGCCTCGTCCGCGCCCTTCCCCTCGACCTCCAACCCGTGCTCCTGGAACACCCGGGCGTAGTCCCGATCCGCCGAGGCATAGTCGAACGTCTTACCGGCCGCCGCGGCCGTGCTGACGTGGATCTGATCCAGGCGGTCCACCCGGGTCAGGGCGTCCCGCATCTGCCGCACCCGCAGGGACAGCTCGGCGGGGCCGCCGTTGGCCACGCGGCCCTCGGCGCGCTGCTGCGCGGCCTCGGCCGCCGCCAGCTGCCAGGTCTGCAGGAACTCGGTCACTTCGTCCAGGTCGCGGTTCGCCCCCTGCGCCTGGGCCGCCTCCGCCCGCCCCTTCTCCTCCCGCTGCCGCTCCCACCACAGCCCGCCGCCGCCGCCCAGCAGCGCCAGCAGCAGCACCGCCACCGCCAGCCACGCCGCCCGCCGTCGTGCGCGCCGCTCCGCTGCCACCGTCGCCCGCGCCTCCGCAGCGCGTGCCTGCGCCGCCGCCTTCTCCACCTCCGCCCCCCGCAGCCGCTCCTGCACCCCCGCCAGGTATGCTGCCAGCGCCTTGGCGAGCACCCCCGCGTCCCGCGGCCGCTCACACGGCTCCGGCGCCAGGCATCCCTTCGCCAGCCGCACCAGTTCCGCGCCGGCGCTGCACGCCTCCAGCCGGGAGAGCGCCTCGCCGTGGTCGCACGCCTTGGCCCGCGCCAGCAACTCGGCCCCGTCGCGGCCGGCGAACGGCGGCCGGCCGGTCAGGACTTCGCAGAGGATGGCGCCCAGGCCGAACACGTCGCAGCGCTCGTCCATCCGTTCGACCTCGCCGCGGGCCTGCTCCGGCGGCATGTACGGCAGCGTCCCCAGCGCCCCGCCCGACTGGGTCAGCAACCAGCGATCCGCGCCCGCGGGCGCCGGGGCGGGTGGGTCGTCCCCGCCCCGGCTCAGGATCTTGGCGAGTCCCCAGTCCATGACTTGCACCTCGCCGAACGCCCCCACCATGATGTTCTCGGGCTTCAGGTCCCGGTGGATTACCCCCTTGCTGTGGGCGTAGGCCAGCGTCTGGCACACTTGCTCGCAGATCGTCAGCAAGCGCGGCCAGTCCTGCGCCGGGTCGGCCCGCTCGTCCAACAGGTCGGCAAGGGTGCGACCCTCGACGAGCTTCATGGTGAAGAACGGCCGCCGGTCGGGCAGCGAGCCCAACTCGTAAATCGGCACGATGCCGGGGTGCTGCAAGCGGCCGCAGACCCGCGCCTCGTTGAGGAAGCGGCGGACCAGGTGCGCCTGGTCCTGAAACTCCTGGCGCAGCAGCTTGATGGCCAGGTCGCGGCCCAGGTGGAGGTCGTGTCCCTTGAGCACCAGGCCCATGCCGCCGCGACCCAGCTCCCCTAGCACCTCGTAACCCGGCAGCGACGGCACGCCGGGCGCCGCCGCGGTGACATCGCGTCCTGCCTCCAGGACCGTCCAATCGGAGGCCCCCGGCGGCGGCGTCGCGGTGAGCGGTGCCGGGCCGGGGCCACCCTGCGTCCGGGCGGGTTCCAGCCACAGCGCCTCCAGTTCGTGCTGATGCCGCAGCGCGATGGCATGCTGCGGGAAGCGGGCGACGTACTCGTCCAGGCTGGGCGCTTCGCCGAGGACGTCACGGCGCAGCACGAACTCGCTGAAGATCAGGTCGATGGCCAACTCCGGGTCGTCGCGCAGGGTCGGGACTTCCTGGAGATAGACCTCGGCCGGCACGCGCTGGCCGCGCTGCCAGCGTTGCAGCTGGTCGGCCCGAAGCAGGGCGATCAGCTCCAACCGGCCGAGGTCCTTCACCCCGTCGAGCCGGCCGCCGAGGCTTGGGCCTGGCCGGTCCGGTGGCCGGTCATCCGCCGTCACGGGCGTCGCGTCGGCGAGAGGCGTCTGGGGAGAATTGGCTTCAGGCATCGTTCCCTCCGTCCAGTCCCAAAGCGCGCTCCACCCGGCGGACGGCCCGCTCCAGTTGTTTGCGGGCGGCGCCGGGGGTGACGCCCACCTGGGCCGCGACCTCGACCCAGCTCAGGCCAGCGGCCCGCAGCTCGGCGAGGTGCCGCTCCTCCGCGGACAACCGTCGCAAGAACTCCCGGAGCAACTCGTTGCTGGCCGCGACTTCGCTGGGGCTGTCGCCGCCGTCCACGACGGTGTCGGGGGATATCGGCTTGCCCAGCACGGGCAGGCGGTTGGCGCGCTTGCGGGCCTGATCGACGAGCTTGTTGTGCGCCATGGTCACCAGGAGCCCCAGCAGGTCGCCGGGGGTTTCCAGGTCGAACTGACCCAGGGCGGCGCGCACGAAGAAGTTGCCCAGGACCGACTGGCAGATGTCCACCGAGTCGAGCACGCGCTGCAAGCGGCAGAAGCCGGGGTCGGTCAGGCGCAGGCGCACGGCGCGGCGAACCGCCGGCTCGAACTGGCGGACCAGCTCGGCGGCGGCCTGAGCGTCCCCGGCCCGTACTCGGCGGAGCAGGGCTCGGAACGATGCTTCCGGATCCATCGACAACCCTCCGAGCCGAGACGGTCCGCGAACGATGGTTCCCCATTAACAACGAAAGATTCGGGCAGGGAGGACACGACTTTCCGGAATCGGCTGCTTTTTTCCGCCCCTCGCCGAATCGGGACCAGTCCGGTAGAACGGCGACCAACAAGGAGTTTCGCCATGCCAGCCGCCATCCACGTCTCGCGCCACCCGCTCATTCTGCACAACCTGGCCACCTTGCGCGACGTACGGACCGAGCCGCCCGAGTTCCGCCGCATGGTGCGCGACCTGGCGCAGCTCCTATTCTACGAAGCGACCGCCGACCTGAAGCTCACGACGGGGACGGTGCGGACGCCGCTGGCGGAGTGTGCCAGTCAGCGGATCGCCGAGACGGTCGGGCTGGTGCCGATCCTGCGGGCGGGGCTGGGCATGGCGGAAGCGATGCTGGAAATGCTGCCTTCGGCTCAGGTGTGGCACCTGGGCGTGTACCGCGACCACGAGACGGCCCGGCCGGTGACCTACTACAGCAAGCTCCCGGCGCGGCCGCAAATCGACCTGGCCGTGGTGGTCGATCCGATGCTCGCGACCGGCGGCTCGGCCGTGGCGGCCCTCGACATCCTCAAGAAGAGTGGGGTGAGCCGCGCCGCCTTCGTCGGGCTGATCGCGGCGCCGGAAGGGGTGAAGGCGCTGCAAGACGCCCATCCCGACGTGCCGATCTACCTGGCGGCGCTGGACACGAACCTCGACGAGCACAAGTACATCGTGCCGGGACTCGGCGACGCGGGGGACAGGCAATTCGCGACGGGATGAGCCGCTTGCGGCTTAGCGTTCGCTTCATCCCTGATGAAGCGAACGCTAAGCCGCAAGCGGCCTCTGGAATCACTCGCACGGCGTCTGGCTGATGGCCGCAGGGCTGGCAGCGACCTGCGCCATTGGAATGTTGTTGGTCTGATCCACCGCGGACGAGCCGGCCGTCGAGGCGACGCCGGCGACGCTTACGCCGCTGAAGCTGTACGACTGGTTGAGCGCCAGCAGCGCGTTGCCCGACTCGACCATTTCGCTGACCAGGGCCTGGCGCATGGCGGTCATCCCCGTGACCGTGCCGACGACCAGCATCGAGAACAGGAACAGGAACTCGCTGGCCAGCAGCGCGCCGCAGTCGTCGGACCAGAGTTTACGAAGCAAACGGGACATCGGTGCCTCCACTCGTCGAAATTGGGCCCCGAGGCGCGCACGCCGGGCGGCGCCGGCCTCGGGCCGGACAAACAATCGGGCTCACGTCAGTAGGGACTTCGGGGAATGGGGCGACGGCGGGCCGCGGAGGACCGCGGTGAGCGGCGTCGCAGGGAGGGCTTCCGCTTGGACGGCCGCGGGGAGTCGGTACACTGCCGGAGAGATCAGCGCCCGGTGAAAGTCCAGACAATCGGGGAGATTGCCATGAAGCGCCTTGCCTTCGCCGTCCTGTGCCTGGCCGTCTGTGCCCCCTGCCTTCGCGCCCAGAGCGCCGAGGAGAGAAAGGCGACGGTGACTTACTTGCGGGAGCTGCAGGCCGCCGACGGCGGCTTCCTGCCCGCGGCCCCCGACCCGGCCGGCACCAGGTTGACCAAATCTAGCTTACGAAGCACCTCGTCGGCATTACGCGCCTTGAAATATTTCCACGGCGAGCCGCGCGATTCCCGGGCGGTTGCGGCCTTCGTCGAAAAGTGCTTCGACAAGAGCACCGGCGGCTTCGCCGACGTCCCCGGGGGTAAGCCCGACGTGGTGACGACGGCCATCGGCATCATGGCCGTGGTCGAAGTGAAACGGCCGACCGAACCCTATGCGGACGGCGTGCTGACCTACCTCGGCTCCAACGTGAAAGGCTTCGAGGACATCCGCATCGCCGCCGCGGGGCTGGAGGCGCTGGGCAAGAAGGCAGAACAGGCCGACGCCTGGCTGAAGGACGTGGCGAAGCTGCGGCACGAGGACGGCACCTACGGCACGGGCAACGGTGCCGCGCGCGACACCGGCGGCGCCGTGGTCGCCGTGCTGCGCCTGGGCGGCGAGGTGCCGCACGAGGACAACGTCGTCAAGACGATCAAGAGCGGGCAGCGCGACGACGGCGGCTGGGGCAAGGCCGACGCCAAGGGGTCGGACCTGGAGAGCAGCTACCGCGTCATGCGCTGCCTGCACATGCTGAAGGAGAGGCCGGCCGACGTGGACAAGCTGAAGGCGTTCATTGCGAAGTGCCGCAACAAGGACGGCGGTTACGGCACCGCGCCGGGGCAGGAGTCCGGCGCGGGCGGCACCTACTTCGCGGCGATCATCCTGCACTGGCTCGAAGAGAAATAGGAATTACCGGATAGACATTTGGTGGCTGCCTCGACACACAAGCCCGAAGCGCCAGCGAGAGGACCTTCTCCCTCTCGCTGGCGCTTCGGGCTTGTGTTCGGCCGCCGATCATCGCTGATAGATCGGCAGCGTCCCCTTGTCGAGCTGCAGGATGGTGAGGTAGCAGCAGGTGGTCCACACCTGGCCGATGGCGGTGCCGCTCCAGCTGCCGTCCTTGTTCTGCCGCCGCGTCAGGAACTCGAAGAAGGTCTCGCGGTACTTGCTCCAGGTCAGGCGGTCGTTCGGCTTGGAGTCGGGGAACAGCTTGGCGTAGCCGTCCTCACCCAGGCAGTAGATCACCTGGCCGTAGTAGTAGTGCGTGTACTCGGAGTGGCCGAACTGGTCGCTGCCGGCCGCATCGACGGGCACCTGCGGCTTGACGAACTCGAGCCAGCGCTTGGCCAACTTCGATTCGTACTCGCCGGTGCTGAACATCGAGGCGATGGCGGCCACGGTGATGGTCGGCCGCTCGCCGCCGCCGCCGGACGCCAGGCTGTAGATGAGGCCGCCGCGGTCGGTGGTACACTTCTTCAGGTACTCGTGGACCTTATCGACGGCGACCTTGGGCACCACGATCCCCGCGTTGCGCGCCGCCCGCAGCGCCTGCACCTGCGTCACGCTGACCGACCCCTCGTCGAAGTCGCCGCCGTCCGCGGCCGAGACGTAGCCCCAGCCGCCGCGGCTGGTCTGCGCCTTGCAGACGAAGTCGATGGCCCGGTTGAGCAGGTCCTCGAGCTTGCGGCGCATGTCGGGGTCGTCCTCCTCGCCGTAGATTTGCGACAGGAAGAGGATGCTGAAGCCGTGCCCGTAGAGGTAGCCGAGGCCCTGGTTGGGGGCGTTGACCTCGCCGATGAGCCCGTTTGGCTGGCTGTGCCGCAGCAGCCAATCGACGGCCCGGCGGATGTTGTCGGCGTACTTGCCCTCGCGCAGGGTGCTCCCCTCCATGAGGAGCGTGGTGCCGGCCACGCCGGTCATCGCCGACGAGAACTGGCCGCCGGCGGCCTCCCAGTGGCCGTCGCGGAACTGCTGCTTGGCCAGCCACTCCAGGCCGCGGTCGGCCATGTCCTGCCACTTCTTGGGCAACTCGTCGGCCCGCGCCGGCACCGCGGCGCCGCTCACCAGGACCAGCACTGCGACAAGGATACTTCGGCCATACATGGCGGGTTGGTACCTCAAATCAAGAATGGGCCGCTTGCGGCTTCGCAGGGGCTTGCGAAGCCGCAAGCGGCAACTTACTTCTGATACAGGGGCAGGGTTCCCTTCTCCAGCTGCAGCATCGCCAGGAAGCAGGCGGTCGAGTACACCTGGCCGATGTAGCCCGACGTCCAGCTGCCGTCGGCCGACTGCCGCTTCACCAGGCCGTCCAGGACGTTCGACTTGTAGCGGCTCCACGTCAAGCGCTCGGCCTCGCGCGAGCTGGGGAAGATCTTGCGGTAGCCGTCTTCGCCCAGCATGTAGGCCACCTGGGCGTAGTAGTAATGGGTGTACTCGTAGTGGCCGAAGCGGTCGATGCCGGAGCTATCGATCGGGATGGAGCGCTGCACGAAGGCGAGCCAGGTCTTGACGAGCGGGTCGTCGTACTCGCCGGCGCTGAACAGGCAGGAGATGGCCTGGACGGTGAGCGGGCCAGTGCCGCCGCCGCTGCCGAGCCGGTACATGACACCGCCGTTGGAGTCGGTCGCCTGCTTGAGGTACTCGTGCGCCTTCTTGACGATGGTCAGGGGGACGACGATGCCGGCGTTGCGCGCCGCCCGCAGCGACTGGACCTGGATGATGGTCACCGAGCCCTCGTGGCCGGCGTCATAGCCGCTGTCGGCGCCGGAGACGTAGTTCCAGCCGCCGGTGCTGCTCTGCGACTTGCCGGTGAACTGCACCGCCCGCGTCAGCACGTCCTCCAGCTTGACGCGTCGCTCCGGGTCGTCCTCCTCGCCGTAGGCGCAGGCCAAAAACATCAGGCCGTAGCCGTGGCCGTACATGTAGCGGCCCATCTCCAGGCCGTTGGAGGGGTTGCCGAGCAGGCCGTTGGGCTGGCTGCGCTTGAGGAACCACTCGACGGCCTTGCGGATCTGGGCCTGGTACTTGCCGTCGCGGAGGGTGCTCCCCTCCATGAGGAAGGCCATCCCCGCCAACCCGGTCATGGCCATCGGGTAGGGCTGGCCCGACTGCGCCTCCCAGTGGCCGTCGGCGAGCTGCTGCTTGGCGAGCCATTCCAGGCCTTTGTTGACCGCCTCCTGGTACTTGGCGGGCAATTCGTTGGCGGCGGCACGGCGGCCGGCGGCGCCCGTCAGGAGAAGCGCCGCGGCGAGGACGAACACGGTGGAGTGGTTCATGGTCGTGGTCCTTGCTCATCTACGGTCCCCACCCGGCCCCGTCGCCGGGCGGACGATGACCGGGGGAATAGCGGGAATGCCGGCAGCGCGAGAGGAGAGGGCAACCCCGGCGGGGGCCGGCGGCCGCGAAGGACGAAGACTCCTGTCTGTCTTCCGCGGCCGCCGGCCACCAAACCATTGCGGAGCGGCATCAGTCCTTGATGAGTTTCTCGGCCGGCGGGGGCAGGGGCTGCGTGCCCACGGCTCGGCCGACCGGGATCCCCTCGGTACCACCTCCCTGGGCGGCCGGCTTGGAACCCTTTTCCTTGGTGCCGTCCGCCGTGGCGGATATCTCAGCCTCCTGAGTGATCGTGAGCTTGTAGTTGTTCGCCGTCATCTCGATCTTGCCGGCGCGGGCGTCGTGGTTGACGGCGTACACCTGGAGGTACTGCTGGCCCATCGGCGCCTCGCGGTTGGTCGATGGCAGCTTGTAGAAGAGCCGGCCCGTCTTCTTCTCGTACGCCTCGACATAGACGTCGCCCCAGACCTGGTTGTTGGGGAAGCGGCCGGGGAACCCCATGTTGCCGTTGAGCATGTAGCGCGACGTGTACAGCAGCACGGGCATGTCGGCCCACCCCTCCAGTACCAGCTGCTGGTTCTTGACCTCGTTGTGCCACTCGATCCTGCTGGTGCGGCGGTTGAAGGCGTAAACCTCGCCGTTGACGGTGATCCCCCGCAGGCCGCTGTTGGACTGTAGGTTCGCCCAGGGCTCCGTCGGGTTCGCCGGGTCCTGGGTGTGGAACATGACGTAGACGAACTGGGCGTCGGCCAGTAAATGGGCCTGCCGCAGGTTCTTCAGGTGGGCCACGTCCACGATGCCGCCGAGCACGACCTTGCGCCGGCTGAGGCTGACGCCGGTGACGCGGCCGTCGGGGGCGATGACGCCGGCCAGGTCCGGGTCCTGCGAGTGCAGCACCGTCGTGTTCGCCGGGAAGTTCTGCGACCACAGGTCCTTGCCGGTGTGGACGTCGTACAGCCGCAGGGCCAGGCCGCCGCCGGGCAGGGTGTCGGCGACGAGCATCTCGCGGCCGATGATGCGCAACTTCTTCTGATAGAGGGCGGCGAAGTTGGGAACGACCACCGAGGCGCCGTCCTGCGCCCGGAAGGCCCGCGTCGTGCTGGGGACGGGGGGACTGGCGTTGTTCAGCTCGACGAGGTAGATGTGATTGGCGTCGCCGAACAGGCGGCAGCGCGTCGAGACGTCGTTGCGGGTCCACAGGGTCTTGCCCGTGAGCGGGTCGAGCGCCTCCAGGCCCTCACGCGTGAGCACACAGACGTAGGTCGCCTCGACCGGCCCGCCCTGGGCGATGGCCATGTAGGTGCCGTCGGTGAAGTACATCTGCAGGCTTTCCTCGGCCGCGTCATAGTGCGGGGTTTGGTTGCCGCCGCCCGGGCTGTACGCGCCAAAGAGGTTCTTCTGCCACAGGCGCTTGTGGGTGATGGTATCGACGGCCACCAGGTACTGGCCGAGGTTGGCGACGATCAGGTGGCCCACCGAGTGGTAGCCGAAGCGGTTCGTCGCCGCCGGGTTCTGGACGACCATGCCGAAGCCCGGGTTCATCACCATGGCCGGGTTCAGGAACCAGGAGAAATTCTCGTTCACCGGCTCGGTGAGCAACTCCTTGCCGGTGCGGCGGTCCAGCAACTTGAGCTGATTGGTGCCGGGATTGACCCCGAAGCGGTGCTGCCTCAGCGACGGCAGCGGCTCGTTGATCGGGTCGAAGGTGTAGATCTGGTGCTGCGAATCGGGGTTGAAGTTCTTGTCGCGCTCCATGTTCCCCTTGAACCGCGATTTGCCGACCACGTCACCCGCCTCGTCCATGTACATGAGGAAGCGCTTGTCGGTCGCGAGTTCCTCGAGGAGTTGCGTGCCGGTCTTGCCGTCGCGCACCGGGGTGTTGGGGAAGCGAACCTTGAGGGCCTTGTAGTACTGGAAGGCGTCCTCGAGCACACCTTTGCGCGTCATGAGGCGCGCCAGCCCGTCGAGGGCGCGGGCGACGAAGGCCGGATCGTCGTCGTTGGCCAGCTGGCTGAACTGGAGTTCGGCGTCGAGCAGCGCGGCGTTACCCTCGCGCTCCATGAGGCGCTCGGCGAGGTAGAGCCGCCCCTCCTTGCCGATGGCTGCCGTCGAGCCGAACATCTCGACGAAGTGGCGCAGTTGTTCGAGGTCGCCGCTGTCCTTCACCTTGTTCCACTCGTCGGCGATGACCTGTTCGAGGGGCTTGCGCTGCTCGGGGGTGGCGCGGTCGATCATGGCCTTGATGCGGCCCTGGGCCCAGACGCTCGCCTTGGTCTTCACCGCCGGCTCATCGACGACGCTGAGCAACTCGTCCTGGGCCGTAGGCAGCGAGCCGAAATTCAGGTAGCTCTGCAGGGCCTCGCCGAGCTTACCCTGGGCCTCGCGGCCCTTGGCCACCAGGCACAGGAAGTTGGCCCGGCGCCGCTGCGTCTCCTTCTTCGCCTCGTCCGCATTGGGCAGCGTGACGAGGCACAGCGTTTCGTACTCCTTGAGGTACTTCTCGCCGTTGTTGAAGTCGCGCTGGAGCAGTTCGGTCATGGCGTCGAACAGCTTGGCCTCGGCCCTGGGCTTCAGCTCGTCCGAGGGTTTGTTGTTCAGCGCCGCGTGCAGGTCCTCGACGGCGCCGGCCAGTTCGCCCTTGTCCAGGCGCAGTTCGCCGCGCTCGAAGAGCCCCTGCGGGTCGCTGGCGTTCTTGGCCAGCAACTCGTTCATCAGTTCGAGTTTGACCTTGAGTTGCGGGTAGGCGACGATGTCGGTGACGCTCTGGGAGATGACCTGTCCGTCGAAGAAGGTCAGGTTGCCGGGCACCTCGAGGGCGCCCTCCCGATTCTTCTTGGAGCGTGTCTGGGCGACGATCTTGCCGTGCTCGATGTCGATGGCGAAGATGCCGGGCCCCTTTTCCTTGTCGGAGAAGAGGGCCTCCTTGAGCGGCAGGTAGTAGACGTTGTCGCTGGCGACGCCGCGGCCGGACGGCATGCCGGTCGGCACGCGCCACACCTCGCGGGCGTCATCGAGGCTCAGGGCGCGGACGTCCTTCTTGCCGACGATGACCACCTTGCCGGAGTAGACGCCGGCGAGGTAGACGTCGCCCTCGCTGCGCTTCAGGCCCCAGATCTGAGCGCCGTTGCGGAGGTTGAGGCAGCGCAGCTCGGGGCCGTCGGGGGCGGTGAAGACCACCTTGCCGTCGGCGATGATCGGCGGGGCGGCCTTCCAGTCGGAGGAGATCACCGCGTTGGGGTTGCCCGCCATGCCGGGCGGCATCCCCCGGAAGCGTCCGCCGTACTCGGGTTGCACCTGCGGCGCCGGGGCGTCGCTGTAGGCGTGCGCCCAGACGAGGCTGTGCGTCAGCAGGTCCACGCCGAGGATGACGCCGGCGTTGGTCGGGCACACCAGGATGCCTTCGCCGTAGGCGATGTGGGTGGCGTTGGTGCGCCGGTTGTAATCGACGAGGATCTTCTCCTTGGCGGTGCCGAGCTTCTGCACCCAGACGATGGCGTCGTCGAGGTCCTTCTGCTGCGGATCCTTGGCGGGCAGCTTGCCGGTGTCGAGGCAGATCAGGCGGATCTCCTGGTTCTTCTCGTTGAGGAAATACAGTTTGCCGCCCAGGCACAGCGGGGCACCAAGGAAGTGCGTGTCGCGGAAGTCCTGCTTGAGGGCGAACGGACGGTCATCGTCACCAGTGGCCTTGGGACCGCCGAGCAGCCAGTAGAGTTTGCCGCTGCCGATGCTGATGGCTTGCAGGGTGTTGGCCTGCACGCCGGGGTTGACCCACTGGTTGTAAGCGCCCGTGCCTCCCCCCGGCATGCCGCCGCCCCATTGGTTAAACTGCTGCATGGGGGGGAACGGCGGGAGTTGCAGGTCATCGACGACGTAGGCGCGCTGACCGTCGCTGCTCAAGGTGCCGACCGTGGAGTTCTCCAGCAGCGCGCTGGGTTTGCTGTACTGGTCCTTGAATTGGCCGACCCACGCGGTGAGGGCCGGCTGCTTCTGGCCGTCCTTGTGCATCCGCTCCAGGCTCCACGGCGAGTACGATATCCACTCGCGCTTGCCGGTCTTCAGCCCGATGGCGGCGACGCCCTCGTAGCTGCGGTAGACGAGGAGGGTCTTCTGTTTGCCGTCGGCGGTGGTGACGGTGGCGGTGACGGGGGCGAAGGCGGGGATGACCGCCTCGCCCTTGTTCTCCAGGCGGCGGACGGCACCACCCTCGTTGCCGTCGATCCACGCCTTGATCGGACTGGTGTCGCCGGAGAACAGGGTGGTCTTCCACAAGGGCTGCATGAAGGCGGTATCGCCGACGCCCTGGCCGCTACGGCTGGGATTGCCGCCGACCATCGGCCAATCGTAGATGAAGTTGTTGACGCCGCCACGGATGCGGTCGAGGTACTTCTCGGCGTCCTCCAGGGTGACGGTCTGGCCGCCGGCACTGAAGCCCTCCGGCGACTTGGCCTGAAGTTGCTTCCAAACCTTATCCTTGTTGTCCTTGTCTTCCTTGGTGTTTCCCTTGTGGAAAGCAATGGCGGCCTTGTAGAGCGTGAGCGGCTCGAGCTTCTCGACGCCGTCGCGCTGGATGAGGCGGTCGAAGGCCTGGGCGGCGGCGGTGAAGTCGCCACGGTCCATGAGGATGGTGGCGAGGCGCTCGGCGGCCTCGGCGCCGGCTTCGGTCCAGAGGAAGCGCTGGGCGACCTCGGCGAACTTCTGCTTGTCGCTGTCGGCGATGGCGTCGGCGAGCAACTTCTTGGCGCTGGGCCCGTGGATGGAGTCGTAGACGTCGAGGCCGACGCCGGGCTTGCCGCGGGGCACGCTGGCGAGCAGGCGGTTGGCGGCGATGCGGATGCCGACAAGGGTTTCGACCTCCTTGCCGTCCGCCTGCTTGACCGGCATTTGCACGAAGACGTCCTCGGGCAGGTCGAGGAGCCCCTGCACGGTCTCGGCAACAATTCTCCACTCCTCGCTCTCGATGTACTCCTTGGCGGCCTTGAGCTTGGCCTTGAGCTTCGGGTCGGTGGGCAGAGTCAACCGGCCCTTGTCGGCGAGATCGACGACGCCGGGCGGGGTCGTGCCGGGCGGGGCGACCGGGCCGGCGCCCGGCGGCAGTCTCACCTTTTGTCCCTGCGCGACGTCACTGGCCAGAAAGGCGAAGGCGGCCAGGAAAACGACCCCCGCGACCATCACCAAGGCTCGGCGCATGCTCCACCCCATTGGTGTGCTTCCCCCATGATCGATTGTGCTGCGGCGTCCGAGAACTCCGACTCAAACGTAACGGGGAATTCTCCCACAACCGCCGCCCGGCTGGCAAGTACAAACCGTACAATCTCAAAGACGTTACAAAGCGCGCCCGGGATTGCGGCGGGAAGGCTCGCTGACAAGAAATGACGAGCTTTCGCCGTCCGGCTAACAGCAATTCGCCGACACAGCCGCTTGCGGCTTCGCAATAGCTGCGAAGCCGCAAGCGGCCCGGAGTTCCCATGGAACGCACGTTCCGCCCGAAATAGATAGTCGAGTTTCACACGGCGGACGACCCGCCGTCATGCACAGTGATGAACCTGCAAACGAAGTGGGCACGATTCACCGACGACCCCCTCGTTCTCGCCGCCCTCGATCAACGCTCGCGGCCGTCGCCAGGACTCACCGAGCCTGACCGCGAAGTCCTCGCCGCCCTCCGCGACAGAGCCCCCCTGGCGATGCTCCAAGTCGATATCGAGGTGACGACTGGCCTATCCCCACGCAGCGTCGGCCGCTGCCTAGCAGCCCGTTGAAAAAGTCGTTCCAAAGCTCAAGCTCAAGTGAATTTCCTGCGAGCATGATTGGTCGAGCTTCAGCTTCTGGATGCCTTTTTCAACGGGCTGCTAACGCGGACCCGTCGCATGGGGCTGACCCGCTTGCTGGACGGCGAGAGACAGGGCGAGGTAATCACCACGGCAGGAATGCGAGCGGTCAATCGCACCGGCTGAGTCCCCCTTCCCTTTTGCCCATGTCGGCGGCTGGCCACTGTCCCAGGACTACAACGAGGCCGTCCAGTCCCCCGCGACCAACCTCGCCGACGACGACTGTCGTTGCGGACGTGAAGCGCGAACGCCACGACGCGCCCGCTGCCGTTGCTCCCGCGGATGGCAAAACGCAGCATCGTCAGCACGTCCCACAACCGGCCCGCCTCGTCCTGGCAGACCACGCCGGGCGGGACCGTGACGCACTTCGCCCACGCGGCGGCCGTCAGCGCCACGGGGTACTTGAAGCCCGCCTCCTTCGCCGTTGCGGACACGTCGATCAGCACGTCGTCGCGGAGAGCGTCGGCGAGGGTGCATCTGGCCCGATGCCGGAATCGGTGACCGCATCGGCGCAGCGTGAAGGAGACGGTTACATCTCCCGACCGCAGCGGCCGACGACCGGCGCCGCGCGCTGGGAGGTGGCCGCGCCTCCGCGGCGCACTATTTTACGGGGCAGGTGATCTCGTTGGAGATTGTGTCGCGGTACGCCCCCTTGGCGGTGCCGCGCAGGACGGACATCGTGAGCGTCTTAACCCGGATTATTCAAAGCCTTCACTGCGCGGCTGCCGGCTGTGGGCCTCCAGCCGGTGGGTTGGGGCACTTCGGCCGGGATCGCCCCTGTGGGCACACTGCCCCCTTACCCCCACGCGGGGAAGGCACTGCGACGGGTTGTCCGAAAGGTTAGCCGGAGGGGTCCGGAACAGGAGTCGGCAGGGGATTGCCCAAGCGCTCGCACACGCGCAGATACCAGCCGAGATGCGGCCAGCTCGATGACAGCCGTACCACGATCCGCCGGGTCCGGACGATGACTTCCGCCGCCACCTTGATGAGCAGCGTCCGCCAGGTGCAGGGGTGGCCCTCCCCGAGCGGGTCGCGCTGCCGCCGCTGCCGGAAGTGACGCTGCCGCGCCGCCCCCGTCAGCGCCTCCACCGGCACACACGGCTCGGCGGCCGGAGGAGCAACTTCGCCTACCTGGCTGGTCGGCGGAGCCGTCTCGACCTGGGGTGTCAGGGGCGGCAACGGCTCCGCGATGAACCGTCGCAGCCGCACCAGCAGGTTCATCGCCGCCGCGTGCAGGTACAGCCGGAAGTAGTTGGCCATGAAGCGGTGGTCACTCAGTCGATCCATCGCCAGATCACATTTGAACTCCTTATTACGGTTTTCGCTTTCGCCGCGCAACGCGTAGTCATCGTAGGTCGCCCCCGGCAGGATTACCGCCCCGGGGCGGTTGGTCACGACGCAGCGCCGGTTGCTCCCTTCGGCGTTGGCCTCCGCCTTGGCCACGACCCAGCGCGGCTGTGGCCACGTCCCCGCCTGATACCAGAAGCCCGTGAATAAACGCGACGGCACCGCCAGCCGCGCTGGCTCCTGTTGCCGGGCAGCAAGACGCTCTCGCTCGTAAGCCGCCACCGCCTCGGCCAGCAGGCCCTCGGTTTCCCGTTGAACGACCGCGTTGGCGGTGAGGCCAAAGGTGTAGTAGACCCTGAACCGCTCGCACACGTCGTACATGTCCGGAATGCCGAAGGCACAGTCCCCACGGAAGTGCAGAACAACGTCGGGCCAAACCCGGCGCAGGCGGGTCACCAGGTAGGCCACATCGTCATCGGCCCCCAGAGCGGCGTGGGCGCTGCCGTGCCGCAGGGAGACCATCACGAACTGGTCGTTGTCCGCGCAGGTGATGACAAGCGGCAGGTACTGGTTCTGGTCGTAGTAGGCGTGCCAGAAGGTCAACTGCTGGTGGCCGTGGGCCGGGTCATCGACGGCGTCCAGGTCGAAGATCAGGTGGCACGGCGGGGTGTCGAAAGAGGCGATGAACTGGTCGAGGAAGACGTCACGCAGCCGCTTGAGGGACTTGATCGAGATGGTGTTCTCGAAGCGCGACAGCGTCGGCTGGCTGGCCAGGTCCGTATCCTCGGGGGAGCGGTCGGCGACGAGCTTGAAGACGGGGTCGGCGCGGAGGGTGTCGTGGTCGTTTTGGTCCTCGTAGCCAGCGAGGATGCCGTAGACCCGGGAACGGACCATCTCCAGGAAGGTGTGCTCGGTCAGCTCCGGGTCGCGGGGGTCGTCGAGGGCGTCGGCGAAGGCCTGGGTGAGCCTGATGCGCTGGTCGAACTGGCGGATGGGCAGCAGTCCGGCGTCGCTGGAGAGTTGGCCCTGCGACGGCTCGATCACCAATGGCGTGCCGAAGAAGTCGAGGATTTGTGGCCACGCGACTGGCATACTCATCAGCTGTCTCCCAGGGAGGAAGCGAGATCTGTCGGCCCCCAGGTTCGACGCGCAGGCTGGCCAAGGATTCCGGAACTCCCTCCAGGAATTGGGCCAATACGTCCCGCGGGGACCTTCAAGCCATTCGTTGTCGCCTATGAGTGCCGGTCGCGCATTCTATCCGCCATCGAGCAAAGTGACCCCCCACGTCGCGGCGCAGCCCTTGCCCCTCGTCTATGACGAGCTGCGCCAGCCGGCGGCTGGGCCAACCCGTCTCCCGAACGGACTGGGCGCCCATCATGACCGCGGTACCAGGAACGAGTTGCCGATCACCGCGGGGTCGTCCGTGATTAGCTCGGGAAAGCATTGGCCGGGCAAGACCTGAACGGCAAAGATCTCCTGGACGCCGGCCTCGAAGCGCAAGAAGGCCAGGGTCTGTCCCGTGACCAGATCGACCGCCCAGACGCCGCAGACGCGCTGCTCCGGCCTCTGGGTGATGGGGATGCCGCTGAAGACGGCCGACTCGCGCACCTGCGACAGGCCGATGAAGGCGATTCCGCCGAAGAAGTCCAGCCCGCGCGTGAAGCCGGGCAGACGGGCGACTGCCTCCCAGCGGCCGGTTCGTTCCTCGACTACCGCCAGGCTGCCATCGCCCGATTCCAGCACCCAGAGCCGGCCCTGGTGCCAGCGCGGCGAATGCGGCATCGACAAGCCCCGGGCCAGCACCGCTCCCGAGTTTACCTCCAGCAAGCAGCCGCCCCGCGCCTTGTTGGCCCGCCAGCCCGCCGGGTCGTCCGTTTGGCCCAGGCAGGTAACGTAGCGCACCTGGCCATCGCGGACGCCCAGGCCATTGAGGTGGCAGCGGTCCTCGGCGGCCAGGGCGGTGACGAACGGCGGCCGCCAGCGGGGCACGAAGCTGTGTTGGCCGTCCAGAGTACACAGGCAGGAGAAACGAGTGTTGACGATCCACAATTCTGGACCGGCCCAGGCCATTTCGTGGATCTGGATGTCGCCGGTCACCAGGGCCTTGCACGGCAGATAACAGGCGTCGTAGCGGCCGGGCGGCGTCAGGGTGGGGACGACGTCGGGATGATTGACGTACTCCCAGACGTGGTGGCGTGTGCCGATCACCAGTTCTCCCTGGCGCTCGACCAGGCCCATCGGCGACACGAAATCGCGGCACAGCACGTCCAGCACGTCGCCGTCGGGGCGAACGATCAGCAACTTGCCCGCCTGGTAGGTGCTGACGAGCAGGGAGATGCCCAGCTGGCGCAACAGCGGCGGGAAGGAGGTGGAATGAACGCTGCGCACCTGGGAATCGGCCGAGCCCTCACCGGCAGGCGGGAGAGTGGGCTGCGCGTTCTCGCTCATGGGAACCTCGCCTTCCCTAGTTGCGGCGACAGCCGCGTTAGGAAATAATCGTCCAGTGTACTTCACCCCGGCTTCAAGGCGAGCGCGGCTTTCCCCGCGGAGGCTGCCCTTGTGTTTCCCTGCCCGACGCCTGACTACTACGGTCGGATCAATCCCGATCTCCTGCGCCTGCTGCCCCGCGACGCCCGGCTGATCGTTGAGGTCGGCTGTGGCAGCGGCGTCCTGGTCGACGAGGGGCAGCGCGTAGTGGTCCGCGCCATCCACGACCAGGCGTTCTTCGAGGCCCTGCAAACGCCCTTCAAGACGTTCGAGCCGCTCGGCCCCTACGAGCGTTACGTCCACATCCTGCGCGCCAGTCACGTGGCCCTGCCGCTGCTGCCGACCGCGTTCAACTTGAACAAGTCCGATCTGAAGTTCGTGGAATGTGCCGGCCACGGGGTGGCCGTCCTCGCCAGTCCCACGGTGTATCAGGAGAGCCTGGTCGATGGCGTCACCGGCCTGCACTACCGTTCGCCGGAGGAGTTCGAGGACCGGCTGCGAAAGCTCTTGCGCGACGAGGCCCTGCGGCAACGACTGACGGCCGCCGCCCGCGCCTGGGTCCAGGAACACCGGCTGCTGGCCTACCTTTTTTACCCCGAAGGGGTTGCATATCGCAGCCGTGGGTCGCGTAGCACCCACGGTGTCGAGGCACGCCGGTTCCGTCGGCGGTGTATTCGGGATTTACCCCGCAGGGGTTGCATATCACAGCCGTGGGTCGCGCAGCGCACCCACGGTGCCCAGCGGTGCGGGGGTAATGTCTACCCCGCAGGGGTTGTATAACCGGCGGGACGCGCGGAGGATCCCCGTTATTCAACCCCTTCGGGGTAGGTACGGGTGGGGAGGGCCGAGTGACCGTGGGTGCGTGTCGGTCCCCCCGGGTGCGCTGCGCGACCTGTGATATGCAACCCCTGCGGGGTAGACATCGCCGCCACCCGCCCGATCCCCGTGGGTGCGCTGCGCGACCCACGGCTGCGATATGCAACCCCTGCGGGGTAGACATCGCCGCCACCCGCCCGGTCCCCGTGGGTGCGCTGCGCGACCCACGGCTGTGATATGCAACCCCTGCGGGGTAAAGAACGGCTTACCAGCGACGGCGGTTGCCACCGTAGGCCAGGTCCGTGCCGCTGGTCGCCGTCAGGTCGGGGAAGAAGCCGCTGCTGTCGTGGTAGACACCCACGATCTTGTAACTGCCCGGTTTCGTCCCCGCCGGGATTACGAACTGCGCCTTCGCCGTCCCGTTGCTGACCGCGGCCCTGAGGGTGCCGATCGGGGCGCCGCCCGCGGCCGGTACGATGGTGAAGGTCACCACGCCGCGATTGACCGGCGTCCCACCGCTCAGCACCTGGGCGGTTAGCGCGATCGCCTGGCTGCTGCCGAAGGGGATCGTGGACGGACTGGCGCTCACCACCAGCGTGAGCGACGCCGCCTGGCTGAACGCGGAGGTGTCGCCGTGCAACGCGCCGCTGCTGGTGTTGGTGGCGGTTGCCGTCCACAGGCTGCCGGCCGGCAGGGCGGCCAGGCCGGAGGCGGTGAAGGCCATCGTGCCGCCGGCGGGCACGGTCACGTTGGCGAAACCCAGGAAGGTCTTGCCTTGCAAGATCGGCACACTGGCCGGGCTGGCGAAGAACTCGACGCGGTAGGTCCCCGGGCTGGAAGTCAGGCTGCCCTTGACGGTCGTGCTGGACGAGGTCGTGCTCAGCGAGGTCAGCAGGGGGGCCTTTTGGCCGTGGTTGGCAGGCGGGTTGCCCAGGTCGATGCCCGGGCCGGTGTTGCCGAAGATGCTGTTGCCCAGGAGGGAGTTCTGTACGCTGGTAGTCCCGCTGAGGACAACGCCCTTGGCGTTAAAGGCGATGACGTTGGCGGCGCCCGAGGCCGTGCCGCCCACCGTGTTCCCCGTCGCGCCGTTGACGATGCTCACGCCGTCGAGGGTGTTGCCCAGCTGGGCCGTGCCAGTGATGTCGGTGCCGATCCGGTTGCCCAGCACCACGTTGCCCGACGTGCCGGCGCTGACGATGTCCACGCCGTTGATGCCGTTGCCGGAGATGACGTTGGCGGCGCCCGAGGCCGTGCCGCCCACCGTGTTCCCCGTCGCGCCGAAGAAGATGCCCACGCCGTCGGTGGTGTTGCCCAGCTTGGCGGTGCCAGTGATGTCGGTGCCGACAAAGTTGCCGACAATCAGGTTGTCGTTCGTCCCGGTCAGGAGGATGCCGTCTTTCCCGAACTCCTGGATCACCAGTCCCTGCACCTCGCTGCCGTTACTGCCGGCCGCGAAGTCCAGGCCGTTGCTGCTGGAACCAGCGCTGGCGCCGTTGAGGACCACCAACGGCGGGCCGCTGTAGCCGGCACCGCCCTCGGTGAAGCCCAGGATGTCCACTGGCTGCGTGATCGCCGGCAGGGCCGACAACAGGCTGATCGTCTGGACGCCGGAGCCGATAGCGAAGTCGATCGTGTTGAACATCCCCGCCCCGGGGGCGTTGGCGTTGCTGGCGGTGATGGCAGCGCGCAGGGAATTGGCGCTGGCGTCGCTGGTGTCAGTGACGGTGAACGTCATTGGTGCGGGAAGCCAGCGGTTCTCCAGCGCTTCGAGCCACGGCCGGACGGTGCGGCGCGGTTTGTACCGAATCGTCCGCCCCGGGGCGAACAGACTGCGAAACCAGCGCACGCGCTGCCAACGCCAATTCAGCATGGTCACCACGACAAGTAGAAGGAACGCGACTGGCCCTCGGCCCCATCGAGTGCATGGTCGTCCCGAGATTGTTGGATAGCTGTCCAGTATAATCAGCGGATGATGACGCGATAAGGGACAAGCGGGCGGTTTGCAGAAGATTTTCGGCCCTCTCTGCCGGGCGGAAGGAAGTTAGGCATCATTCGGTCGGCCGTGAATGACCGGCAAGGCCCGATGGGGCCGATCGAAATGGCGTAGCGCGGCGGAAAGGCCGGCAGGATTGGGGCAGATGGCCCCTTTTGTCGGCGCAGTGAACGGGTGACCGCGAAATCGCTGGACGGCATTCCACGCCGGCCCCGATCACTAGCGTTGTGGCCATGCCGGCGGCGGCACGCGGCAGCGTCGCGGAGCAGGATTCGACCCGGGCAGCCACTGGGAAGCAGTGTCGAGGAGGCCGTCCATGCGTCGAGTTCTGCTGTGCGTCTTTGGAACGTGGCTTCTGGGCGCGGTGCGACTCTGCGCTCAGCAGTTGCCCGTCGCCGCCGAGGCCCCGTCCCCTCCGCTGGACCTGCCGGCCGACCACGCGCCCACCCTCGCGGCCGGCGACGGCTCGTTTTGCGACTTGTGGTGCGGCCATCCCTCCGAGCCGCCGCCCCGCTTCTGGGCGCGGGGCGAGCACCTGTTGTGGTGGGTGAAGGACGCGCCCATCCCGGTGCCCCTGGTGACGACGGGTGACCCTAACGTCGGCTTCGGGACGGGCGTGCCCATCGCGGGCGCCCTCGGCCAACCGGGCACCCGGGTCCTGTTCGGCAACTCGCCCGTAGACCTGGGCACCTTCTCCGGCCTGCGCCTGACCGCGGGAGCCTGGCTCGACGACGAACGGACCATCGGCTTCGAGGGCAGTGGGTTCTTGCTAGAGCATCGCCAGAATCAGTTCGGGGCCGCCTCGGACCCCACGGGCAACCCGCCGCTGTATTTCGCGGTGTTCAACGTGGTCGATGGCGCCGAGAGGGCGCTGTTGATCGCGGACCCGCTGCAGGGCTTTGCCGGTGCGGTCGCGATCACCAATGCGCTGCGCCTGTGGGGCGCCGAGGCCAACGGCCTGGCCCGGGTCTGGGGCGATGACTCCGTGCAACTGAGCTTGCTCGGTGGCTTCCGCTTCGTGAGCCTCAGCGAATCGCTGGACATTGTCAACCCATCGACGGACCTGGTCTTGCTCAACACCACGGTGGCCAGTGACCGCTTCGCCACGCAGAACCAGTTTTACGGCGGCCAGCTGGGCGCCCGCCTGTCGGGGGCCTGGGGTGGGTTCACCGGCGAGCTGACGGCCAAGGTCGCCCTGGGTGAGACTCATCAGGTGGTCGGTGTCGGTGGCGTCACCACGCAGACGGCCCTGGCCGGCGGCACGGCCCCGACCCCCGGCACCTTCCCCGGCGGCACCTTCGCCTTGCCCTCGAACATGGGGCGCAGCCGGGCGGCTGAATTCACGGTCATCCCCGCGGTGGAGTTGAAGGTCGGCTACCAGCTCACCTCCTGGCTGAGCGGGTTCGTGGGTTACGATTGCCTGTACTGGAACCGCGTGGTTCGGCCGGGCGACCAGATCGACCGCAACATCAATCCGACGCAGAGCGCGGGCTTCGGCGGCACCGGCGGCGTGCTGGCCGGACCCGCGTCGCCGCAACCGCTGTTCAACCGCACCGAGGTCTGGGCCCAGGGCATCAGCTTCGGGCTGGAACTCCGCTTCTAACCGGGGACAATCGTTGCCCGTAAGCGGTGCTAACTTCTGGGGTCGGAGTTGGAACCGCCGGTCGTCCTCACCCTCTGGCGAACTGTCCGACCTGCATGATAGTGAGAAAGGGGGATGCCCGCTTGCCGGGGGGTGGTAGTTGCGGGAACCGGCTGGCCGGCAGGTGCTTCTCTGAAGCGCTGGACAACCACGACTTGGTAGCGTACCCGGTAGGCATCCGCGGCCTCACACTCTGCTTCGACCCACTACCCACCGGCAAACCCGGAAGCCTTGAGGCTCCAATGTCTTACATCCATTCGCGCAGTTCTTCCCTCGTCGGCATGAATAATCCGGGTTAGGCGCGCTTTTGAGGATCGCGTTGTCCGCCTTCTCGAACACTCCCTCCGGCTTCAAGTCTTTCCCCTGGACTTCCAGCAGCGAAACGCCCGTCCCGTCCTCCACCTTGCACATGTACCACATGCCCGGCTCCGGCTGCCCCTGGGTGAACCGGTATGTTACCTTCCAGCTGTAGGCGGGAACGTTCTGCCCGCCGACGTTCCCGGTCACGAGGGAGGCTTGCGGGTTCGAGAGTTCGATCCTGACCGCGGCAGCAGGTGGGTTCTGGCCGGGGGCTGAGGAGTTCGTATTCGCCTTTCCGGAGCAGCCGAGGGCGGCCGCGGTCAGGGCGATCAGCAGGGCCAGTCGCACGGGACGGATTGGCATACAGGGCCTCCTGGGCAGGTGATCGGATCCTGACTGTCCGCCCCATCCTGCGCCCGCCCGCGGTATTCGGCGTGAACCGGCCGCCGACTTGAAAGAGACGCCCTGTGGCAGCGCGGGCGACGTCGTCGGAGACGCCTTCGTGAGGCGGGAGGCGGTCGCTGACGGTACGGCGGACGGCCACGACGTTGTGCCGTCAGGGGGCGAGTTCTGGGCGTTTGGGGGCGGGCTCTTGCTGTTTTGGGGCCGTCGGCGACGTTCCGTGGGACGACATCAGCAGGATGCCGCCGCAGAAGAGGGCCGGCAGCAAGATCAGGAGGGCCGCCACAAGGACGATGACCCAGGCCGACGGGACGTTGCCCGCACTGTAATACTTCGGATTGGCCACGACACACCCCCTTCGGCCGTGGGAGGTAATGCAGAGGTGACTCTTCAGGCAGCCTACGCCCCCCGGTCGCCCCGGTCAAGGAAAAGCCCCGGCGGAAGAGCCCTTTCTTCCGCCGGCCCCCCGGTCACCGCGCCGGACACCGCGAGCGAGGCGAGACACGGTCAGAGGGCGTTGTGAGCGCCGAGGGGGTTTCTCCTTGACAGGGGCAATCCGGGGAGGGATAGTGGGCCGCATCCGGTGATGCCTTGCCCACCAGCGGGAGAGACTCCTGAGCAGGGGAAAGGGACACTCATGTTGCTCCAGGGCGAAAGACGCGGACGTCTCCCGGTCCCTACCAGCCTCGGGGCCGCTCGCCGACAGTGCTGTCTCGGCTTCACGCTGGTGGAGCTGGTGGTCGTGATCGCCATCATCGGCGTCCTCGTGGGTCTCCTGATACCCGCCGTCCAGAAAGTCCGCGAGGCCAGCGCTCGCTCGCAGTGCCAGAACAACCTCAAGCAGATCGGGCTGGCCCTGCACATGTACCACGGGGACAATAACCGGCTGCCCCCCAGCCGGCTCAGCGACTTGCACGCCACCTGGGCGGTGTTGATTCTCCCGTACCTCGAGCAGCGCCCCCTCTACCAGCAGTGGGACCTGTCCCAGACCTACTACAACCAGTCCGACGTTGCCCGCACGACCTCCGTCCCGGGGTATTTTTGCCCCTCGCGCCGTGACGCGCAGACCGCGCCTCGGGTCAGTATTTCGGGCGATCAGAACGACGACCCCCCCCTGGGCCCTCACGTCCCCGGGGCGCTGGGCGATTATGCCGCCTGCACCGGCACGGACAACTGCGACGGCGCCGACTGCACGGGCGCGTACAACGGGGCCTTCAGGGCCGCTTTCGACCAGTTCGGGCGGAACCTGGGCGTCGTCAGGTTCGCCACCATCCGCGACGGCCTGAGCAACACGTTCTTCGTCGGCGAAAAGCACGTCCAGTTCAACAACTTCGGCCGAGGCCCCCTGGACTGCTCCTGCTACAACGGCGATTACTGGGTCTGCTCCACACGCTCCGCCGGGCCGCACTTTCCGCTGGCCGACTCCCGGGCCGGTGCGGTCCCGCAGTTCGGCAGCGATCACCCGGGGATTTGCCAGTTCCTGTTGGGTGACGGCAGCGTGCGCTCCCTCACGCTGGCCACGGACCCGAAGATCCTGGCGCTCCTTGCCAACATCGCCGACGGGCAAGCCATCCCCGACTTCTGACCGCTCCGGCACCCCGCAAACGGGGCACATGGGCGGCTCTCGACCCACCAGCCTCCTGGAGTTGCGGGGCTGGAGAAAAAAAGCCCTCTGCCGGCCGCTACTCAGGTCTGATGGCAGCTTTCGCTTACCTTTCGCGGAACCCCGCTGCACGCGGGCCGGCCGGGTTGTCAAAGAGCGAGCGTCACTGAGTACAACTACATACTACACCAAAGCGGTTAGTCCGGTTGTTTCGGACCATCTTTCTAACCGCCTTGACGCACTACTTCAAAGCGGTGTATCATGACTTGACCTGGCGCCCGGAGGACGATTCATGGCCACGTTCGCAGAGCGGTTGCGGGAGTTGCGGGAGAAGGCAGGGCTGACGCAGCAGCAGCTCGCCGACGCGAGCGGCCTGCCCGTGGGGTCACTGCGGAACTACGAGCAGGGGCAGCGCGAGCCGTACTGGCAAGTCGTGTTCCGGCTGGCCGCGGCCCTTGGCGTTCGCTGCGAAGCGTTTGCCGATTGCGCCGGCGCCGAACTGCCGGCCAAGGGGACGAAGACAAGGACGCACGCGCCGGCGCGCCGCACACCGATGACGCCGAAGCCCGCCCGCAAGACGAAAGGGG
>DATFNV010000047.1:0-15897 GCA_035266225.1 Gemmataceae bacterium
CGACATGCCCGGCGAGTTGAATGCGCATGTGCCGATCACTCCGCCAACGCCACAAAGTCAATCCAGCCATGCAGCTGAGCGCACAGCTGCGTGACCACGGAATGGGATTGCACCCTGCTGGCAAGGTACTCCCGCACCGCCCGCAGCAGGCTCGGTGACCGCCGCGGGCCGGCGCAGGCGCAAGAGATCGGGCAGTTCGGGAAGCGCGAGAAGGTCCGCCCACCGGCGGAATGCGGCGAGCAACTGCACCCGGAGGTAGAGGCGGCGAGTTGGAGGAGCGTCTGCTTGAGCGCCGCGCGGTCGGCGGGCGCCGCGGTTAGGCGGACGGCCCCCCGGTCCGTCAGGCCTTGAGCGACGGCGGTCTCCCAGCCCGGAGCGAGCGCGACGGAGGGCTCGCCCGCCCGCAGCAGATCGAGGAGGATGTCGCGGTCCGGCGGGGGAGCGTCAGCGAACGGGTTGTAGAAGGAGAGCCCCTGCGAGCGGACCTGACCGCCGGGTGGAAGGAGGGCCGCATGGCTGAGAAGCGACGGCGCCTGCTCAAGAGGACCGCACTGCGCTTGGAGCAGAATCGGAGTCACCCCTTGTTTCTCCTCAGTCTCACGGCCGAGGAGATCGTCGCGGTGTCGGACATCTCCCGGCTCTCCCGTAGCGGCGGCGGCAAACTCCTCGGCTACCAACGTGGGGAAGTCCGGAGACACATCCAGGACATCGTTGCCTACCTGAACAGCGAAGACATCCTGTTCCCCAACTCGCTGATTATCGCGTTCTCCAGCCAGGTAAGATTCCGGACGATGAAGGCGACGGAGGACGGACTGACGGCCGCGGGCACGCTCACGATCCCGGCCCACCGCGTGCCTGTACCCCGGTTGCCCCCGCGCCTGAACCCGACCCGCCGCGGTGGAGGCGCCGGCCAGGGGCGCCTCACGCGAGGATCGGCTTGACCACGCTGCCGGCCACGTCGGTCAGGCGGAAGTCGCGGCCGTTGTAGCGGTAGGTCAGGCGCTTGTGGTCCATGCCGAGCAGGTGCAGGATGGTGGCGTGCAGGTCGTTAACGCTAACGCGATCAACCTCGGCCCTGAGGCCGACCTCGTCGGTGGCCCCGTGCAGCGTGCCGCCCTTGACGCCGCCACCGGCCATCCAGACGGTGAAGGCGTGCGGGTTGTGGTCGCGGCCGGGCGTCGCCCCCTTCTGCGCCACCGGCAGCCGGCCGAACTCGCCGCCCCAGATCACCAGCGTCGAGTCGAGCAGGCCGCGCGACGCCAGGTCGGTCAGCAACCCGGCGATGGGCACGTCGGTTTCCTGGGCGAAGCCGCGGTGGTTGCCGGCGATGTCGTTGTGGCCGTCCCAGCTCAGTTGGTTGTCCATGCCGCCGCTGTAGATCTGCACGAAGCGCACGCCGCGCTCCACGAGCCGGCGGGCGATCAGGCACTGCTTGGCGAAGTGCGTGCATTTCTTGTTGTCCAGGCCGTACAGCTTTTGCGTGGCGGCCGTCTCCTTGCCGACGTCGATGGCCTCCGGCGCGGCCATCTGCATCCGGTAGGCCAACTCGAACGTCTCGACGCGGGCCGACAGCTCCGGCTCGCTCACGCCTTCTTCGAGGCGGCGGTGGTTGAGCCTCTTCAGCAGGTCGAGCTGGGCGCGCTGCTGCCGGTCGCTCATGTCGCCGCTGCGGGCGAGGTCGTCGATGGGCAGCCCTTGGGCCTTCAGTGCGGTGCCCTGGTAGATGCTGGGCAGGAAGCCGGCGCCCCAGTTCTGCGAGTGTCCCTTGGGGATGCCGCGGCCGAGGGTGTCGTACATGACGACGAAGGCGGGCAGGCTCTGCGACTCACTGCCCAGGCCGTAGGTCACCCAGGAGCCGACGCAGGGGAAGCCCATGCGGCTGAAGCCGGTGTTGATCTTGAACAGGGCCGGCGAGTGGTTGTTCGAGTCGGTCCAGCACGAGTAGAGGAAGGCCATCTTATCGACGTGCCTGGCCATGTTCGGAAACAATTCCGACACCCAGGCGCCACAGCGGCCGTGGCGCTCGAAGTTGAAGGGCGACTTCATGAGCGGGCCGACCTGGTCGGTGAAGAAGCCGGTGTCCTTGTCGAAGCCCTTCAGCTCCTTGCCGTCGCTCTTCGCCAGGGCCGGCTTGTAGTCCCAGGTATCGACGTGGCTCGGCCCGCCGTTCATGAACAGCCAGATGACGGAGCGCGCCTTGGTGGGGAAGTGCGGCTCCTTCGGCGCCAGCGGGTTGAGCGGCGCCGGCGCGGCGAGGAGGCCATCCTGTTGGAGCAACCCGGAAAGGGCGAGCAGGCCGAAACCGCCGCCGGCGCGGGCGAGGAACTGGCGGCGCGAAGCGTAGGCGGGGTGGGGCGGAGCGAAGAGCTTCGGGACGTTCATCGGTTACCTCCACGGACGGCTACGGCATGCGCGGCCCGGTTGGTGTTGCGGTCATCTCATCGTCTGAAGGAAACGAAAGAGGACGTACCTTAGCTCTTCCGCGCCGGCCTCCACGATGAGGACCTTCTGAGAGTCCTTGCCGGCGCCATCCAGGGCCGCTGCCAAGTCGTGGGACTCGGCAGCGTCACCGGCGAGTTGTCCGTCATAAAACGCGACAAAGTGTCCGCGCGGGTACGTTCGGTCAATGGTCGGCTTCAACTCGAAGTAAGCCCGTAGACACCGCTCTTGCGATGGGGGGAGCCCCTCCGGGATGTCGTCGGCAGAGCGCAAGGTCAGGATAGAGGTCATAGAAATCTCCTCAATCGATCTGCCCGGACTCGTTCAGGCATTTCGACGTTTCGCGGAAGGCCGTCAGCGCCAGTTCGGGCGCCGGACCCGGCTCCGGTCATATCATCTGGACCTCGACCGGCACCTTCCCCCCATTATCTTGCTGCTTCTTCGTGAGATAGTTGAGCCGTTCCAACCCGATGACTCGGCCGTCGCGATCCTTCATGAGCACGACGTCATCTTCGATCTCTTCGCAGATGTGCTCCTTCTTCGGATCGTCAAACCAGACGGTCAGGGTGTTCCCTATGCGATCGTAGTAGACCCTTACTTTGTCCACAGTTCTCGCCCCTTCTTGATGTTTTTCGTGAAATAAGCAGTCACCACGAACCGCTCGTCCGGATCTTCACAGCCCACGACAACGCACAGATGGCCGCGGTCGCCCGCGCGGTAGTACAGGTGTATCTCGGGATCCTTGGCGCTCTCGCGGATCACTTCGGGGTCGGTGATGCACTCGCGGACAGCCGCCTCATGTCCGGCCAAGGCGGGATGCTTGTAACGAATGATCTCTCGCCAACGGTTTCGCGTCAGCACGACGCGATAGCCGAGCGGCGAGGCCACCTTGAAAACGAGTGTCTTTCGGGCCACGTCAGCCCCTCGCGTCACTCTCAATCAACATACACGAACTCGTTCAGGCACATCAACGTCTGGCAGAAGTCCGTCAGCGCCAGATCGCGGGCGTCGGCCTGCTTCGCCGCCTCGTAGTCGGCCGCCTGCGACTTCACGAACGCCGTCGAGTCCGCCAGCTCCGCCGTGGTCGGACCCCGACCTAGCGCCATACGGTAACCCATCCGCACGGCCTCCTCAATGGGGGTTTTCGTGTCGGGGGCGACGCGCCTGGCGAAACCGCGGGCGTAACCGCGGACGTGCGGGTTGTTCATCAGGTACAGCGCCTGCGGGGCGATGGTCGTCGTCGGCCGTTCGCCGATGCCGCTCAGCGCTTCGGGCGCGTCGAAGACCACCAGCATCGGGATTAGCTTGCTGCGCTTCACCGTGAAGTAGACGCTGCGCCGCCGACTCCCCTCGTCCAGGGTGCCGGGACCGTACATGCGCTCGTCCAGCACGCCGCCGACCGCCAGCAGCGAGTCGCGGATCACCTCCCCCTCCAGCCGCCGCGCCGGGCGGCGCCAGAACAAACGGTCCTCGCGATCCACGGCCGCCTTCGCCTCGTCGGGGCGCGAGTCCTCCAGGTAGACGGCGCTGGTCATGATGACCTTCTGAATCGGCTTCAGTCGCCAGCCGTTGGCGATCAATTCGCTTGCCAGCCAGTCGAGCAATTCGGGGTGGGTCGGCCTCTCGCCGCGGGTGCCGAAGTCGCTCGGCGTGGCGACGAGGCCGCGGCCCACGTGGTGCTGCCATAGCCGGTTGACGATCACCCGCGCCAGCAACCGGCCGGCTCCGTCGTCCACGTCGGTCAGCCATTCGGCCAGCGCCCGGCGGCGGTAGGACGTGCGCCAGCCGGCGGGAGGCGCCGTTTGCCAGCGCTTCTCGGCGGCGGCCGACGGCTCCAGCACCTGCAGGAAGCCCTGCGTCGCGACGCCGTCCTTGGCGTTGGGGTCGCCGCGGCGGAGGAAGTGCGTTTCCGGAAGGAAGTCGCCGCCCTGCGTGTGCAGCCGGACCGCCGGCAGCCCCTCGCTGCAAATCAGCGCCTTCACCGGCGCCGGCTTGGCGCCCGCCTGCGGCGCGGGCGATCCGGGAGACGGCTTCAACTCGACCTCGGTGCGGACGGTCGTGGTGAACGTCGCCAGGAGGCGGTAGTAATCGCGCTGGGGAATGGGGTCGAATTTGTGGTCGTGGCAGCGGGCGCAGCCGACGGTCAGGCCGAGCAGGGCGGTGCCGAGGGTGGCGAGCTGGTCGTCCATCTCGTCGTAGCGGTGCCGCTCGACCTCGTTCTTGGTGATCTGCGTGCTGTGGACGCCGGCGGCGAGGAAGCCGGTCGCGGCCAGGGCCGCCCGGTCGTCCGGGGCGTACTCGTCGCCGGCGATCTGCCACTTGACGAAGCGGTCATAGGGCATGTCGTCGTTGAGCGCCCGGATGACGAAGTCGCGGTAGTGGTAGGCGGTCGGCCGGTCGTAGTCGTGCTCGAAGCCGTGGCTCTCGGCGAAGCGCGCCAGGTCGAGCCAGTGCCGCGCCCAGCGCTCGCCGTAGTGCTGGCTGCCGAGCAGCCGGTCGATCAGCTTTGAGTAGGCGTCGGGGTCCCTATCGTTGACGAACGCCTCGACCTCCTCCGGCGCCGGCGGCAGGCCGACCAGGTCGAAGTAGGCCCGGCGGATGAGCCGGCCCCGGTCCACCGGCAGGTTCGGGGCGACGCCGGCGACCTCCATCTTCGCCAGGAGAAAGCGGTCGATGGGGGTGCGGCACCACGTCGGATCCTTCACCTTCGGCGGCTCGACCCGCCGGAGCGGCCGGAAGGCCCAGTGCTCCTTGGCCGACGCCGGCACGACCCTGGTCGTCCAGAGCGGTTCCTTCGGCGTCCGCGCCACCAGCGGCTCGTCGTAAGGGGCGCCGCAGTCGATCCACTCGGCGATCCGGGCGATAAGGTCCTCGGGCAGCTTCTTACCCTGGTGGGGCATGAAGGGCTCTTTCTGGTGGGCCACCAGCTTGTAGAGGAGGCTGTCCTTGGCCTTGCCGGGCAGCAGCGCCGGCCCCGACTCGCCGCCCTTGAGGAGGCGGTCGCGGTCGCTCAGGTCGAAGCCGGCCTCGGTCGCCTTTCCGCCGTGACACTTGAGGCACTTCTCGACCAGGACGGTCCGGACGTGCTTCTGGAACACGTCGAGTCCCCGGGCCATCTTGGCCGCGTGGTCCTTGTCGATTTCCTCCTTCGGCAGTGCCTTGGAGTCGGCGAAGGACGACTCCCCCACCAATCCGGCGAGGAGAAGGGCGACCGCGACGGCGAACAACGGACAGAACGGCGAGCGGGAATTGCGGCGAGACGTCATCGGCAACACCTGGCAGGGTAAGGCGGGTGGGAACCGGGCGGGTCGGCGGCTGTGCCTGGGCATCGTTCAGGATAGGCCGGCCGACGCCCGATCAGCAAGGGAAAACCTTGACCGTCGCGGATTTTGGGGTGAGGGACTGCAGGGAGTGGTGTGGTGTGGCCCGAAGTTACCGGGATGAATGGCGCAAGTCCTGCCTGGGCAGCCGCTTGCGTGCGTCGGTAAACACGGTAACATCGCTAACATCCCCTGGGGACGTCCCGGTCATCCGCGCACGGAAAAGTGGCCCGCCTGCTCGGACCACGACTGGCCCAACGGGCTGCCATCGGTGGCGCCGGGGGACAGCAGCACGGCGAAAAGCGGTAGCGGAGCGGTTGCTGCGGCGCGAGGGGACCGGGCACAAGAACGCGCCGTTCCGCTACTGGCTGCCGGCGCGCGAGGCGGAATGGATGAAGGATCCGACGTATCGGCTGATGCGTCAGGACGAGGAGGCGCGTTATCGGGCATGGTTCAATACCGGGCGGTTTCGGGTGACAGTGGCTGTGGCGGCACGTTTCCAACGTGCCGTATCCCACCGGCACGTTGGAAACGTGCCGCCACAGCCACTGTCACCCCGATTTGAACCAGGCCCGTTATCGTGACGGTTTCGCGCCGTATCTCCTTGTCGGACAGGACTATCTGAGATGCGCCCGGGGCGTCGCGACAGTTGGCACATCTGTCGTGACGCCCTACCGCTCGCTCCCATTTACATGATAATGAGGATGTACTCCTGGGTGGCGTCGTCACCGAAGTCGTCTGCGACTGTGATCGAGAAGTTGAAGTGGCCCGCCTGGAGGGGGGTGCCGTAGAGCAGGCCTCCAGTAGTGAGGGTCAGGCCGTCGGGAGCGCCGCCGTACCAGGTCAGGGCGCCGAGGCCGCCGCTCGCATGGATGAACCAGCTGTATGCCCAGCTTACCAGCCCGGATTTCACACTCGTCGTCGTGATTGTGACCGGCGTGGGGTAGCCGACGGTGATCCCACCGCTGGTGCCGCTGATGGCTGAGTTGGCCGTATCGGTGGCGGTCACGGTCTGGGTGCCCGGGGTCTGCAGGAGGATCTGGAATTGCCCCGAGCCTTTGGTGAGAGTGGCGTGGGCGGGCAGGACGGCCTTGGGGTCGCTGCTGGTGAAGTGAACCATGTCTTGGCAGGTGGGGACCGTGTTGCCGTAGGCATCCTCAGCCGTGACGGTGATGGTGCAGTTGTGACCAACCCAGCAGGCGCCGTCCTCAGGGGCCTGGACGAGGAACTTCGCGACGGGGCCAGGCTTGACTGTGACGGGAGCGCTAGTGCCCGTGATGAGCCAGGATAGTGGCCACTGGCTGACGAGGATGGAGGCGGTGATGGTCTGGCTACCGGCGCTCTTCAGTGTGGCCTGGAAGGTACCGGTGCCACTGGTCAGCGTCACTTTGGTGGGCAAGACGGCTTGGGAGTCGCTGCTGGTGAAGGAGATCCCGCCAGAGTAGCTGGTGGTCGTGTTGCCGTACGGGTCCTGGGCGGTGACCGTGCAGGAGAAGGCACTGCCGGCAGTGGTACTGGAAGGGACGTGGACGGAGAGTTTCGAGACCGCGGCGGGGTTGACGGTGACAGCAGCGCTTTTGCCTGTGAGGCTGCTGGTGACAGTGTCGGTTGCGGTGAGGGACTGGTTGCCGGCAGTCTTCAGCGTGACCGTGAATTGCCCCACGCCGTTGCTGAGAGTGGCATTTTTCGGGAGGGTGGCCTGAGCATCGCTGCTGGCGAAATGGACTGTGCCACTGTAGACGGCGGCGGTGTAGCCAAGGGCGTCCTCGGCCGTGACCTTGAAGGTGCAGGCGGTACCGGCCGTGGCACTGCTTGGGCCGGTGACCACGAAGTGCGTGGCGGCGCCGCTGACGGTGATGGGACTGCTGATACCCTTGAGGCTGCTATTGACCGTGTCGGTGACGGTCAGAGTCTGGCTGCCGTCTGTTTCCAGCGTGGCGCTAAAGGTGCCGGCACCACTGGTCAGCGTGGTGTTGGCGGGCAGGACGGCCAGGTTGTCGCTGCTGGTGAAGTGGACGGGGTCGCGATAGCCGGTGGCCGTGTTGTTGTAGGCATCGATGGCCGTGACCGTGAAGTTATAGGGGGTGCCAACCAACGAGGCGCTCGGCGCCTTGACGACGAACTTCGCGGCGGGAGCTGGGCTGACAGCGCTGGGACTGCTGGTGCCCGTGATCCTGTGGCTTTGGGGAGGAAAACCAACAAGGATGAAATCGCTGACAGTGATCGTCTGGCTGCCGGCGGTCTTGAGCGTGGCCTTGAAAGTGGCAGTACCGTGGTTCAGGGAGATGGAGTAGTTGGCCGGCAGGACGGCCTGGGGATCACTGCTGGTGAAGGAGAGGTTGTTGTTCTTGGGCCAGGTAGTGTCGAGGTTGCCGTACTGGTCCTCGGCGGTGGCCGTCAGGGTCAAGAGTGTACCCGCCGTGACGCTCGCGGGGAGGCCGCTCACGAGAAAGTGGGTGGCGACGGCGGGGGCCATGCGGGTTTCGAGCATTTCCAGGCTCGGGCGTGCCGTCCGTGCCGGCCTCGTCCTGGTGAATCCCTTCCCATGGCCCATGCCAAGGGACCAAGGAAACCGCTTGATCAAGGAGGTGAATGACCGGGACATAGGTAGGCTCCTGTCTTCTCCGACGCTCCCACGAGATGCGAGCAGGCTTGGGGGCTGGGTAACTGCTCGCTGTCTACAGAGGAAGTGCGCCGGCCGGCCAAAACTTTCGCGAAAAAGTGACGCGGGGCAAAAAAGCTGCGTCTCTTGGCGTAACCCCTTGTGTGCCAGAAACTGGGTGAGTCACCACCCGCTTAGCGGCAATCGATAAATGACTTCCGCGAGCGGCGGGGTTCATCCCCGCCGGGACAAGCCCGGCGGCTCGCCAACCTTGGAAGTCATTTATCGATTGCCGCTTAGTCTGCATCGCCCAGCAGCACAAACCCGGACCAGTAGTACGGGTGGGCGTAGGGCCGCTCCTCTTTCCCTGCGGGCTTGACTTCCTCCGGTCTGACCAGCGGCTTGAGCGCGCTGAGGGTGCCGCGCAACTCGCCGCCGCTCAGCTTCGCCGCCAGCGCCTCTACCTCCGACCGCGACAAGTCGCGCAGCCACAGCTTCGCCTCCCGCAAGGCTGCCCCACGACCCAGCGGGCCCTTCAGTCCCTCCCGCTCGCCCCGCAGGTTCTCGTAGAAGCGCGTCATCAGCAGCGCCGTGGCCGTGTCGTCCACCTTCCACAAGGACACCACCAGCGCTCGTGCCCCTGCCGCGAAAAGCACCTGGGTGAAACCCAGAAAACCCTCGCCCGACGTCGCCCGGCCCAACCCGGTCTCGCAGGCCGACAGCGTCACCAGGTCGGCGTCCAGGTGCCAGCGCGCCAGGGCCGCCACGGTCAGCCGGCCGTCGTAGACCGTGCGGCCGCGTTTGGCCTGCTCCAGTGGATCGGGGAGCTGATCGCGGGCCAGCAGCAGCGCCGAGTCGCGGGCGGAGGCCACATCGATCTGGCCGTGCGTGGCCAGGTGCAGCACGCGGTAGCTTTTCAGCTTGTCGGCAGCAACCAGCTCGTCCAGGCGTTGCTCGCTGGCGTCGGAGCCGAGCAGTACCACACTGCCGTCTTTGGGGAAAAGGGTGCGGATGGTCTCGACCTCGAAGCGTGTGCCCGGCAGCGGCTTGATGTCCTCGCGGCGGCGGGAGTCGGCCAGGGCTTCCCGTTCCCGCTGCCGGCGCAAGGCCACTGCGGGGGCGTCTTTGCTGATCGAGACGCCGAGCTTGCCCGGGGCCACCGTCAGGTTGTCCAGCGTCTTGCCGTCGCGCCAGACCGTCACGGAGACCTTGTCGCCCTCGGTGGCGGGCCGGAGGTCCTCCAAGAGGGTGAGCTTCTGCCCGGCGTATTGGAGGAGGACGTCGCCAGTGCGGAGTCCGGCCTTGTAGGCGTTGCCGTCGGGCAAGACAAGGAGCAAGTACAAGCCATGCTCGGGGGGCGGCGGAGGCGGCGCGGCGCTGGGCAACTGGAAGGCGGGGTCGCCCAGGGCCAACAGGGACGGCTCGCGGAGCGGCCGGTGGGCCTCCGCCAGCCGCGCCAACACCGTGCCTGAGGGGGCGTAGCTAACCCTGAACTGATCGGTCAGGGCCTCGAGTGGCACCCCGGCCATTACACCGCCCGGCACGGCGATCAGCTGCCGCACCGCGGGCAGTCCTTCCCGGGCCGCCAGCTGGGTCTCCAGGGGCGCCAGCCGCTGGGCGTCCAGTCGCCGGGCCAGTTCCTTCCACTCCGGCAAGCGCTTGCCCAGGGCGGCACGCAGGTCGCCAGTGAGACGATCATCGTCGTCGGTCCAGGCCCGGTCAGGGCCGCTACCGCTCAGGCGGACCCAGGCAGGAGGGCCAGTCCGCCGCACCACGCAGCCCCAGTGCCAGCCGCGGCGCTCGGCCACCTTCCCTCGCGTGTACCCATCCAGCCAGAAGACCAGGGCGGCGTCGGCGGGCAAGGCCTGCTGGATGCGCTCCAGGGGGAAGACCTCGCGGCGGGCCTGCTCGGCGGCCTCGCGGTCGATCTCGGCTTGCAGCCCAAACCGCTCCCGCAGCCACTCCTCGCGCCGCCGCTGGCCGGAGGCATCCAGCTTGTCGGCGGTCAGCAGGGGCAGCAGCTGGCGGTCGAGTTGTTCCAGGCGGGCGCCGCGCTGGTCCAGACGCCGGACTTCGTCCGGAGGTAGGGAGAGGGCGGCGCGGAGGCTGAGATCGTCGAGCAGTCCGCGGGCCAGGCTCGCTTCCGCCGCCTGAGCAGCATCGCCCGCTTTCCCCAGCCGGGCCAGGCACAGGGCGAGGCCCAGGTGAGGCTGGATGTCGGCCGCCAGGGCGCGCTCGAAACCGCTGGCGGCCAGGCGGAGGCGAGCAGCCTCGAAGGACCGGACTGCTTGCTGCCAGACCGGCTCCGACACGGCCTCCTTCCCCTGCACGCTGAGGATGTAGGCCAGGTTGTGGTAATTGCGAGCGGTGTCGAGGTGCTGTGGTCCCAGGACCTGTTCGCGGATCGCCAACGCCTTCCGGTAGAACCCCTCGGCGTCGGCGTTTTTCCCCTGGTCGTTCAGGTTGCCGGCCAGGTTATGGTAGGTGGCCAGGGTATCGGGATGGCGGCGGCCGAGGACTTTCTCCTGGATCTCCAGGGCCTGGCGATACAGCCGTTCGGCGTCGTCGTACTTTCCTTGCTTGTCCAGGTTGCCGGCCAGGTTATGGAGGCTGAAGGCCGTGTCAGCGTGGTCAGGGCCCAGCTTCTGTTGCCGGAGGGCCAGCACCTCACGGTAGAGCTTTTCGGCCTCAGCGAACTGTCTCTGCTGGGCCAGGTTGAACGCCAGGTTGTTCAGGATCAGGACGACCGTCGGATGACCTGGCCCCAGGGCGGCGGTGCAGACGTCCTTCGCCTTTTGGTACAGGCGTTGGGCCTCGGCCAACTTGCCCTGGGCGGCCAGGCTGGCCGCCAGGTTGTTGTAGCTGGCGGCGGTCTCGCTGTGCCCTGGCCCACGCACTTGCAAGCGGATCGCCAGGGCCTGCCGGTGCAGCGCCTCGGCCTCGGCGTACTTGCCCTGGGTGTCCAGGTCGTGCCCCAGGTTGCTGTAGCTCAGGGCCGTGTACGGGTGGACCCGGCCGAACACTTCTTCCCGGATCTTCAGGGCCTGGCGGTCCAGAACCTCGGCCTCGGCGTACTTGCCCTGGCGGCTCTGGTTGGCCGCCAGGTTGCCGTAGCTGGACGCGATCTCAGGGGGGTAGGGCGGCAACAGCTGCCGGCGGATGGCCAGCGCTTTGCGGAACAAGGCTTCCGCATCCTGGTACTTGCCCTGGGAGTCGAGGAGGCTCGCCAGGTTACTGTAACTTCGGGCGGTATCGCGGTGCCCTGGTCCGAGTACCTGCTCGCGGATCTCAAGGGCCTTGCGATACGATTTGTCCGCCTCGGCGAACTTACCCTGGGTGTGCAAGTAATGCCCCAGGTTATTGTAGCTTTGGGCGGTGTCGGGGTGGCCTGGACCGAGCACCTGCTCGCGGATGGCCAAGGCCTGCCGATACAGCGGTTCGGCCTTGGTGAACTGGCCCTGGTCTGCCAGGTTGTTCGCCAGCTCGTTATCGACGAGGGCGGGTAAGGGGTGTTGGGGTCCCAGGTCTTGTTCCAAGATCGTGAGCACCTGACGGTAGAGCCGTTCCGAGTCGGGGGGTGTCTGATCCAGTTGAATTGCCTGAAACAGCATTTGAGAGGCTTTGAGGTATCTTTGCTGCTTCTCGGCCGGCATGTCGGCGAGTTGTCGCAGCAACCGCCCGGCGCGCCGGGCGTCGCCCGTTTGCCAGTGCTCGTCTCCCTGGACGCGCCGGCGGAGCGCGAGGCACTCCTCAGCCGGTGTGATGGCCTGTGCGAACTTGCCCACGTCTTCCAGCTCGTTGATCTGTTTCTGGAGGGCCTCAACTTTCTTCGCGTCCTCGCCCTGGAGCAGTCGCTTCCAGGGAGGCACCTCCGCGCCGCGGCTCACCACGGCCACACCCAGACTCAGCACCACGCATGCCAGCAGTCGCCAATAAGATCTCATGGGCAACCCTCTGTGATGTGTTCTGTTGTCGATCGCGCGGGCTCGCCTTCACTCGCGCACCCTTGGCAACACCGGGAATGCTCGCGCCGCGGCGGTTTCGATGCCGGCCGCCGCTCTGAGCTGCTGGACCGTTTGGGTCAAGGGCCCGAGCCCCTTGAGTTCGCTGACTCCCCCGCGAACCTCACCGGGCAGGACCGATTCGAGTCTCTCGCCTTCGCCTCGCCAGACCACATCCTCCACGGGAGGCAGCCGCTTCCAGGGCAGCGGCGGCTGTCCCTGCCGCCACGCGGTATAGCCAGGCAGCGGCTGCCGCGATGCCAACAGTACGAAGGCCTGCAGCCCGCCATGCACCTCGTCGTTCAGGTTGAAGACTTGATCACCCCCCGGGTACGACAGCCGCTCGCACCTTTCCGGCGGAACCTTGGGGTCAGCCGGCCAGCACAGCTGCTCCTTGCCGTCGGCGTTCAGCGCCAGCAGGAAGCAGGAGGCCGGTTCCGACAGCTCCGCCTGCACGCGCAGCTGGTCGCCATAGCGCGTGCTGAACGAGCGAACACCGATCTCGCCGCGTGGCACGGCTGTCTCGCCTCGGCAGGCGAAATGCTCCACCCGCAGGGCCCGCACCACCAGTGCCGCCGGCGCTGCCCGAACTGTTTCCATCGGGACATTGAACCGAGACTCCGGGTCGGTCTTGGGGCGCGGTCCCCAGACCAGGAGCAGGGCAATCCCAGCCGCCACCAGACCAGCGACAAGGGCCGCTGCCGTCCACAGGAACCGCCAGGGCGACCGCCGCCTGCTGCCGCTGTTCACCCCCACGGTCAGCAGTTCGGCCGTAAGTTGGTCGCGGCCGGTAGTGCATTCGGGAGATGATGCGTCCGGAAGATACGGCAACGTCGCGCTGGGCCCGAGGTTCGGCTTCGCCTGGCAGAAGGGTGCCAGCGCCTCGACGACCTCCGCCGGGGTCTGGTAGCGCTGCGCTGGGTCCTTGGCCAGCACGCGCGCCACCACCGCCGAGAGCGCCTCCGGCACCTCCCGCCGGACTTCATGCAGTGGCACCGCCTCCTTCTCCCGATGCGCCATGATCGTCTTCAACGCCGTCCCCTCATTGAACGGCGGCCGGCCCGTCAGCAGGCAGTACAGGGTACACCCCAGGCTGTAGATGTCGGCCCGGATGTCCGCCGTGTGGGCATCCAGGGCCTGCTCCGGCGCCACGTACTGCGGCGTCCCCAGGAACGCCTCGCTGTTGGTCAACCCGGGAGTTGGCCCCCGCTCGCTCCGGACCCGGGCCAGCCCGAAGTCCAGGATCTTCACCTGCCCCTGCGGCGTCAGCATCAGGTTCTGCGGCTTGATGTCCCGATGCACCATCTTCTGCTCGTGGGCGTGCTGCAAGCCCTGCGCCGCCTGGCACACCCTCCACAGGCCTGGCCCACTGGCAGCGGACCCTGTTGCCGCACCAACCGGGCCAGGTCGGTGCCCTCGACGTACTCCATGACCAGCAGGTGCAGGTCGCCCGCCTGTTCGGCGTCGTAGGGCTGAACGATATTGGGGTGGTTGAGCCGGGCAGCCGCCTTGACCTCGGCGTGGAAACGGGCCAGGACCTCCGGCCGATCCACCAGATCCTTGCTGATGACCTTCAGGGCCACGCGGCGGTCCATCAGCCGGTGCTCCGCCTCGTAAACCACGCCCATGCCGCCGTGGCCCAGTTCGCGCACGATACGGTAGCGCGGGTGGTCCGCCAGCTCCGGCGGCACGTCGGGGTCCACAGCGCCTGCGTTTGCTGGCCGGGCTGCCTGGATGAGACGGATGAAGCTGTCCGGAGGAGGTGCTGCGGCGATGCGGCGACAGCTCGCGCAGGTTTCCAGGTGGGCGGCCACCGCTGGGGTGTCGGCCTCGGAGAGCATACCGTTGCCGAAAGCGGCCAGCAGTCCCGGCGCGGGGTGGGGGGTAGTCGCGTTCATGGAGGAGCCTCTCAGCACTTAGCGCCCAGGGGGACGCCCTCGGCGCGCCTCCAGTTTGTCGATACCACACAAGGGAGAGTGCGCCGGCCAGCACAGACTTTCGCGATCACGGCGCTAAGTCGAGCAGGTCGCGGCCCTCTTCCCGTAACCTCTTCACCACCCGTAACCTGGCGAGTATGACGACGTTCTCGTCAGGCCCAGCTCTGCCGCTGCCACCGCGGGAGAGACCCCATCGAGGACCACGCGGCGGAAGGCTTGCCAGGTCGGCGGCGTGAAGACGTGCTCGATCTGGTCCAGCAGTCGCTGCACGACGTGCTGGTCATGCTCCTCGTCCCACTGCCGGCTCAGGTCGCTCTGGTTCCCGGTTCCTGTTAGCCCCTGGTCGCGTTGCTGGCAATTCAGGGGCCAATCGGCGGCAAATCGCGGAGAGGCAACAGCTTCCTTGCCCGGCCCACGCTCGCTGTCGCGCCGCAGATGCCTGTCGGGAAAAGAGTTGCGGCGGTCAGGTGTGACGGGGCGGGCCCTGAAACGGGGAGATAGTCGCCACCCATCACCGGGCCGGCAGCACTGCCCGTGTGCCCCCCGCGGGGTTCGCTGTGCGGGAAGAGCACAGCCGGCCGCGCGGAGGTAGCACAGCCGGCCGTGCGGTGAATTCCTTGGTGCCGCCATCTTCCGTGCCCGCCGAAAAAAAGAACAGGGCCCCGGCTGGCGCGGGCCCTGTCCCAGAAGAAGACTCGTCATCCGGCCGTTTATCTCGGGCTTGCCGCGCCCGTGTACTGGCCCACACCCGGCCGTCATTTCAGGTTCCGGTCGCTGGCGGAGAACTGGCACGCTCCGATATCGACATCCCGGTCCATGCGCGTGAAGCCGCGCTGGTCGTTCGTCAGCGGGTTGCCCCAGGGATCAACAGCCAGGTCGTCGCTGCCGGCGCTGATGACGGGGCTGCCCGACTTCGGCGGGCAGGTTTGGGTCGGGCCGCCGTAGTTGCCCAGGGGGGCCAGCCGAATTTGGGACACGCCAACGATGTTGTTGTTGGCGTCGCCGTTCCGCAGCCCGCCGCTGCCGCTGCCGATCAGGTTGTAAGCGCTGCTGGGGTCCACCGTGCCGTAGATGTCGCCGCTATTGGTGAAGAGGAGCGCGCTATTCCCGGCCACAATCGAGTTGTTCAGTGTGACGCAGGGGTTGGCAGCAAGGCCGCCGCCGTACGTGGCCTTATTCGCGGTGATGGTGACGTTGGTCAAGAGTGCGGTCCCGGAGGAGGAGTCGATCGCAAAGGGGACGCATCTATTTTCCACGATAATAGATGCGTCCCCTTTGTTGCCCTTTGTTGCCCGGCCACGAAGCCCCCAGTCATCGTCCGGCAGTCTCTTCATCTTCAACATATGATCGAGCGAAGTGCTGCCGAAGCTCATAACCGTAACATCGTGAACATAACCACTGGCGGAATCGCCGGTAGCATCTAGTTTCACCCTATAAGTGTTTGTGAAGAATGTGGAATGACCAAAGTTCCTCTCCTCTTCGTAAGAGCGCCTAACAAAACCCTGGCCAGAGTTATCTTCGCCGTATACAATACTGATGGGAGGTTTGCCCCCCCGTGGATGACTCTCGATGGAGGGTACTCCTATGGCTAAGCCCCT
>DATFNV010000048.1:0-14429 GCA_035266225.1 Gemmataceae bacterium
CATCTCCTCCATGCGGAGCACCCGGCCGGCGCTGAGCAGGAACTGGTTCATGAGGGCGAGCGTCGATTCGAGGCTGCCGAAGGCGAAGGTCGCCAGGAAGAAGGTGACGACTAGGGCGCCGACCACCGGCGTCCGCAACACTTCGAGGGTGGCCCCGAAGCGAATCCAGTCGCGCCGGCCCGCGGCGGTGCCGCTGGTGCGGAGCGTCTCGGGGAGCAGGGCGACTGCCAGCAGCAGGGCGATCAGCGACAAGAGCGAGGCGGCTATCCCCGGGGCGGCCTTGGAGGGCACGACGAACGAGAAGAAACACAGGATCGGGCCGCAGGTGAAGCCGATGCCGAAGGCGATGCCGATCAGGGCCATGCCGCGGGCGCGCGTCGCGAACGAGGTGCAATCGGCGACCACCGCCTGGGCTGTCGAGATGGTCGCGCCGGCGACGCCCGCCCCGACCCGGGCCACCAGGATCAGCACCAGGGCCAGGCGCGGCTCCCCGGCGAAGCCGATGTGCGAGGCGTAGGCGAACAGGCCGTAGAACACGACCGACCCCGCCAGGCCGAGCAGGAGGATGGGGCGCCGGCCGATGCGATCCGAGATGCGGCCGTAGATCGGCGCGAACAAGAATTGCATGAAGGAGAACGAGGCCATCAGGGCGCCGAGGACGATGCCGTGGAGGAGGCGATGCGTCTCGACGGGGTAATGGGGGCCGAGCAGGTTGTTGGCGTAAAGGGGCAGCAGCGGCAGCACAATGCCGAAGCCGAGCAGGTCGATGACGACGACGAGGAAGACGATGAACAGTGCCTTGCGGCGGCCGCCGCTTTCCGTGTCGGCCGCGGAGGGCGCAGCGGCCGTCTCCGGTTTGGTGGTATCCAGCTCAGACATCGAGACCTTTCTTGGGCGAGCAGGGCGAGGCGGCTTTCTTGACAGAATAGCAACAACCGCCCGTCGAAGGCGAGAGCGCACCGCCCTTACAACCGGCCTTCTTGCCACCACCCGGCCCGGCGGACGCCCTATCGCCGGCCCCTCTCCTTGACCAATCACCCCCGGCCGGTCATCCTTGCATTCAGGCACCTGTGACCGCGCAACCGGGGTCGAGTCATGGTCGATACGGAAGGAATGGCTCGCATCGTCGATGCGGCCCGGGCCAAACGGCCGGTTGCCGGCCGCGTCCCCCCCACCGCCTTCCTGATCCTCGACACCGAGAGCGTCCCCGACGGCCGGCTCGTCGCCCGCGTCAAGTATCCCGGCGAGGACCTCACCCCCGAGGAGGCCATCGCCAAGGCCCAGGCCGAGGCCCGCGAGCGGTCGCTGACCGGCTCCGATTTCCTGCCGGTCACCTTCCAGTACCCCGTCGCCGTGTGCGTCGTCCGCGTCGGCGCCGACTTCCGCTTGCAGGCGGTGACGTGCCTGGACGCCCCGCTGTTCCGGCCGCGCGAGATCGTGAAGAAGTTCTGGCTGGGCGTCGGCCTGTACCGGGCGAAGATGGTGAGCTTCAACGGCCGCGGCTTCGACCTGCCGCTCCTGGAGCTGGCGGCGTTCCGCTACGGCTACTCCCTCCGCGACCACGTCGCCGCCAGCCGCAACCGCTACAACGGCAATCACCTCGACCTGATGGACTGGCTGAGTAACTTCGGCGCTTACCGGCTCGCTGGGGGACTTGATCTGCTGTCGAAGCTGCTCGGCAAGCCCGGCAAGATGGAGGTGTCCGGCGACCAGGTGTACGAGATGCACCGCGCCGGCCGTCATCAGGACATCAACGATTACTGCCTGTGCGACACGCTCGACACGTATTTCGTCTTCCTGCGGACGCGCGTGCTGAGCGGCGACCTGACGCTGGAGCAGGAAAGTCAACTGGTCCGGGAGGCGCACGAGTGGCTGACGGCGAAGGCGAGCGAATTGCCGCAGCTGCGGCCGTACCTCGCCAACTGGGGGGACTGGGAGCCGTGGCCGTGAGCCGCGAAGGGGGTTGGGGCGGCTCGCCTTCTCTTTTTCCCCGGCCGAGTCTATAGGAGGTCGCCGGGAGGGTCACGGCGATGCGTGGGGTCTGGGGAGCGGTTGGCCTGGGGCTGATCTGGCTGGGCTCCTGCGCGCCGACGGCCCAGGATCGCGTCCGCGACTACAGCGAGGACGGCCTGCATCTCTATCGGCACGGGGCCTACGACAAAGCGGCGGAGAGCTTCGAGGCGGCCCTCGCGCTGGAGCCCGGCGACGCGGGGCTGCTCTACAACGCGGCCCGCTCCTGCGACCAGGCCGGCAACGCCGCCAAGGCCGAACAATATTACAACGCCTGTCTGCAAAGGGCGCCGAACCACGCCGGCTGCCGCAACGGCCTTGCGGCCCTGCTGCTGCGCCAGGGGCGGCGTGACGAGGCCACGCAGATGATCGAGGGCTGGCTGACGAGTCAGCCGAAGCTCGCCGCCGCCTACGCCGCCGACGGGTGCCTGCTGCACCAGGTCGGCGATCTGCCGGCAGCCAAGCTCCGTCTCGAACAGGCGCTGCAACTCGACCCGCGCGACACGCGGGCGCTGGTCGAGATGGGCCTGGTCTGGGAAGCGATGGGGCGACCCGAGCGCGCGATGGTGTGCTACGAGCGGGCCCTGGACGAGAACCCCGACCAGGAGGAAGTCGCCGCCCGGCTGAATCGGCTCCAGTCGCAGGGGGTCAAACGGCCGCTGCCGGAGTAGACCCGAACCAAACGACATGAGGGTGCCTAATTCCGCAGTAAGGGCCGCTGGAAAATGGATTGCATTGCGCGCGCACACACACACACACACACACACACACACACAACTGCTGCCCAATCTCGCCCGGTGATCTAATGGCGGAGCAATGGACCTGTTGGTCGTCGGGGCCAGGCGCGAGCGCGGCGTGCAGGGGCTCACCTGCAAGGCCGTGCTGACGTGAAAGAGTGGCCCCCACTGCGCTGACGGGGCTCCAACTGCTGGCCAAGGGCGCAGAAGAAGGGGTTCGGGGTCTGATCGCTCAAGGGCGGCTGATGGGCCGGGTGTAACTGCGATACACGATCCCGGTGGTCCGGTCGGTGTAGGTATGGAAGAAGGGTTGGAAGCCAAATCGCTCGTAGAACTTGATCGCCGCGTGGTTATCGGGGTGAACGAACAGGCTGACCGCGGGCGGGTCGCCGGGCCAAGCAGCCGCCACGTTCAACAGGTGGCGCATGATTTGCGAGGAGTAACGCTCCTCCGACGGCCCGTCCGGCTTCCGCCAGAACTCCTTGCGAAGGGCGACGGCCGGAACGATGACGAGTTCCGTCCGGGGCGAGGCGGAGTCGGGGTACTTCCAGCGGGTGACGCCCAGCGAGCCGTAGCCAACGAACTCCCCGACCTGGTTGAGATACAGCCAAACCTTCGTCCCTCTCCGCAGTGCCGCCACGGCCTCGTTGAGCAGCCAGTCCGCGAGTTCCTTCTGGTAGGGCTCCTCGCCGTAGTCGAAGCCCCGCACGGGGTCGAGCATGTCCGGCGTGAACGGCACGACGCGAAGGACGTCCGACATGATGGGACTCGGAAGGGGGACCATCCCTCCCGGCGCCCCGCGGCGAGGGATCGGGGATGAGCCGTCAGGGGTGCCGGCGCATTAGCGCGAAGAACTCGTCGGCCGAAATCTCCTGCGGGACCGGCCCGGCTGGCAGGGGCGGGGGGGTCTTCTTCCCCGCCGCGATGATGCGGTCCAGTTCGGCAGCAGCCTCCGAGGTGAGGGTCATCTCGCGGAGTCCGACAGCCGCCGACAGCCGGGGCGGTTGCCAATCGCGCAGCAGTGACCGGGCGCGGGCCGCACAATCGCGCAACTCGGCGGCGCCGTCCACCGAGCCGAAACGCTGTTCCAGAGCGTGTACCTCGTTGAGAACGGCCTCCGTCACCGGGAGCCAGCCGCGGTACAGGCACTGCACCCAGCGGTCGTCCTCCTCGGCAAAGTCCTCGGTGCCGCGGAAGACGCGCTCACGCCAGGAGTCCTCCACGCGCTCGATCAACCGGAAGACGGCGATGCCGACCGAGATGGTGTCCTCCCGGTCCCGGCACGCCATCGCGGCTTGGTGGTCATGCACCCACGACTCTTCGTAGGCTTCCAGCTGTCGTTGGACGGGCGAGCGTCGTCGATCAGCGATAGTCATGGGAAGCCTCCTGGATGGGACGGTCAGGTACGGTCGTGGGACGTCCTGCGCTGACACATTGATAAATATAACGGTCGGATCGGGGCGGTCAATCGGGAAGGGCTTTACGAAGCGATTCCTTCGACCCGAGGGATCTCTTCGTGTTCCGCTACCCCGACCCGCGCGACCCGTACACCGGCGGCGCTCACTTCGCGCAATCGCAACCGGCCACGCACTCCCTGGAAGATCGGCGAGAGAGAGAGGCCGAATTGTGCCGCAGGAGCGGGCGGCAGAGGAAGTTACGAGAACTGTCCCCCATGGCTCCCCCGAGAACTGTCCCCCATGGCTCCCCCATGGCGCGCGCCCCGCGCGCTCCGGACGATTGCCCGCCGCGCTGGCAATTCCGGGCGAATGCGGCTAGATTGAACGGGTGTGTGGTAACGCCGTCGGAAACTGTTGAAGTTGTGAGTCTCATTCCGATGACCCCCGTGCAGGAGGCCGATTACTGCTAGTTCGTGGCCGAGGACCCGGAAGGAAACGCCGTCCTCATCGAGTTCCGGCCGCACGACGACGCGGCCAAGCAGCAGTACCTGGGCGTTTGGCAGAAGATGGCCCAAGCCGTGCAGAAGCACCACCAACTCGCCGGAAGTCCCCCGGTCCCGGAGTGGACTGCCTGGAAGCCGGGCGAGTGGTGTGACCAACAGCGTGGCTACGAGAACCGGCAAAAGGTCGTCGCCTGGCACGGCAACCACCTGGTCGGCTTTCTGAACGTTTGGCCGGATTGCGCCTCGATCCACCAGCCCGGCAAACGTGTCCTCTATGTGGAGCATCTGGCCGCCGCCCCGGGAAACCTGTCCACGGAGTTGTGGGTGCGCCGCTTCCGGCGAGTCGGTGGGGTTCTGTTCGCCTATACCGTCCTGCTGAGCCATCGGCAGGGGTTCGAGGGCCGGCTGGGACTGCACGTGGCGGACGCGCAAGCCCTCGGCTTCTACCGCCGCCTGAGTAACGAGCACTGCCAGGGAACGCTGTTCCATCCGGAGCACACCGGGATTCCGGGGCCGACGCCGCGAGGGGCTCACGAGACGGGCAAGACCTACCTGGAAACGACCGAGGCGGGGGCGACCCGCTGGCTGGAGGAGTATCGCCGTGCCTGACCCGTAGGTTGTCGATTTCAGGCCGCGCTGGTGGCGGGAGCGCGGCGTCCAGGACCTGCTCCGCGAGGAAGGTCCGCTGGCCGGGTCGATCCCCGAGGGACCGCCGCGCATTCATACGCGCCTGGTCTTGGCCCCGGGCGCCCACGGGGTATCGGCCAGGACACTCAGCGAGGCCGTGGATCTGACGCAAACGGTGGCCCAGTATGCCAGTTACGATGTCTGGCATGGCGTTAACCCGGACTTCGCCGACCTGCGCTCGGCGGGAGCGGAGGTGCTCCAACTCGCCCGGTTGACCGTTGAGCCGTTCGACGAGGGGAGCTTCGTCATCCCCGCGAAACTGGAGGCGGCCGAGGTCGAGGTCCCGGCCGACGGCCGGCGGCGCAAGTTGACGGCGCAGGACGTGGTCAATCGGTTCGACGCCATCTTGACGGCCTTCCAGACGCCACAGCCGGCCACCGAGGTATCGATCGGGGTCATCCAGGCGATCGAGGCGCTGGGGCGGATCATTCGGCGGGAAGCGGGGGCCGTCGAGTACTCGCTGTTCGACACGATCGGCCGCCCGGCGAAGCCGATCCTAGTCACGCCCGAAACCATCGATCGCGTTACCCAGGTGCGCAGTACACGCCGGCCGTCCGAGGCCCGGTGGGAAACGCTCGAAGGCACGCTGACGGCGCTGGACCTGGTGCGAGCGACCTTGCAACTCAGCCCGGCCGACCACAAGGGGCGTGTCCACGGAACCTACCCCATGCTCTTTCAGCCTTCGCTCGTGGCTTGCCTGGGGAAGCGAGTCCGCGTCCAGGGGCAGGTGGAGCGGCGCGGGCGGAGCATCGTCTCTGTTCAGGTGCTCGCCGTCGAGTCCCTGGAGGAAGAGTCCTGAGCGGTTAGCGCCCGCGAGTTGGTCGGGAAGGAGAATATCGCGATCAACCAGCCCGTCACACCGGCGCTGGGCGATAAGGTGTCGGCCCTGATGACGGAGGATTACCTTGCGCAGCGGGCCCAGGCTGGTGCGCCTGAAGTCGTAAATGTCCATTTTTCATTCCTTTTTACCCTTTTTCTCCTCCGGGCATGGCAGTATGCCCTGTCCCGCACTTGACCAACGCCGCAAGGATTCTCTGCCATGACGCCGAACGCCTCTGACCTCGCGCACTTCTTCCAGACCAACCTCACTCGGCTCGACGAGACGATCCGCGAACTGACGGCTGAGTTGGAGTCCCTCCGCGAGGGCCAGATTCTTCCCGGAGACTCCTTCCCGAGCCGGCTCGAGTTGGCCCGGCGCACCGCCGACGGGGTGCGCAACCAAGTGACCGACCTTGCCCGGGAACTTGGCCGCGAGGTCCCTGCTTGGTCGAATCGCGTTTCGCTGGAGGCGGTGGTCCGCGAACTGCTCTCTGCGCGAGTCGGTCACGCCCAAGCGCGGGAGAGGCTACAGCGCGTCGCCGGGCAGCTTGAAGGGGGACAGTTCGTCCACAAGATCCGCAAGACAGCCGAGAGACTCAACGCCGTCCGGCTGAGAGCGGCAGCCGAACTGCAGGAGGAGGCGAAGGCAGCCCAGCCCGCTCCGCTCCCGGGGCCGGACGACGGCTCGGACTGGCTCACCTGGGCGTGGTCCCTGGAATCAGCGGCCCTCGATCAGTTGGCGGAACAGCTGCAAGCACCCTACCCGAATCTCGCCGATCTGGTGCCGGAAGCGGAGCGGTGGCACCCGGGCGCAAGCCCCCTGCCGCCGCCTCCAGCTGCGGAGGGTGGAGAGAAGGAGGTCTTCGTGCCTCACGTCCCGCTGCAGCCGGAACCCGCTGTTGTCCACCTGCCGGAGCCGCCCGCCGAACAGGTACCGCGCCCGGGGGAATGCCCAGCGGCGGTGGTCGAAACGCCTCCCACGCTGACTGCCGAGGATCCGGGGCCTACTCACTCGCTGGTCTTGGGGCAGGAATCGACCACGGCCCTCAAGGCGGTGCCGGCGCCTCCCGCCGCGCCGGTGGTGGTCACGCCAGTTCCCGAACCGCCCAGCGCCCCGGTGATGCCTCCCGCCCCTGAGAACGCGCACGAACAGGCCCCCCGCTCTGTGGCCCGGCCCCCCGTCCTCGAAGGCGGTCCCGTGCGCCGGGATTCGGAAGTGAGGCCCGAGCTGGTCGTGAGCATGGTTCCCTCCGAGGCGTCGGTTCGCGAGCACGAGCCGGCGTTGGACCCCGTCCGGGTTGACGCGGATCGGAAGTTGATCTGGCATCTGCTTGAGCAGGACCGGCCCGGACTCGCTTACCACCTCGCGGCCTGCCTACAGCGATTGGCACGAGGGGCCACATGCCTACCCGCTGCCTTGCCGCAGGCGATCGCTCTCATCCCGCTCGTGTCGTCCTCGGGCGGTGAAGTGGTTGAGAATTTAGGAGACTGCATAAGTAACCTTCAGGACTACGTCATGGAGTGCCAGACCGAGCAGGGCGAAGAGGAACGTGCCGTTCGCGTGTTGCTACTGGTCGCGATGCTGCGTCCGGCCTTGCTCGCTCCTAGCAGCGCTGCCGGGTCCCTTATGCTGGCCCTGGTCGATGAGGAGTCGCCGCTTGCCCGACTCGCCCGGGCTGTGCTGGACTACACAGGTCACGGTCAGGGGCTGACGCCCGCGCTGCTCTCCGGAGTCCGTGCCCACGCCGCCTGGGAGGACACGATGCGGCAGGCGTGCGAAGCAGCCCGAACCTGGCTGGTGGACAACCGGCAGTCCAACCTCATCTACGCGCACACGACTACAGTCTGGCGCGAATGGCTGCGTGACGGGGGCATACTCGGCAGACCACTTTCCTTCATCATCGCTGACGACCGCACCCATGCCGAGGAGGTTCGCGAGGCGGTCAAGTCCTGGTCGTTGAAGCGGGACGTGGACAATCGACTGGCCCGCACCGATAAGCAGCTGCGCAAGGGCGGGGTACGGCAACGGCCAATCATCGCTCGCGCCCAGACCGCCGTCTTCGAGCACGCCCAGGAGTTCGTCGAACTGGCCCAGCGATGGCTCGACCTGATCGACGGCGAGCCGTCCGCCTCCAACGACTACCGCTTCCGGCAGGCAGAGGAGTGCCGCGGCCGGGTGCAGGCGCTGCTAGGTCCGGCGCTACAGGCAGTGAGCGAACTGGGCACGTCGGCGGGGGCCCCGCTAGTGCTGCGGGCCGCCTCGGTCGCGGCGCGGCGGTTGCTGGATGGCTTGGCCCGACTGATGGACCCGGACGCCAAAGATGGCCCCGAGTCGCCGCCACTGCGCTACACCTTGCACCGCGAGTTGTTTGGGTTGCCGTCGCTGACGTTGAACGAACGCTGGGAGCCGGAGGGGGCCGACTTGGATCGCCTATTGAACGAACTGGAGAGGCTAGCGGCCACGGAGCCGGCCGACCTGCGGCAGGCGTTCGCCGCGCGAGCCGAGGCACGCGACCACCGCGCCATTAGTTGGATCCTTGATGCCCTTCTCTGGGCTGGCGCGCCGGACGCGGAACTACAGGAACTGCGGGCGCAGGCCGAGCAGAAGTTGCAGCAGTGCCGGCTTGCTCTCCGGCGCAAGTTGGAGGAGACGCGCGACAACATCGAGCGGGCGGTGTGCTACGACCTGATCGACGACGCGACCCGCCTGGACTACCTCGCCCGCGTGGAGAACGTGGCCGTCGAGGAGGTGCTGGTGTTTGGCCCAGAGGAGGCAGAGCTGCGAAAGATCGCCGAGATTCTGGCCGCCCGCCGGGCCGAGCGCATCCGCGAAGTGGAGCAGAACCCCGCCCTGGCTACTATCGCCCGCGAGCACACCGATGCCCACGCCCGCATACAAGAGGCCCTGCGCCGCCAGGACTTCCTGACTGCCGAGGAGTATATCCGTCTGGCGCAGGCGGGCCAAGCTCTTGACGAGGCTACTGAACTGGATCGCGACATCCTGAGGGAGTTCTTCCCTGACTTCTCCGGCCAGTTGCACAACTTTTTTGGCGGTCCCAGCAGTCGGCCCGCGCCCGACCTCCGCCAGGTTCTCGAGGACGTGCGTGCCGGTTCTGCGCTGGCGGCGCAGGGCCGCTCGGTGGGTCCCCTGACCATGAAGGGCGTACCCGCCCCCCAGGCACGCGAGGCCGCCGATATGCTCCAGGCCTGGTTCCGCCTCAAGGAGCGGTCGCGCACCCCGGAGGACCATCTGCGCGGTCGCGCACCACCGGAGGACCATCTGCGCGGCCTGCTTTCGGCGTTCGGGTTCAAGGTCTACGACGTCCAGCCGACAGAAGGGGTCGAGGCCCCTCACTGACTCGCCGACGTCCGCATGGAGCCGCTTGCCGACCGGGCCGACTGCCTTGTGCCGCAATTCGGCTCGCTGGTCCGTGGGCAATACCGGGTCCTATGCCTGTATGATCGGCCGCCGGAAGACCGGATCGTGGAACTTGCACGCACGTGCAGCCCCCACGGCCCGCTCCTGGCATTGTATTTGGGCCGCATGACCGAGCAGCGCCGGCGCGACCTCGCTGAGATGTGCTGGCGCAAGCACCGCACCTTCCTGGTCATCGACGAGAGTCTGGTGTTCTTTCTCTGCGGCGAACGTTTCAAGCGACTGCCGGTGCTGTTCGCCTGCGCGTTCCCGTTCACCGTCGCCGAGCCGTACACAACCACTTCGTCCCTGGTCCCGGTCGAGATGTTCTACGGTCGTGAGCGCGAGCGCGAGGCGGTGATTGATCGGTTCGGCAGCAATCTGGTCTACGGCGGCCGCCAACTGGGCAAGACAGCGCTGCTGCGCGATGTGGAGTGGCGCTACCACGACGCGGCCCATGGCGTGATCGTCCGCTACATCGACCTCACACATGGCGAATCGATCGGCGTCAGCCGCCCAGCGGAGGACATCTGGGTAGTACTCGGGCACGCCCTGGCCGCGGAGAAGGTCTTCAGCGGGGCACGAACCAACCCACGCAGCGTGGCCGAAGGGGTCAAGGAGTGGCTCGGCCAGGACGACAAGCGCCGAATTGTCCTGCTGCTTGACGAGGCCGACGCCTTTCTGGATTCTGATAGCCGGAAGGGCACAGAGCAGACGGGGCACACCTTCCCGAACGTCTCGGGGCTGAAGGGAATCATGGATGCGACCGACCGCCGCTTTAAAGTGGTGTTCGCTGGTCTGCACAACGTGCAGCGCACCGCCCGCGACCCCAACAGCCCGATCGCCCACCTGGGTGCGCCGATCTGCATCGGGCCGCTGCTGGAGCAGGGGGAGTGGCGACAGGCGCGGGCGCTGGTCGAGAAGCCGTTGCGGAACCTCGGCTACCGTTTTGAACTGGACGACCTTCCGCTGCGCATCCTGTCGCACACCAACTTCTACCCGAGCCTGATCCAGATCTTCTGCAAGGGACTGCTCAAGCGGCTGCAGGATCCCAACCGCACTTTCTTCGACTTCAAGGCCTGCCCGCCCTACTCCGTCACGGCCCGTGACGTCGAGGACGCCTACCGGTCTGACGACGTGCGCGGCGAGATCCGCCACCGATTTGGTCTGACGCTCGACCTGGACACGCGCTACAAGTTGATCGCCCTGTGCATCGCCCACGCCAGCGTCGAGCAGCGGCCGGAGCGGGCCTTAGTTGAGGGGTTCGACGTGGGCTGGGTGCGCGACAACGCGACGTACTGGTGGGCCAAGGGGTTCGCCAGGGACAGCAGTTTCGAGGCGTTCCGCACGGTGCTCGACGAGATGGTCGGGCTGGGGGTGCTGCGCAAGACGGGCGGCGACCGCTACGCGCTGCGGTCGTCGAACGTCCTGAATCTTCTGGGCAGCAAGGAACAGATCGCTCAGGCGCTGCTGGACGTAACGCTGACAGTCCCGCCTCCGGAGTACGAGGCCGCGACGTTCCGGCGTACACGCCGGGGCGATCCGTGGTTGCGCAGCCCCCTGACGGCTCAGCAGGAATCGGAACTGCTTGCGCGGGAGAACGGTGTGGCTGTGCTGTTCGGCTCGGCCATGAGCGGGTTGGATCGGGTGATCGACTTCCTGCGCGAGACATGCGACCAGTCCCTGCTCCGGATACCTGAGCGGGTCACCGAGTTCCGGACCTTCGAGGCCGCGCTCCGAGACATCAAGGCCGACGGGCCGGAAGGCGTGTTCCTTTTGGTGCTTGGGCCAGAATGTGGCTGGAGCGAGAGGTGGGTCGAGAGTGCCGTCGATTACCTGCGTCGCAAGACGAGTTCAAAGAAGCGTTTTCTCCGAGTGCTGTTCCTCGGTGACCCGCAGGCGGCCTGGGAGTGGGGACGCTTGGAGGACTGGCAGTGGCAGAAGCTGGCTGACGCTGGCGTTCGCGAGTTGGCGCTGCACCCGTGGCGGGAGCCGGCGCTACGCCGCTGGATGCTCGACGCCGGCTTCGGGCCGCACGACAATCCCGAAGGCTGCCGCGAGTTCCTCCGTGTAACCGGTGGCTGGGACGCGCTGGTGCTCAAGATCGGGGAGTCATGCCGAGACAGCCCGCATAACTGGAAGGAACACCTGCGGGCGCTGGAGGAGACATGGAAGAACGACTCGGCTTGGCTTGCCCGTTTTGGCCTGGTGCAGGCGACGTTGCCAGTGCTCCGAGATCTGGCCGTGTGGTGGGACGCGCCATTCTCAACAGGCGACGCGGCCGAGGTGCTGGAACGGCCCGATGACGACCCCACCCTGGTGCAGTCTTTGGCGTGGGCCGACCGGTTACAGTATGCTCGCAAGGTTGAGCAGGGCAAGTGGCGGCTTGACGACGTGGTCCGCGCCGCGCTGCAGGCCGAGTTGGCCGGGTGAGCGCCATGGACGCACATTGGTGGACGCTTCCCGGCCCAGCCGCCTTCCTCCGTGCCGCTTGGGAGGACGTGCGGGGCGGCAAGAACGTGCTCCTGGCATTACCGGCGACCGCGCCACCGGGGCTCCGCGACGCGCTGGCGACACTGGTGCGGCAGGCCGAGATGTGGGCATGGCGTGACTTCTCCGCCGGCGACGGGGTAGGCGGCCCGGCGGCGCTGGTTGAGCAACTACACCAGCGTTTTGCCCCGTCGAGGGTGAGTGGAGCGGTGCTGAATGCCGACACTCTGGCGGGCGACCCACGCCTGGCGGACACAATGATCTGGGTGGAGGGTATGACGGCCACGTGCTGGCCAACGTGGTGCGCCTTCCTGGGCCAGTACGAACGTGCCTGCCAAATGCGTCCAGAGCAGGGCCGTGGGCTTTTCTGCGTGCTGCTCACCGGGCAAGTGGCGGGGCAAGTGCCGGAGCCGGCCGTTGCGCTGACTGTGCGGCGCTGGTGGGGAGTTGTCGGTGGGGTAGACTTGCTGTTGGATCTCTCGCTCCGCGCCGACGGCCGACCCATGCCGGCGTTGCACCGGCGGCTAGCCTTGGCAGTAGCCTGTGAATTGTCGGGGACTGACGCGGCCCTAGCCCGGGCATTGGCGGGGTTGGGTCTGCGCGAGTTGCTGGAACCGCAAGAGTTCCTCCGTGCCGAGGCGGCTCGGCGTGGTTGGAACGCAGCCCGCGCCCGCCGACCGAACTGGGAAGACGGCCTGATCGACGCGGTGAACGGCGAGGACGTGGTTCATTCGGTGGCGCTGGCGAGCCGCGGCGACGAAGCCGAACTGCGTCGCCGCATATGGCAGGCAGAGGTCGCCGTGCTGTACCCATTCCTTGAGGAGCAACGGCTGCAGCTGCTGCCGCGGCTGCGGCCCTACCTGCGCCTGCCAGTGGAGACGGCGTATGGCCCGGTGGACGACATTTATGACTTGGAGCTGGGCCAGCTGGTCTATTTTCTACGCGGCCGCAACCTGCCTCGGGAGCTGTGGCGGCTGCTCACTTTATTGACGGACATGCGGCATGCTTTGGCGCACCTTCGGCCGGTGCCGATCGAGTACCTCTTCGTCGATGGATTACTGCGCGAGCCGCGAGAGAGCCGACGGTAGAGCGCGAAATAATGATAATAGTGATAGAATATTCGCAAGTCCCACACCCTGCTAACCTTGCGGGATTGTTCGGGAGGATAAAAAGGGTTAGGTTCCATTCTCACTTAAAAAAGTAACATGACCTCGTTTTATCCTTTCATCCCTTCGGGCGTCGTCACGGCAGCTCCTGGAACAGCCTCAGAGCAGGCAAGATGCGCTGGATGAGGGGGTAATGGTGGTCCCGGGTCCAGACCTCAATGTCTGTGGCGATCACGACGTTCGGGAAGGGAACCGTCACGCTGTTGCTCCGCAGCAGGAACAAGTGGTGTCCCACCTGTTCCCACAACACCTCGGGAAAATCGACGTTGGGGAATTGCGCGAGGGCTGCTTCGAGTCGGCGATAGTGCAAAGGGTCGCGCGCGCCGTACAGCACCTCAGCCTTGGTGACGCCACAGACGGCGGCGCCATGCGCGGTGAAGAGTTGCTGGAAACGCGGGTCACCTGACCGGAGGGCGTCGATCAGGACGCTCGAGTCGAGCAGGATCCTATCATGCTGGCCGCGCGGAGTTGCTTGTAGGCGTCCGGGTCCACCACGTCGTGCCCGGCCAGGGCGAAGAAGGCGTCGTACCGACTCGTCGGCCGCTGCTCGGGCAGCACGCCGTTTTCTTCCAGGATAATGATCTCCACCGTTTTGCCGACGAGCGATTGCAGCTCCGGCAGGTGGAGGGTATCGGAGTCCAGTTTCTTACGGATGCGGATGGCGTTCATCGGTCGTCCCCCATCGCCTTTTCCCATTCTATCGGTTCCCGCCGTTACCGGATAGCGCCAAGAAGGCGTTCAACTCCTCCACGGCAGCTTCCGCTTCCGGGAGTCGATGAAGAGCAAGACCGCGGCGGCACGCTGGTACGCCCCGGTCTGGAGCGCCTGCGCGGAGAGGAGCAAGGGGTCGGGAGTCGAATCCTTCGGGATTCGACTCTCCGCAGCGAGCCCCTGAGTCAGCCCGTTGGTGCCTCGGGACGAACTCCCGCACCCGCTACGCTCGTCCGGGGGGCTGTGTCGCGGAAGGGCGACCCATCCGCCGCGGGTCGAGTGCGGAAGGTGATGACTCCGTCACCGACCTGCACGTCGTAAATCACCGGCACAGCGGCCCCATCGGCCGAGTGCAGCCGGAGGCCCAAGGCACCGATCCGCTCGTCCAACTCAGCGACGCTGCCGAGGAGCTGATCGTTGGCCGCATCGACGTATTCGGCGAAGAGGCGCTCGACCTGGGGATAAGCCGGCCCCGGGGTGAACCGGCCAAAAAC
>DATFNV010000049.1:0-36314 GCA_035266225.1 Gemmataceae bacterium
CGGCACCGCGGCCTGCGCCTTCGCCAGTACGTCAGCCGCTGTCTTCGCCGCTGTCTGCGCGTCGGCCAACGCCTTCTGCGCCGCCGCCAGTTCAGCCGCCGCGGCGTCCGCAGCTGCCTTGGCCTTCGCCGCGGCGTCGGCCAGCGCCTTGTTGTCCTTCGCCGCGGCTGCCGCTGCTTGCACCTTCGCCGCCGCCTCGGCCAGCGCCTTCGCGACAACGTCCTTCGCGGTGGCAGTTTCCTGCGCCGCCTTGACCAACGCCGGCGCCGCGTCGGCCGTAGCCTTCGCCTTCGCTGCCGCTTCGGTCGCCGCCTTGACCGCGTTGGCCGTGTCGGTGACGGCCGTCTGCGCCGCCGCCAGGTCCGCCGTCGCCTTCTGCACCGCGGCGTTCGACGCCGTCAGTACCGCCGTCGCCTGATCGGAGGCCGCCTGCTTCGTCGCCAGATCCTTCGTCGCCGTCTCCAGGCGCTCGGCCGCCGACGGCGGGTTGGCGAGGAGACTGCCGACCGTCTTGCCGTCCTTCGCGTCCCAGGCGCGCACCTCGCCGGTCCAGTCGCCGGCCACGACGCGGCCGCCGTCGTGCGTGAAGCAGCAGCGCACCGCCACGTCCGGCAGCGCGTCGAAGGCCCGTTGCGCGGCGCCGTTCTGGTCCCACACCTTCACCACGCGGTCCCGGCCGCACGACACCAGGCGGTTGTCGTGCGTGTACTGCACCGCCTGGCCGCCGCCGCCGTGGGCGCCCCACGACTTGATCGCATTGCCGTTCTCCATCTCCCACAGCCGCAGCGTCGTGTCCTCGCTCAGCGACGCCAGCACGTTCGAGTCCAGGCGCCAGCTCACGCTCGTGATCGCCGCCGTGTGGCCGCGCAGCGAGAAATACTCGCGCCCGGTGTGCGACTCCCAGACGAACAACCCGCCGCTGCGGTCGCCGGTCGCCAGCAGCACCCCGTCCGGACTGTACTCGATACTGTAGATCCAATCGGTGTGCTTCTTGATCTCGCGGATCAGCGAGCCGTCCTTCGTCGAGTAGACGCGCACCGTCTTGGCCGGCCCGCCCAGGGCCACCTGCGTCTGGTCGGCGCTGACGTCGGCCGCCAGGACGGCGTCGGTCTCGTCGCCCAGCTCGATGACGCGCTCGCCGGTCGCCACCTTCCACAGGACGACCTTGCCCGACTTGCCGCCGCGGCCGCCGCCGGCCAGGAGCAGGCTGCCGTTGCGGCTGAACTTCAGGACGTGCGGCACCCCCTCGGGGAACGGCAGCACGCCGACCAGGTCGAGGCTGTCGGAGTTGTACAGCAGCACCTGCTTCTGGCCGCCGACGGCGACCAGCGGCGCCCACGGACTGCTCGCCAGCGCCGTGATGGCGTTGGCCTTCGCGGACTTCACCACCGGATCGAGCGGCAGCGGCTTCGCCGGCATCGGCGGCACCGCCGGCTTGCCGCGGACGATCGACGTCAGGCCGATGTCCGTGTTCGGCTTGACGACGACGGCCTTGCTGCCGTTATTTTCACGGGCCCCTTCGGCGATCCATTTCTGAATGATATCCAGCTTGGCCTGTTCGATCTTCGGCGACTTGGGCGGCATCGCCGGCTCGGCCTTGTGCGCCACCAGCAGGAGAAGTCGGCTGCCGTCGGGGTCGCCCGGCTTGACGACGGCACCCGACGCGCCGCCCTGCATCAGGTTGGTGAAGGTGTGGACGGCCAGGCCGCCGCGCTTCTTGTCGGGGCCGTGACAGGCGATACAGGTGTCGCGCAGCAACGGCAGGACGTGCTCGTCGTAGGTGGTCTTCTTGGCGGGAGCGGCGGGCTTGTCGGCGGCGCGGCCCCCCGCGCAGATCGACACCCCCGCCGCGAGAACGCACGCATATGAAATGAAGCGCATGAGAATTTCCCGGTATCGAGCGATCACCGCGGTGCCGCTTGCGGCTTAGCGTTCGCGCCATCGAGGGATAGCGCGAACGCTAAGCCGCAAGCGGCACCGCGGCGGGATTAATGGTTGAACATGAACTCGCGCGAGTTCAAGAGCGACCAGAACACGTCATCCAGCGCCTTCTTCTTGTCGGCCTCAACGTTCACCAGGGCCGTCAGTTTCTCGCGCTCCTTCGGCAGCGGCTTGCGGCTCAGGCAACGCACGTACAGCTCCTCGATGACCTGCTCCGGCGTCTTCTTCTCCTGCAAGCGCCGGCCGACCAGGTTGCCCGCCGCGATCCGCTGCGTCGTCGTGTCGCCGTTGAGCAGGTGCAGCGACTGCGACAGCGTCGGGTCGAGCTTCACTTCGCACGAGCAGACCGTCTCGCGGGTTGCCCGGCCGAACGTCGTCAGGAAGTACGTCGAGACGTTGCCGTCGGCGATCTGCACCGCCCGGGCTCCGTTCGGCAGGCCGGGGAACTTGTTCTTCGTCTCCGTCACCGCGCTGATGCAGTCCAGGAACGTCTCCGCCCGGATGCGCCGCAGGTTCTGCCTGGCAAAGTTGCGCGTGTCGCCCTCGTTGCTCGCGTTGGGCTGCGTGGAGAGTTGGTAGGTCCGCGACGTGCAGATGTCGCGCACCAGCTTCTTGAAGTCGTACTTGTACTCGGTGAACTTCTTGCCCAACTCGGCCAGCAGTTCCGCGTTCGAGGCCGGGTTGCTGACGCGCACGTCATCGACGTCGTGGATGATGCCCATGCCGAAGAAGTGCCCCCAGACGACGTTGGCCAGGTTGGTCGCGAAGTAGGGGTTGTCCGGCGAGGCGAGCCACTTCGCCAGCACCTCGCGGCGGTCCTTGCCGGCCACGTCGGGCTCGGCGCCACCGAGGAACTTCGGCTTCATGACCCGGCCGCCGACGGGGTGCGTCACCTCGCCGCCGCCCGAGTTGAAGATGACCACCTCGCGCGGGTCGTCGGTCCCCTTGCGGCCGATCTGCGAGAAGAAGGCCGCGAAGCCGTAGTAGTCGTTCATCGTCCAGCGGTCGAACGGGTGGTTGTGGCACTGGGAGCACTGGACGCGCATGCCCATGAACACCTGGGCCACGTTCTCCGTGATCTTCAGCGTATCGCGCTCGGTCTGGTAGTAGTTCGTCGCCGGGTTCTTGAAGGTGCCGCCCTTGGCCGAGAGCAGCTCCTGCACCCACTGATCGACCGGCACGTTGTTGGCGATTTTCTCCTGCAACCAGTTGTAATACAGGAGCATCGCCTTGTAACTGACGTCGTTGGACGACTTGATTTGCAGTAGTTCCGCCCACTTCAGCACCCACAACTCGGCGAACTCCTTGCGGCCGAGCAGCTCATCGACCAGCTTCTCGCGCTTGTTCGGCGCCTTGTCGTTGATGAAGCGGTCGTATTCCTCCTGCGTCGGCAACAGTCCGATGATGTCCACGTAGACGCGCCGCAGGAACGCCTCGTCGGTGCAGAGTTCCGAGGGCGTGATGCGCAGCTTCTTCAGCTTGGCGTTGACGAGCGTGTCGATGTAATTGTTTTCCGGCACCTTGGGGAACTCGAACTGGAGCCCCTTGGGCAGCACGACGAACGGCACGCCGACGGTGAAGGTGTGGAAGCGGGCCATCACGAACGCCTCGCCGCGCTCGCCGGCCGTCACGGTCCCGTCCTCGGACACCTTCGCAGAGTTGTCGTTGTTGCTGAGGAACAGGGTCAGCGCCGTCACGTCGCGCTCGCTGCCGTCGTTGTACTTCGCCCGGACCACCAACTGCTGCTTCTCGCCCTTGCCGTCGAGGACCGCGCTCTTCGGGTAGAGATCGACGCTGAGCGGTGTGGCGACGGTTGGCGGGTCGAGCGGGGCGCCGGCCTCGAGCCAGCGCACGAGGGCCTGGTGCCGTTCGCTCTTGTCGTCGAAGCGCTGGCCGCCGGTGTGCGGCACCTTGCCGGTGGACTTCTCTACCAGCAGGCTTTCCGCCGGCAGGGCGAGGTTGATGCGGCGGCCGTTGATCTCGCGCGTCAGGCGGTAGTGGTCGCCGTCGGGGTCGAAGCCGAACAGCGACAACCGGAAGCCGTCCTTGCCGCGCGCCGCCCCGTGGCAGCCGCCGACGTTGCAGCCCGAGCGCATGAACACCGGCATCACGTCGAGCTTGAAGCTGATCGGCCGCTCCGCCTTGGCGTCCTTGACCGCGACCGGCACCGTCACCGCCCGGCCGCCGAACTCGACGACGAGGTCGGTCTTGCCGTCGGCCAGCGGCGTCAGCTGGTTTTTTTCGAGCTTGCAGAGGGCGGCGTTGGCCAGCTTGACGGTCGCCTGCCCTGTGACCTCGCGGGTGATGCCATCGGCGTAGGTCGCCTGGACGACGAACGACACCTTCGCCCGGCTGGTGAACAGGTTCACCTCCGGCGGGTAGACGGCGAGGGTCGTCGGCGCCGGCGGTTGCGCGGGGGCCGGAGCCGGCACGGGAACCTGGGCGGGCGCTGTCCCCGCAAGGGCCGCGAGGAAGAACAGCACAAGCGACTTATAGATACGCATAGTAGTTGTTTCCGACGGGCAGTCACCGATCACAACCGTTTAGCCGCGACCCGAGGGGGAGCGCGGGCGCAGCCAACGCTGCACGAACAGGCCGACGACGAGGCCAAGCACGACCGGCATCACGACCAGCGCCGTCTCCCCGGCGCCGCGGCTCGGCGGCAGCCACGGCCCCACCGTCAGCAGCAGGACCACCCCGAGGGCGAGGCCGATCAGGGCGCCGACCTTGGCCCCCCGCGGCGCCTGGCGGTAGGCCGCCTGCTGCCGGCCGAGGTCGGCCTTGTTCGACTGCGGGATCTGGGCCGCGCCGCAGTGGGGACAGAACAACTCCTCATCATCGTAATTCTGCTGACACTGCGGGCAGGTCATTGTCGGCATCGGGCCGGGTCCTCGTTTAGCCGCCGCCCTCGGGGCGGCGCTCTCTCCGCGCCGCCCCGAGGGCGGCGGCTAAACGGCCAGCGGTCACTTCGCCGGCACGATCTCCACCGTGTGCGGCTTCATCTCCAGGGCGTTGCGCACCGCGTCGTCGTATTCCGACATTTTCGCCAGGCGCTCCTCGAACGCCGCCTGGCGCCTCCGCTCGATTTCCGCCTGATTGAGTTTGAGGTCCAGCCAGTCCGGCACCTGGACTCCTGCCAGTACGACACCGCGGAAGATGCGGTCGTGGTGGTACTGATTTTTCTTCTCGATGGCGGTCTTCACCGCCTTGGCCTGGTCCGCGACCGGCCCTTCCTTCAGCGCCGCGGCCGCCAGGTTGATGCCCTTCGCCAACTCGGCCGCGCTGTACTCCGCCACCTTCTTGCCACCGAGGCGCACCTCGTAGCTGCCGTCCTTCAGGCCGGTCACCTTCAGGCGGTAGTCGGTGAGGTCATCGAGAATCGGCGACCACTTGAGGATGCTTTCCGCTTCCGGCGGGAAGAAGGGGATCGCCTGATCGAGCTGCTGGAACGAGAGGCGGCCGTCCTTCTCGGTCACGTCGGTGACCTTGGCATTCTTGGCGGTCCCGCTCGTCTTGGCGGCGTCGATCTCGACCGAGGCAACGAGCTTGGGAAAGCTGAGTCCCTTGAGGATGGAGGCGGCCATCACCGCCTGGCCGGGCGGGGCGGGGTGGACGGCGTCGCCTCCCTTACCCGGGGTGTAGGTGATCGGGCTGTACTTCTCCATCTCGCCGCGGGCCTTGTTCAGCACCGCCAGGTAGGGGTGGAACTGATCGACGAACAGGCCGTCGTTCTTCTTGGCAATTTCCTTGACGCCGTTGTCGCCGTACTTCTCCAGCGTCGGGTTGTACTTGTTGGGCTCGGTCTTACCCTGGTCGCCGGTGTCCAGCGGCTGCGGCGTGACCCAGGCGACGCGGATCTTCGCCGCCTTCGCCTGGTCGGCCATGCCCTGAAGGCCGTCGTAGTAGGTCTTGAAAGTCTTCTCGTCGAAAGCCGTATAATTGCCGTCGTTCATGCCGAAATCGACGGTCAGGGCGGTGGGCTTCAAGCGCAGCACGTCGCGCTCGAAGCGCCGGTTGCCGCCGGTGGAGCGGTCGCCGCTGATGCCGACGTTACGGAAGGTCAGCTTCCACGCCGGGAAGCGCGTCACCGTCCACATCTCGACGTAGTTGCTGTAGAGGTGCTGTTCGGTGATGCTGTCGCCGATCATCACGACGACGTCGCCGTCCTTGAAGAAGAACTTCTCCGACTTCGCCTTCTCGGCGGCGCGTACCGGGGCCGCCCACAGGACGGCCAGGGCGACGAGGGAGAGGATGACTTTTCTCACGGTGCTTTCCTCATGGGTCCGAATCCCACGGGCTTGCCCCGTGGATTGTTAGGGTCGCAGCTACCAAGGGGAGAGAAAAAAGAATTCTCTCTTCCGCCTGCTGGTAGCCGCAAACGTGAATCCTCCACGGGGCAAGCCCGTGGCATCCCACAACGCTACTTCTGTGGTGGTTTCTCGCCCTGCTGCGCCTTCTCGCGCTCCTCCTGCTCCTTGCGCAGCTGCTCCAACCGCGTCAGCCGTTTCACCGGTGGGTCGGTCGGTTTCGGCATTGGCGGCGGCGCCACCACCACCGGCTTCGGCGCCTCGTTGGGCTTCGGCGGGATCGGCACGTCGATGCGCAGCTGCGTGCCGCCGACGTTGTGCAGCACCGTCTCGCCGTTGTGCGTCACGTACAACTGGCAGAAGACGTTGTTGTGCTGTCCCGGCGGGCTGGTCGGGTCGAGGGTCAGTTTGAAGGCGACCTCCTTGGTGTCCTTGGTGATCGTTGCCTCCGGCGCCGTCACCTTCGGCGGCAGGCCGACCAGCACCACCCGTGCCGGCCCCACGAACGGCGTGTTCTGCGTCACCTTGCAGAACAGGTCGGTCGTCTTGCCTTGCTCGCCGGCGGCGCGCTCCATCGCGAAGGTCACGAACGGCGGGGCGATCTCGATGGTCGCCAGCTGCGACGACACCCACACCGGCCCCTTGCCGAAATCGGACACGCCCAGCACCGCCGTCTTCCACTTCCGCGCCGGCGCCCCGCCCGAGGCGTTCATCGGCATCAGCACTTCCGTCTGTCCCTCGGCGATGGTCACCGACGACGCCGAGCCGACGCCGGGCGGGTTCCAAAGCGGCAAGACCGTGATGGCCCCCTTGAAGCCGTTCTTGCGCTCGGCCACGATCTTGAGATTCATGGCCCCGTTCTGCACCAGCGGCGCCTTCGGCTCGACGATGCTGATCTTGAACGGCACCTCCTCCGTCACCGCCACCGCTTCACGCTCGACGGTGTGCGACCAGTAGACCGATTGCCCCGGGCCGCTGACGATCAACTCGGCCATCTGGTTGAACTTGTTCAGGATCGCCGTCTTGCCATCGACGTGCTTCACGGTCAGGTCGGCGAGGTTGCCGGCCACGGGGGCGTCGGCCGCGGCCTCGAAGACGACCGGCACCAGGTCGAGGTTGGCGGCCATGTTCTCTGCCGTCATCGTCAGGCCCTTCGGCAGCCCCTCGGCCCCCAGGACCAGGTCGCCGCCGAAGTCGCGCCGGCCGACGTTGACCAGCGTGGCGTAGCGGTTGCCGCGCGGCACCGCGATCGTCTGCCGCTCCTGCGAGTAGAGGGCGACTTTCGGGATGCTGAGGATCGCTTCCGGGCGGATTGGCTGGAACTCGACGCGATAGAAGTAGTTCGGCCCGCCCTTGCCCAGGTGGTCCGTCACCGTCAGGACGTACTCGCCGTCGGCCGGCACCGACCAGCGGAAATAGCTGTCCGGGCCGATGGCGTCGTCGTTGCCTATGAGCGCCCCGCCATTGAGATTGTAAATGTACATGACCGAGTCGAGGGCCGAGCCGAGCCGGCGCGCGTAGCAGTGGACGTCGTAGGTCTCCCCCTTCTTCGCCGTGAACCGATAGTGATCGACTTCCTTTTCCTTCGCGATGACGCCGTTGAGCGCCGCGGGGAATTGCGGCACCTTCGTGGCCGTCGCGTGGCTGACGTTGCCGTCCGTCTCGACGACGTTGGGCAGGTCACTGAGGCGGAAGGGGATCGGCGAAGGCGAAATGCCACCCGCGTCCTGGGCGAAGACGCCGAACTTGCCCGGCGGCACCGTCGCGGGCAGCTTCACCTTCTGCTTGAACGGCCCGGTCGGATCGCCGAGGAAGGTCAGCTCAATCTCCTCGCCGGGCTTGCCGCCCGCGGGGACGACCGCCGTCGGCCGCGGGAAGGTGCCCAGGTGCAGCCGATACTGGCAGGCGCCGTTGCCGCCGTAGGCGCTCTCGCGCACCTGCACGTAGTAGGTGCCGTCCGCGGGGATCAGCACCGAACAGGCCGCGTCCTGACCCAGGAGCGGCGAGTCGTCGGTGGCCGCCAACTCGAAGCGCTTGGCGTCGAGGATGGCGACGTGCGGGTCGAAGAAGGTGTTGGCCAGGCGCATCCCCTCGATCTCGGCACTGACGCGCTGGCCCTTCTTCGCCTCGAAAGCGAAGAAATCGACGTCTTCGTTGTCCACGACGCCGGTGATGGTGACGTTGAGCGGCACCTTCTGGGCGGTGGCGATCTCGCTGTTGGGCTCCTTCTCCTCCACGACGGGGAGCGCCCCGATCCAGAACGTCTTCAGCTCCGAGATGCCGCTGGCGGTGCGGACGCGGGCGGCGTGCTCGCCGAGGCGGCAGTCGGCCGCGACCTTGACCGTCGCCTTCACCTGGGCGTCGTTGACGACCTCCAGCTTGGTCACGCTGACGCCGGGGTAGTACAGGAGGATTTCCTGGGCGTCGGCGAGTCGGCCGCCGTTGAAGAACAGCACGGCGTCGGTGCCGCGCTGCACGCCGCGCGGCGCGATGCCGCCGAGGGCCGGCGACGCGGCGCGCGCGCCGGTGGTGGAAATCAGCGCCAGGAGCGCGGTGAGGAGGATGCGCTTCGTCATCGGGGTGTCCATGAAAACGAACAACCCGTCTAGCCGCCGCGCTCGTAGTGACCGCATTTATGCGGTCGCCGGGTGGACACGACCCGATAAATCGGGTCACTACGAGCGTGGCGGCCAAACGGGCGGGGGGTATTACGCGACCAAATCCTTCCGCACCGACGCCTCGCGGACGATGTCGATGGGCCGGTTGCCCGGCGACATCAGCTTCTTCTCGTGGTTGATCCCGAGCAGGTGGTACACCGTCGCGGCCAGGTCCTCGACGGTGAGCGGGTCGTTCTCCGGCTCGGTGGCGGTGGCGTCGGAGGTGCCGTAGACGTGGCCGGCCTTGACGCCGCCGCCGGCCAGGACGACGCTGAACACCTTGGGCCAGTGGTCGCGGCCGGCCGTGGCGTTGACCTTCGGCGTGCGACCGAACTCCGACGACACCATCACCAGGGTGCTCTTCAAGAGGCCGCTCTGGTCCAGATCCCTGATCAGGGCGGCGAACGCCTGGTCGAACTGCGGTAGCTGGCCGGCCATGCCCTGCTTGATGCTGCTGTGCATGTCCCAGCCGCCGTAGGTCAGCGACACGAAGCGCACCCCGGCGCCGACCAATCGGCGGGCCAGCAGCATCCGCTGCCCCGCGGCGTTGCGGCCGTACTCGTCGCGCAGCTTGGCCGCCTCGGCGTTGATGTTGAACGCCTCACGCGCCTTTTCCGAACTGATGAGGCTGTAGGCCCGCTGGTAGAAGGTGTCCATCGCCACCAGGCCGTCCGCCTTCTCCTTCTGCGCGAAGTGCTCGTTGACCGTTTCGAGCATGCTCCGGCGGGTGTCGAAACGCTTGGTATCGACGCCGCCGGGCAGCGTCAGGTCTTGCACCGAGAAGTTGCCGTTGGCCGGGTCGGCGCCGAGGCTGAACGGGGCGTAGGCGCTCGACAGGTAGCCGCTGCCGGCGTAGGTCGTCGGCTGACTCGGCACGCAGACGTAGGGCGGCAGGTTGTTGCGCACGCCCAACTCGTGACTGACGATGCTGCCGAAGCTCGGGAAGACGAGGGCCGGGCTGGGGCGGTAGCCGGTGAACATGTTGTGCGTGCCGCGCTCGTGCGCCGCCTCGCCGTGCGTCATCGAGCGGCACACCGTCAGCTTGTCGGCCAGCTGCGCCGTCTGCTTGAGGTGTTCGCTGAAGAAGACGCCTTCGACCTTGGTCTTGGTCGTGCCGATTTCGCCGCGGTACTCGATGGGGGCGTACGGCTTGGGGTCGAACGAGTCCTGGTGAGCCATGCCGCCCGGCAGGAAGATGTGAATGACCGATTGGGCCTTCGGCTCCTTGGCCGCGGCCTTCGGCTCGGCGGCGCCGGCGCGGAGGCGGAAGAAATCGTCGAGGGTCAGTCCCAGCGCGCCGAGCACCCCGACGTGCAGGAAGCTGCGGCGGCTGGGCCGGCGGAAGTGGGCCGGGTCGTCATTCCAGGTTCCGGTGACTTTCGGCGGCATGTCGGCATCTCTCCTTGGGAATGGCAGGCGGGATCCCGGGCGACGAGGGACAAATACGGCAGGGTCTATCGGCCGAGGTCGGCCGTCAGTCTCGCGTGCAGAGGGAGGTCCGAGGCGAGCGAGCCTGGCAAGGTTCTTCTCGAGGTCGGCAGGGCTCGAACTACCAACGAGGATTAGGCTACGGCGCTGGTCGTCGGTTGTCAATGCCCTGGGACAAACCGGACAAACCCGTGGCATCTCCGTCAATCGATGTACAGGAACTCATTCACGTTCAGCAGCGCGTGGCACAGGTCGGCGACGGCGGCGGCAAACGCGGGATCGATCTTCTCCGGGGAAGCCGGCCCATTTTTCCCCTTCAGCAGCGCCGTCTCGCGGTCGAGGAAGGCGCGCATCGTCGCCCGTTCCTCGGCGTCGGGCGCCCGGCCCAGGGCGAGGCGGTGGGCGCGCTCGATCAGCTGCGCCGGGTCGGCGCCGGCTTCGGCCAGGACGCGGCCGGCGAAGGCGCGGGCGACGTCGAGCGTCACCTTGCCGTTGAGCAGCATCAGCGCCTGCGGCGCGGTGGTGGTGGCGTAGCGGCGGGCGCAGGTTTCGTTGGCGTCGGGGGCGTCGAAGGCGCCGAAGAGCGGGTAGCGCTGGTTGCGCTTGACGAAGACATAGACGCTGCGGCGGTGGCGCTCGGTGGGGTCGGCCGAGACGCGCCAGCCGTTGGTGCCGCTCAGTTCCGGCGGCAGCTCGGGGTAGACACTGCGGCCGCCGGCCTTCGGGTTGAGCAGGCCGGACACCGACAGCATCGCGTCGCGCAGCGCCTCGCCCTCCAGCCGGCGCCGATTCTGTCGCCACAGCAGTCGATTGTCGGGATCGGCCGCTTGCGGCTTCGCAATCGACATCTGCCGGTACGCCGCCGACGTGACGATGAGCCGGTGCATTTCCTTCAGCGACCAACCGCGGGCGACGAATTCGGTCGCCAACCAGTCGAGCAATTCCGGGTGCGTCGGCGGCTCGCCCTGCGCGCCGAAATCGCTGGACGTGGCCACCAATCCGCGGCCGAAGTGCTGCTGCCACAATCGGTTGACCATGACGCGCGCCGTCAGCGGGTTGTCGCCACTCGTCAGCCAGCGCGCCAGTTCGGCGCGGCGGCCGGTCGTCCGGGCGCCGGGCTTCGGGCCGGCCACCCGCGCCGTCCGGTCGTCGAGCGCCGACAGGAAGCCGGGCGCCACCTCCTTGCCGGGGTGGCGCCAGTCGCCGCGCCGGAGCAGGTATGTCGGCGGCGCCACCGGGCCGACGTCGGTGAGGGCCATCGCCGTCGGCGGCGCCGGCGGCCGCTCATGAGCGACTTCGACCATCTGCTTTTGCAAATCCTGCCACTGCTGGCGCACCTCCGGCTTCATCGACTTGACGACTTCGTCGCCGCCGGCGCTCACCTGCTTGCCGACCATGAAGGCGATCTGCTGTTGCAGCGGCGTGCGCTTGTCCGGCGCCAACTCGAACATCTCCTGGTATTCCTTCGGGAAGCGGCGCTTGCGGCTGTCGAGGAAGCGCTGGCGGTATGGCCCTTCCAGCTCGGCCATCTTCTTGCGGAGGTCGGCCGTCTTCGCCTCCCACGCGCTCAGGTCGGCGCGGTAGCGTTCCATCTCGTCGTGCCGACCGGCGGGCAGGTCGGCGGGCTGGTAGGCGGCGAAGAACGCCTGCACGCGGTAGTAGTCTTCCTGCGAAATGGGGTCGAACTTGTGGTCGTGGCAGCGGGCGCAGCCGACGGTCAGGCCGAGCACCACCTGGGCCGTCGTGTCGGTCATGTCGTTGAGGATCTCCTGGCGGCGCTGCTCCAGGTTGACGGCGTTGTACTCGTCGGGGAAGTGACGGTTGAAGCCGGTCGCGACCAGGGCCTCGGGGTCGTCCGGGTACAGCTCGTCGCCGGCGATCTGCTCGCGCAGGAAGCGGTCGTACGGCCGGTCATCGTTCAGCGCCCGGATGACGTAATCGCGGTAACAGTAGGCGGCGGGGCGCGGGTCGTCCGCCTTGAAGCCGTCCGTCTCGGCGTAGCGGGCCAGGTCGAGCCAGAACGTGGCCCAGCGCTCGCCGTGGTGCGGCGACGCCAGGAGGCGATCGACCTGCTTCTCGTAGGCGTCGGCGGACGGGTCGTTGACGAAGGCGTCGATCGCGGCAGGCGCCGGCGGCAGGCCGGTCAGATCGAACGACAGCCGGCGGATGAGGGTGACGCGGTCGGCCTCGGCGGAGAAGGTCAGGCCGGCGGCTTCGAGCTTCGCCAGGAGGAAACCGTCGATGGGGTTGCGAAGGCGGGCGCGGTCCTTGACCGCGGGGACGGTCGGGCGCGCCGGTGTACGGAACGCCCAGGGCTTCTCGCCGGCGGCCGCGGGCAGCGCGGCGAGGAAGCCCAGGAGGATGCTCACCAGCCGACCTACGCTTGCCATGCCGTTCGACCTCCGCCCCGTCGGACGATGAGATTAGAGTACCTGTCCTCGGCGGTGTGTCCAACGGAAAACGACGTGTGGTGTGGGCGTGGCAAGAGTTCCGGGGGGACGGAGTACCGAGTACGCAGTACCGAGTACCGAGTACCGAGTACCGAGTACGCAGTATCCACGGCTCGGTGTCGGGTTGGCGCTGCGCCGTACTCAGTACTGCGTACTCGGTACTCCGTACCTGCCACCCGGACAACTTGCCGCGCCCTGTGGGCTGCGACCCTCGCCATTCCTTCCGGTCACATTCGCGCGAGTCGGATCGAGGCGTTTCCTGGGCATGGTTCAGAAACGGGCCGTTTCAGGTGGCGCGGGTCCGTGCCCGTGCCCGTGCCCGTGCCCGTGCCCGTGCCCGATTCCAGACCGGGCACGGGCACGGGCACGGGCACGGGCACGGGCACGGGCACGGGCAGAGCGCGACCCGCGTTTGAACCAGCCCGTTTCCTGACGGTCTTGCACGCCGACCGCGTCTGCTATACCCTTTTGCAGATTCCCCTCCCTGCCCGCCCCGGCGGCACGGCGGCCCGCCCGGAGAGGGACTCGCACCCCCCAGCAAAGGAAGGCGTCCGATGCGAGGCGTCCGTCAATTCCTGCGACCCCACCGCGTTCCGCTTCTCGCCGTCGCCCTGGCCGCCGTCCACTCGCTGCTGTTCTGGTCGCTCGGGCCGCGCGTCCCCCTCGGCCTGTTCATCGCCGCCGTCATGGTCAGCGCCTGGCAGGGCGGCATGCGCTCCTCGGTCCTCGCCACGGCGCTGTCTACCCTCTTCCTGGCCGTCATCGGCCACTACCAGGCGCCCGGCCCCGGGGAAGACCTCGTCCTGCGCCTGGGCCTCTTCGTCCTCGTCGGACTCATCGCCGGCTACCTCAGCCAGCAGTGCCAGCAAGCGATCCGCGCCGTCGAACACGTCCACGACATCCTTGGCGGCAGCGGCATCGCCATTATCTCGGCCGACACCGCTGGACAGGTCACGTCGCTCAACCCGCTGGCGCGCACCCTGACCGGGCTGGGCGAGGCCGCCGCCCACGGGCGCCCGTTGGAGCAGGTCTTCCACGTCGTCCACGGTGCGGCACGGCAGCCGCTGGCGCTGCCGGCTCCCGGCACCGCGCAGGAGTTGCCCGAGGGGGCGCTGCTGCTAGGCAGCAAAGGCGGCGAGACGGCCGTGGAAGGGACGATCGGCCCGGTGCGTGACGGCGACGGCCGGTCGGCGGGCGTGATGGTCGTCTTCCGCGAGTCCGGCGGGCGCACCCAGGCGTGGCAGGAGCTGCGGCAGCGGGCCGACCGCTTCCGCGCCCTGGCCGGCTACGCCCCCGCGGGGCTCATGGTCCTCGACGCCGAGGGGCGCTGCGTCTTCTGCAACCCCGCGGCGCAGTCGGCCTGCGCCTGCACCGCCGACGAGTCTCTCGGGGAAGGTTGGTCGCGCCACGTCCAGCCGCAGGACCGCGAGCGCCTCATCAGCGACTGGCTGAAGGCCGTCGTCAGCAAGGCCCCGTTCGCCGACGAGTTCCGCGTCGTGACGGAGCCGGGGAGCGTGCGCTGGCTCCGCGTGCGCTCGGCGCCGATGCTGGCCGACGGCGGCGACGTGCTCGGCCACGTCGCCGTCCTCGAAGAGGTGACCGACCGCAAGCGGGCCGAGGAGGCGTTGGCCGACGCCCGCCGTGAGTCCGAAGAGCATTTGCTGGAATGGTCGGCCTCGGAGAAGAAGGCCGAGGAGGCGCTGCGAACGGCCCGGGCCGAGGCCGAGGGCCGCTTGCAGGAACAGACCGCGGCCCGCACGTCGGCGGAGGAGTCGGCGCGCAGGGCGCAAGGACACCTCGAGGAGCGGGGGACGGCGCTGCGCCGAGCCGAGGAGGCGCTGCGAGCGGCGCAGGCGGCCGCGGAGCAGAGCGTGCGCGAAGAGGCGAGCCGGCGCCAGCAGGCCGAGGACGCGCTAAGGACGGCACGGGCAGAAGCGGCGGACGAACTGGGCCAACTCCACGAGCAACTGCGGCGGCTCGCGGCGGAGCGCGGATCGACCCCGGAGGAGGTGCGGGCCGCCGCCCGGCAGGTGCGCGACGCCTGGCGCGAGGAGGTCGAGGCCGTCGTCGCGATGCATCTCGACGCGCGGGCCTGTCTGGCGGAGGAACTGACCGGTCACCGTCAGGCGCTCCAGGCGACGCGCGACGCACACGAGCGCTTGCAAGCGGTGGTCGCGGAGAAGGAGGACGCCACGGAGTCGTTGCGGAACCAACTGGGGCGACTCACTGCCGAAGCCGGCGTCACGCGGGAAGCCCACGACCGTCTGCAAGCGCTGCTCGCCGACAGAGGCGGGAGCGAGGCGGCGCTGCGCAAGGAGCTGGAGCAACTCGCCGCGGACGCCGCCTCGCTCCGCGAGTCGCACGACCGGCTGCAGGAGCGGCTGGTGCAGAAGGAGGGCGATGAGGGGGCACTGCGTCAGGAACTGGACCGACTCCGCGGCGAGCCTGCGGCCCGCCGGCAGGCCGAAGAGGCCCACGAGCGCCTGCGGTCGCTGCTTGGCGAGAAGGAACAACGCGAGGAGTCGTTGCGTCAGGAACTCGACCATCTCCGCGGCGAGGCCGCGGGGCGCCGGCAGGCCGAAGAGGCCCACGAGCGCCTGCAGTCGCTGGTCGGGGAGAAGGAACAGAGCGAGGAGTCGCTGCGGAGCGAGTTGGCTCGGTTGCAGGGAGACATGGGCGAACGGCAGCGGGCGGAAGAGCGGCTGCGGCGCGAGAAGGAGTTCCTCGAAGGGGTCATCGACGGCAGCCCGGCGGGCATCTTCGCCCACGACCGCGACGGCCGTTGTCGCGTCTGGAACCCGGCCCTGGAGCGGTTGCTCGGCCGTCCCCGGGCCGACGCCCTCGGCCGGACGGCGTCGGAACTCTTCCCGCCCGGCGATGCGCCCCATCAGCCCGACGCCGGGGCCGGGCCGGCCACCGCGGATGGCGGCGAGCGGACCGGGCTGCCGGCGGAGGTGGTCATCGGCCGGAGCGAACTGCTGGAGAGCGCCCACGCCCCGATCCGCGACCCGTCCGGCGAAGTCATCGGCGGGATGGCGCTGGTCCGCGTGCTGCCGATGGACACGACCAAGAACGGGCGGGAGGAATTGGCGCCGCCGGTACTGGTGGGGGGGGAGAGCCAACCGGGAAGGCCCACGAATGGCGACACCGGGCAGGGTATGGCACCGGTGCGCCTCGGCGAGATCGATTGGCTGGCCTTCAATTGAGGGCGAGCCGAACAGGTAATGGAGGGATCATGTCGGCAACCGTGTTCGATCGCTTGCACGAGCGCCTGCGGACGAGCGGCATCGCCTTCACGGTGCTGCGCCACGAGCCGGTTTACACCAGCGAGCAGGCGGCGGCCGTGCGCGGCGTACACCTGGCCAGCGGAGCCAAGGCCCTCGTCCTCAAGGTCGGCGAAGCGTTCGCCCTGGTCGTCGTGCCGGCCGACCGCAAGCTCGACAGCAAGAAGGCCCGCGGCGCCCTCGGCTCTCGCTCCATTCGCTTCGCCACCCGCGAGGAGGTCGAGCAGCTCACCGGGCTGCAACCCGGCTCGATCCCGCCGTTCGGCAGCCTCTTCGGCCTGCCCACCTGGTGCGACCCGGCGCTGGGCGCCAGCGCCGCGATCAACTTCAACGCCGGCGACCACGCCATCTCCGTGCAGATGGCCTACGCCGATTACCTGACCGTGGAGCGACCCTCCCTGACCGAGGTGACCTGAGAAGGCGAACCCTAATCCGGCTTGTACTCGAAGCCGGTCTTGACGTGCGGCAAGAGGACCTGCTTCAGACAGAGGCCGCCGACGAGGGGTCCCCAGACGAACGCGATCAGGGCCATCAGCCACGTGATGTCTTCCCACCCCGCGTCCATGGCCATGTCGAACAGGTCGAGCACGCCCGTCAGCAACACGAACAAGGGGAACGTGACGAGCGGAATGATCGCCACGATGCACCCCGCCACGCTCCACTGGTACGACTCCAGGGCCTGCATCTTCACCGACGCGATGGCGATGGCCCCCGTTTGCGCCAGGCCCAGCAGCAGCACGAACACGAAGAGCAGGACCGACCACGGCGTGTTTTCCTCGTCGAGGATCGTCTCGGCCGACCACCAATGCTGGTGCTTGTCCTTCTTGGTGACGAACTTCTTGGTGGCCTTCTTCACCTTCGCCACTTCCTCGGGCGTGACGGCGTCGTTGACTCTCCTGAGGAAGTCCTCGTAACTGTCAAACTCCCTGTTCTTCCAGAGCGTGAGCTTGGTGATCGTATCGGCGGTCGCCTTGCCTCTCCCCAACTCGGTCAACATCTCCTCGGTGAGCTTGAACTTGACCTTCTTTTTGTCCTTGTCCACGGCGGCCGGGGCGACGGCCACGGAGCCGTCCTCCTCCCTCTGGGGGAAGGCCACGGGGATCATGAAGACGACGAAGTAGCCGACCCAGCCGAAGAAGCCGACCAGCGCCGTGCGCAATAGCCAGTTCGCCGGCGAGACGATCGTTTCCTGCGTCGGGCCGCGCGGGTCCTTCGACTTGAGGTTCCTGAGGAGTTCGTCGGCCAGGTCGTCCCCCGCGTCCCGCTCCTCCTCGTCCTCGTCCTCGTCCTCGTCCTCCTCGCCGTCCTCCTGGCGCTTCTTCTTTCTCTTCTTCCGCTTCTTGCGCTCCTCCTCGGCCTGCTTCCTCTTCTCTTCGGCCTCGTCCTTGACGACGGCGTAGGTGCCCTCGTCCTCGTCGTCGTCGGCGGCCGCGGCGGCGGCGGGCTTCTTGGCCACGGCGGCGGCGGGCTTCTTGGCCGCGTCGGCCTCGTCCTCGGCCGCCTCGCCGCCGGCCTTGAACATCTCCTCGCACTTGGGGCACTTGACCATCTTCCCCGCGGGGACCGGCTTGGCCGGCTTGAGGGTGGAACGGCACTTCGGACAGGTCAGCTTGGCAAGCGGCATGATCGCCTCGGTGGAATTGCAGATTGCAGATTGAAGATTGAAGATTGGAACAACCGTCCTTCCGGTCCTTCAATCTTCAATCTGCAATCTTCAATCTGCAATCGTATCGGGTCAGCCCGGCTTCCGCCAGACGGTGATGACCGCCGGTTGACCGAGGACGCGCACGTCGACCTGCCGGAGCAGTTTCCAGCCGGCCGCCCGCGCCGCTTCGCGCAGCGGGGCGTCCTCGCTGACGAGCAACACCGCCCGCCCCCCCGGCTTCAGCACGCGGTCGTATTCCGGCACCATCCTGTGGTAGAGGGGGCCGACCTCTTCCGGCCGGCTGAGCTGCTTGCCGAAGGGCGGGTTTGACACGATCTGATCCGCGCTGGCGTCGTCCAAAGGCAGTCGGACGGCGTCCCAGCGTTCCAGCCGCGCCGGGCCGAGGTGGCGCAGGTTCGTCTCGGCGGCGCGCACGGCATTCGCTTCCTGGTCGCCGCCGCAGACTTCCAGCGTGCCGAGGCGGTGCCGGCGGGCGTAAGCAATCGCCTCGCCCAGGATGGTGCCCGCGCCGCACATCGGATCGACGAGGCGCATGTCGGGCCGCGGTTCCGCCAGGCGCACCATCGCGGCGGCAACGGTCGGCCGCAGCGACGCGGGCAGGTGCTCCTGCTTCCAGCTGCGGTGGCGCATGCTGCGGTCCGACAGGCGCAGGCCGCACACCGCCGTTCGGCCGTCGATGGTCAGCCACACCTCGACGGCCGCGTTTTCGCCGACCGGCCGCCAGCTCGCCGGGAAATGACCGGCCAGCCCGCCCGCCAGCGCCTCCAGCGCGTCCACGCGCCGGTAGCCGTGCTGCCCATGCATCTGTGCCACCAGGTGATAGCTCGGTTTGCCCTTCGGCTTGGGCCGCAGCGCGTGGTGGATGGCCAGCAGGCGGCCCCAGTCGGCATCGTGGGCCGTCCAGCGGCGGATCGATTTCAGGTCCTCCGCCCGGTAGGTCAAGGCGTCGCTGCCCCAGGCGAGCAGGAAAACGTCCTCGGTGGTACTCAATTCCAGGACGCGCTCGACCTCCGGCGCCCGGAAGACGACGAGCCCGTGGCCGCTCTTTTTCACCTCGCCGCCGAGGTCGTCGCTGATCTCCTCGGCGGCGATGGCCTCCAGTCCGGGCAGGACCATCGCGTACAGCGGCGGCGGTTCGGCGGGGGGACGGCGCGGGGGCATGGGGGTCTCCGTTCGCCGCTTGCGGCTTGGCGTTCGCTTCATCCCTCGATGGTGAGAACGCTAAGCCGCAAGCGGCTGAGGGGCTTGGCCTCGCCTTGCGTGGCCTGGCGCCCTTGGTATAGTAACAAATTCCCCGCCCTATTCGCTCGAAGGCCCAGACGCACTTCGGCCCGACGACGAGGGACAAGGGAGAAGGGACAAGGGAAACACGCATGGTTGAGCCGATGCTGATCGATCTGAAGTCGTTGTTGGTGGAGCGCGAGGACTGCGACGCGGGCACGGTGCAGAAGCTGCGCGAGGCGCTGGCCCAGGGAAGCAACCAGTATCGCGCCCTGCGCGACGTGACGGAATCTCTCAAGAAGAAACTCGAAGGCGCGACCGGTACGGCCGCCAAGAAGTGGCACCTCAAGCTGGGCATCGCCCAGTTCTTCCTCGGCCACACCGGCGAGGCTGCCGACAACCTGCGCCAGGCCGAGGGGGCCCTCGCCGGCTTCTACCTCGGCCGCTCGCTGGTGTCGCTGCACCACCTCGACGAGGCGCTGAAGGCCTTCGACAAGGCGGAGAAGTCGGGCTACACCTCCGGTCAGGTGCAGCTGCAGCGCGCCGGCATCCACCGCCAGAAGGGCGACCTCCAGGACGCCCGTAGCGTCCTGGAGAAGTTGAAGGACGGACAGGCGCACAACCCCGAGTACCACTTCCAGCTCGGCGCCTGCGACCTGGCGGACGGCAACAAGGGGCAGGCGGTCACGCACTTCGAGCGCGCCGTCGAACTCGACCCCGGCCACAGCGCCGCCCTCTTCCAGCTCGGCCACATCAACGACCAGGCCGGCAACGACGACGAGGCCATCGACTACTACGAGCGCTGCCTCCTGCAGCCGCCCATCCACGTCGGCGCCCTCAACAACCTCGGCGTCCTCTACGAGGACAACGACAAGTACGACAAGGCCGCCGACTGCTACAAGCGCATTCTCGGCTCCAACCCGATCGATGAGCGCGCCCGCCTGTTTCTCAAGGACGCCCAGGCGTCGCAGACGATGTACTACAGCCCGGAGGAGGAACACTCGTTCCGCCAGTTCAGCCAGGTGCTGGAGATCCCCGTTACCGACTTTGAACTGTCGGTGCGCAGCCGCAACTGCCTGAAGAAGATGAACATCCGCACCCTCGGCGACCTGACGCGCGTCACCGAACAGCAGCTCCTGAGCAGCAAGAACTTCGGCGAAACCTCGCTGCTGGAAATCAAGGAGATGATGACCACGAAGGGCCTGCGCCTAGGGCAGTCGCTGGAAGAGGGTGTCACGGGCGGTCCCGACCTGCGCTACCGGCCACCGACCTCGCTGAGCGAGGAGCAGCAGGCGGTGCTGAGCAAGCCGGTGACCGACCTGAACCTGTCGGTGCGGGCGCGGAAGTGCATGAATCGCCTCGGCATCAACACCCTCGGCGACGTGATCCAGCGCACCGCCGACGAGCTGCTGGAGTCAAAGAACTTCGGCATGACCTCGCTCAACGAGGTGCGCGAGAAATTGGGGCAGTTCGGGCTGACGCTGCGCGGCGACTGATCTTTAGCCGCTTGCGGCTTAGCGTTCGCTTCATACCGAGGAAGCGAACGCTAAGCCGCAAGCGGCTTACTGCTTATGGCCATCCGCTTTCAACTCCTGCACACCGACCAAGCCGCCCGCTGCGGGCATATGGACACCCCGCACGGCCCCGTCGAAACGCCGGTCTTCATGGCCGTCGGCACGCAGGGGACCGTCAAGGGTCTGACGCCGGCACAGCTCCGCGACGTCGGCGTCCAGGTCATCCTCGGCAACACCTATCACCTGGCGCTGCGCCCCGGCGCCGACCTCATCGCCGACCTCGGCGGACTGCACCGGTTCAGCGGTTGGGACGGCCCCATCCTCACCGACAGCGGCGGCTTCCAGGTCTACAGCCTGGCCCAGTCGCGCAGGATCGACGACCGCGCCGCCGTCTTTCGCTCGCACATCGACGGGGCGCTGCTGGAGCTGAGTCCCGAGTCGGCCATCGCCATCCAGGAGAAGCTCGGCTCGGACATCGCCATGTGCCTCGACGAGTGTCCGCCGTTCGGCACGCCGCCGGACTACCTGCGCGTCGCCGTGCGCCGGACGATCCACTGGGCGGAGCGCTGCCGCGACGCCCACCGGCGGCCGGACCAGGCCCTGTTCGGCATCGTCCAAGGTGGGACCGACCTGGCGCTGCGGGCGGAGTGTGCCGAGGCACTGCGGCGGCTCGATTTCCCCGGTTATGCGCTGGGCGGTTTCAGCGTCGGCGAGACGCCGGAGCAGATGGCGGCGGCGCTGGCGCCGACGGCGGAATTGCTGCCGGCCGACCGGCCGCGCTATCTCATGGGCGTCGGCCGGCCGCAGGACATCCTCGCCGGGGTGGCGGCCGGCATCGACCTGTTCGATTGCGTGCTGCCGACACGCAACGGCCGCAATGCCCAGGCGTTCACCGCCGAGGGGGTCGTGAGGATGCGTAACGCCCGGCACCGGCGAGATTCGGCCCCCCTGGAGTCCGGTTGTGGCTGTTACACCTGTGTACGTTTCAGCCGGGCCTATTTGCATCACCTGTTTCTGGCGGAGGAGATGCTCGGCCCGACGCTGCTGTCGCTGCACAACGTGGCGTTCTACTGCCGGTTGATGGCCGAAGTCCGGCGGGCGATCCGCGAAGGGCGCTTCGCCGAGTTTGCCGCGGTCAATCTTGCCCGGTGGCAGGCGCCCGCTTAGGATATGTCTTTTACGGCACCGCCACCCAGCGAAAGGCCTCGCATGCTCGCGACCCTTCTTCTGTTCGCCGAGGACCCGCCCCAGGGCCAACCGGGCTGGTTCGGGATGTTGCCCTTCATCGCCATCGCCGTCGTCTTCCTCCTGATGATGATGCGCAACTCGCGCCGCCAGGATCGCGACCGGCAGGCGATGCTCTCCACCCTGGACAAGAACGACAAGGTGCTGACCATCGGCGGCATCTACGCCACCGTCATCTCGGTCAGCCCGAACGAGGACGAGGTCGTCGTCAAGGTGGACGACAACACGCGCCTGAAGGTGACCAAGGGCAGCATCTCGCGCAACATCACCAAGGAACTCGCCGCGGCCCCGCCCAAGCCGGATGCCGCCTCGTCCACCGCGGTCACGACCAAGCCCAATAGCTAATTCGCCGCGGCGGCGCGTGCGCCGGCAGGGCTGCCGGCCGCCGCCACGGTGCGAGGTCCCCGACTCTCACTCGTCTCATCACCGATCATGAAATCGTTTACCTGGAAGATCGTTCTCTGTGTCGTCCCGATCCTGATCGGGATCTTGGTGGTCGGCCGAGCCTTCTCGCGCTACGAGAACGGCGAGGGCGGCTTCAACCTCGGCGTGGACCTCGTCGGGGGCACCATCCTCGTCTACGAGGTGGACGTGTCGCACTGGCCTGGCGGCGTCAAGCCGAACGACTACTCGGTGGCCAAGCTCACCGCCAGGCTCAAGCAGCGCATCGACCCCGCCGATCTCTACAACGTCCGCATCACCCCGCTGAGCGACACCCGCATCGAAATCGTCCTGCCGACCGGCGGCGTCAAATATGCCCAGGCTCAGGAGAGGAATTGGAACAACCTGATCGAGGAGGTGAAGCAGAAGTGGCCGCCCAAGGATCCGAATTCCGGGGCGTACAACGTCGGCATCGACCAGTGGGAGCAGCTCATCGACGCCGTCGCCAAGGAGCACGTCGGCCAGGCCGACTTCAAGCCCGATGAGGTGGTGAAGTTCGTCGAGGCCCACAAGCCCGGCAAGGGGGAGAAGCGCCGGGGCATGACCAGCGAGCGGGTTCAGGAGATCAAGGAGCTGATCTCGCAGCAGGGCAACCTGAAGTTCGTCATCCTGGCCAACGACCGGGACGACAAGGACGCCATCGAGGTGGCCAAGTCCTGGTTCGCCGACGCCGGCACCGACCTCAAGAAGCAGGAGGCGCTCAAAGTCGCTGCCGTCACCGGCAAGCCCCCGCCCTCGCCCCACCCGCCCAACGGCAAGTACTTCGAGGTCACGCTCGGCGACTCCAGGGGCTACTACAACTACAATTGGATCGAGTTGGGCAAGAACGAGCGCAACACCGTCCACCTGGACAACGCCTCCGAAAACGACCCCCAGGTCAACTCCCTCTGGCAGGCGCTGGCCGCGGCGCGTGAGAAGGATGAGGTCGTGCCGTGGCAGGGGGTCCTCTATTATAGCCGCAAGGTCGTCAACCCCGACCGGCTGCCGGAGGCGGACCGCGGCAAGAAGTACGAGTACTTCCTGCTGACGCGCGACTCGGGCATGGACGATCAGGGCCACCCGGTGCCCACCCTGACCGGCGAGTACCTCATCGACTCCAGGCCCGAGAGCGACGACAAGCACGGGATTGTCGTCTCCTTCCGCTTCAACAGCGAAGGGGCGCACCTGCTGTCGGACCTGACCACGAAGAACGTGCAGCGGCAGATGGCCATCGTGCTGGACGCCTACATCGAGTCGGCCCCGAACATCCAGCAGCCGCTCACCAACGGCGGCGGCATCATCTACGGCAGATACACCCAGGAGGACGTGGAGCGCATGGTCACGATCCTCCGCTCGGGTGCCCTGCCGGCAAGCCTCAAGCCGCAGCCAGTCAGCGAGAACACGATGGGCGCCACCCTCGGCGCCGACACGATCAAGTGGGGCACGATTTCCGTGCTGGTGGCCTTCGCCGCCGTCCTGGCCTTCATGCTCTTCTATTACCGCTTCGCCGGCCTGGTGGCCTGCGTCGCCCTGCTCGCCAACCTGATCCTGACCATCGCGGTCATGGTGCTCATTAACGCCACCTTCACCCTGCCCGGCCTGGCCGGCCTGGTGCTGACGCTCGGCATGGCCGTCGATGCCAACGTGCTCATCTACGAACGCTTGCGCGAGGAGCGCGAGCGCGGCGCCAGCCTGGCCCTGGCCATCCGCAACGGCTACGACCGGGCCTTCCCGACCATCATCGACACCCACCTGTCCAGCATCTTCACGGCGGTCGTGCTGTACGTCGTCGGCAACGACCAGCTCAAGGGCTTCGGCATCAGTCTGACGCTGGGCCTCATCATCAGTCTGTTCACGTCGCTCGTCATGACCCGCCTCATGTTCGACTTCTGGCTGGCGCGGGGCTGGCTGCAGAAGCTGAGCATGATGAAGCTCTTCTCGAAGCCGAACATCGACTTCATGGCCATCCGCTACTACTGGTTCACCGCGACCATTGTCCTGACCATCCTCGGTGCCTCGGTGTTCTTCTACCGCCTGGACAGCGGCGGCCTGAACATCGACTTCACGGGCGGCACCAAGTATAGCGGCCTGCTGAAGGAAAACATGGGCATGACCATCGGCGAGCTGCGCGACGCCTTGAGCGAGAAGGAGCAGCGGCAGAAGCTGGCCGTCAAGGACGTCAAGCCGCTCGACGACCAGGGCAACTACGAGGTCACCTACGCCGACGGCCAGGTCACTGACCTCTACGTCAACAAAAAGCCGGACGGCAAGCTGTTCACGCCGGACGAGGTCAAGGAGCGCGCCCAGGCGCTGCCCGACGTCTCGGTGGAGCAGATTTACTCCAAGGAGTTCACCGAAGGGGACCAGCAGGACCACAGCCGGCTCTTCACGGTGCGTACCCAGGAGATGTCGCCGGACATCGTCCAGTCGTCGATCAGCCGGCTCCTCGCCGGTAAGTTGCAGCAGACCGAACTGGTCGAATACTCGGTCGAAAAGGACGGCAAGAGCGCTCACCTGATATTCAACACGTTCGCCTCGCCGGCACAGGTCCAGATGCTGGTGGAACGGCAGTTCCGGCGGACGCCCGCGCTGGAGGCGATTGCAGGCCAGTTCACCCTGGAACGGCTCGGCGAGGAAAAGGAAGGTCGCTTCAAGGAGATGCGGCTGGTGCTGACCTCGACCGGTGCAGTGGCCCCGGGGACGCTTGAGCAGGCGCTGCAGGCGGTGCAGAAGGAGTTCGCCAGCCGCCCCCAGCCGGAGGGCCTGGAGAATTTCGACAGCCAGTTGGCCTACGATACGCAGCTGCGTGCCCTGTACGCCATCCTGGCGAGTTGGGGCGCCATCCTGCTGTACCTGTGGCTCCGCTTCGGCAACTGGACCTTCGGCCTGGCGGCGGTGCTGTGCCTGATCCACGACCTGTTCTTCACGCTCGGCGTTATCGGCGTGGCCCACTACCTGCACGCCATCTGGCCGAACAACTTCCTGCTCGTCCAGGACTTCAAGATCGACCTCCAGTCCGTCGCGGCCTTGCTGACCCTGGTCGGCTACTCGGTCAGTGACACGATTGTGGTCTTCGACCGCATCCGCGAGGTGCGCGGCAAGAACCCCGAGTTGACGCCGAAGACGATCAACGACAGCGTCAACCAGACGCTGAGCCGGACGCTGCTGACGGCGCTGTCCGTCTGGCTGGTGGTGATCGTGCTTTACGCTATCGGCGGCGAAGGCGTCCACCTGTTCGCCTTCGTCATGGTGGTCGGCGTGATCGTCGGCACTTACAGCTCGATCTACATCGCCAGCCCGCTGCTGCTGATCTTCGGCGAGGGCAAGCCGCAGGGCAGCGCCCAGCGGCAGCCGGTCCCGCAAGGGGCGCAGGCGTAAGGCGAGCGGCATGTCTTCTTCTCCCCTCGCCCCGATACTCCGGGGCGAGGGGAACTGGGGGCACAGGATTCATTGCATTCGTTGCGCGGCGCGGGATTCGTTGCGCGACCCCGGCCGTGCGCAACGAATGCAATGAATCGATTTCCGATGGTAAAATCTCTTCCCTGCCGCCTGACGCTCGCCAGCGGCTCGCCGGCGCGGCGCGACTTGCTGACCGAGGCCGGCTACTCGTTCGACGTGCTGCCCGCCAACATCGACGAGCCGACGGGTGAGGGCGTCCACGACATCCGCGCCTTCGTGCAGCAGGTGGCCTGGTCGAAAGCGGCGGCGGTGGCCGGGCGCGTCGCCGATGGCATCGTGTTGGCGGCGGATACGGTCGCCTGGATAGGCGCCGTGATCGGCAAGCCGGCCGACGAGGCCGACGCCCGCCGCATCCTGACGCGGCTCGGCGGCCGAGAACATGAACTGTGGACCGGCGTGTGCCTGTGGCGCCGTCCCGACGACGTGCAGCTGGCCTGGCAGGAAGTGACGCGCGTCTGGTTCCGGCGGTTGAGCGCCGCGGAACTGGACGCCTACCTGGCGACGCGGCAATGGGCGAATAACTCCGGCGCCTACGCCATCGAGGGGCCGGATGATCGGTACGTCCGCGTGGTCTCGGGGAGCCTGAGCAACGTCATCGGGCTGCCGATGGAGTCGCTCGGAAGGTGGTTGCCGGCGCTGGCGCGATTGTAAAGCCGCTTGCGGCTTCGCAGGCCATGCGAAGCCGCAAGCGCTTACCGCGCCCGCAGCGGCTCGATCTTCACGTCATCGAAATACACCGTGCCAATGCCCGTCAGCGCCATCGTCACGTTGATCGTCCCGGTCGCCGGCACCCTGCGGTACAGAGTGAACTGTCTCCACTTCGGCTGCTGCGAGGTCAGTCGGACGGCGAGCGGCTCGCCGCCGGCGCTGTCGTACACCAGGGCCCCATCCGTCGAGGCGGCGATGCCCCCCGGCAGGCGCACCCAGCCGCTGATCCGCACTAGCGACCCCGGCTCCAGCCGCACCGCCGGCGTGTGGACCGCCAGGAATGTCCGCTCCAGGGCCGCCGGCACGTGCAGCGGATCCTTCGCCTTGATCCGCAAGCGCAGGCACTGCTTGCCCTCCCGGGGCTCCTCGGCCACGCGCTCCGCCGACAGTTCGACGTTGTCCGGCGACATCGTCACCGTCTGCGGCAGCCATGCCGTCGGCCAGTCCCCCGGTGGTGCCTCGAAGTCGCCGCCGGGCAGCACGTTGGCGGCCGGTGTACTGGCACGGACCTGTTCCATGAACTGCCAGTGCCGCGGCAGCGTGTAGAAGCTGACCGCGTAGGGACTCGTGACCGCCGTGTGCAGTTCGGTGTTTGCCGTCGCCGTCGCCGGAGTCGTGGCCGCCGGCGTCCCGCTGCCGGCGGCGCCGGGGGTGGTCTCGGTCGGGGCCTGCGCACGGGTCGTCCGCGCCGGGGTACTCTCGGCCTCCTTGCCGCCCGCGAGGCTCATGTCTTTCGTCGCCTCCTCCCAGCAGGCCCGCTCGAGGATGCGCAGCGGCCGCAGGGCGCGTTGCGCCTCGAGGTAGGCCTCGCCGTATCTGTGCGCTTCCCACAGGTCCTCGGTCTGCGAAAGGCTTTTCTCGGCCCGCGCCAGCAGGGCCGCCCCGTCGCGCAGGCGGTGCCCGACCTGGTCGAGCCGCTCGTGGACGGCGCGCACCTTCTTCAACTCCGCGACCGCCAGGTCGTGCGACCACTGCGCCGCCAGCTGGCGATTATCGCGCTCCGCCATTTGCCATTCGACGATCAGGCTGACGTCGCTGGTGCAGACGATGGCCGAGGTCAGGTCGAACTCCTTCAAGGTGATCTGCATGCCGCCGGGGACGCGCGTCAGCCCGTCCACGGGGCGCACTGAGCCGGGCAAGACCTGCCACACCTGCAGGTACTGCGGCAACGGCAGCGTGATCGTCAGGTTGTTCAGTGCCCCCTGCGCCGGCACGAATTGCGCGCCCGGCCCCATGTAGATCGGCAGGATGAGCACGCCGCGCCCCCCAGGCTGCGGGCGGAAGACCGCCGCCTTCACCTCGGGGACTGAGGTTTCGATCCACTGAGGCGTCAGCGACGTCAGCAGCAGCGGCTCGACCATCTTCAACTCGCGGTTGAGCAGCGCCAGCGCCAGCAGGCGGTCCTGGCCGGTGTGGCTGTCGGCGAGGAAGCGGTCGGACCAGTAGCCGAGGCCGCGGCAGCCGGAGCCGACCGCCGTGTAGGTCAGCAGCCGGATCTGTTCGGGTTGCGGGCCGATGGGCTCGTCGAACGTGGATCCGGCGCCGGGCTTGTCGTAGACCAGCGACGTGAACCAGTCGGGCAGGTGCGTTTGCACCCACGTCCAGGCGAAGGAATTCGACATGGCGAGATTGCGCCGCTGGGTCAACCAGTCGCGATACTGACCCATCTCCAGGCCGGTCATCAGCGGCCAGCGGTGGATGCCGAGCATGGTAATCCCCTGTCCTCGGCTGTAATCCTGGAAGCCGTCCCAGACGTCCACGGCGATCGGCCGCTGCGGGTCGCTGTTGCGGATCAGGCTGGCGACCTTCCCGGCCGCGGGCGCCTGCTCCTTGGCCAGCCCGCCGCCGCCGACGTCCCAGAAGAGCAAGTCGTCGTAGGCTGTGAAGCGCTTGATGGCGCTCGCCAGGGCGGGGCCCGAGCCGTCGCCGTCCCCGGCCAACGGCAGCGACGGCATAACCAGGAAGCCCTTGGCCGCCGCCTCCTGGAGTACCTCGGGTTTGGTGCTGGCGTCGAAGCAGAGGGTGTTGAACCCCGCTTCCTTGAGGACGTCCAGCGGCGTATCGCTCCAGCGAATGGCCTTGAAGAAGTACGGCTGGCCCTTCACGCAGAGGCTGTCGGGAGTCAGTTCGACCAGGCCGGGGCCGCCGCGCGGCGCCGGCGCCAGCGACGTCAGCTGCGACGGGCCGGCGGGGCCCGTCGCCTTCGCCGTCGCCGGCTCGAGGACCGGGCCGATTTCGAGGTTGTCGATCCACACCTGGTTATCGCCGGGGCCGCCGTTGACGTTCAGGACCAGGCGATCGACGTAGGCGTCGGCGACGTTGACGTCGTGCTTGAGTTGTTCGCGCAGCAACTGCTGCTGATCGCGGAGCAGCTTCGGCGGCCGAGACAGGTCGAGGCGCTGCCAGCGCCCGGCCTGATTGTAGGCGTCGCCGCGGATCAGGACGGTCAGCGCCTCCTCGATGCGCTCGGGGTTAGGCTCGTGCGGCAGGACCACCCGGCCCAGGAGCTGGGCGCCGGGACGGTTGCCGCGCAGCCACAAGCTGGCCTTCAGCTCGTCGTTGACCGGGGCACGACCGACGTCGAAAGTGTAATAGGCGAAGTTGCCGCTATCGACCTGGACCTGAATGAATTCGCAGCGCGAGCCGCGGAAGGGGCGCTCGTCGGTGATGCGATGGGCGACTTCGCGGGAGACGCCGTCGGCGGAGCCCTTGACCCACAAGGGGTCGGTGCCCTCGAAGCCCTCGCGCAGCAGCTGCTCGGCCGCGAGCGGCCCGAGGAACGCCAGCCCGACCGCGAGGGCCACGAGGGCCGCCAGTGCCGCACGGCGCCGCAATCGTCGCATGGACCGCCTCCTTTTCCCCGTCCGGGGGGCGAGGTTCTACCACGGCGACCCATCGCGGAAAAGGGCAATCGCCGCCGCCGCCTCGCCGCTTGCGGCTTCGCAGGACGTGCGAAGCCGCAAGCGGCAAGCCGGCGCCGTTGAAGATCACCCCCGAAAATTGGACAATGAAGGAAAGCGCCGCAAGCGGCGCACCCTGGTCCCACCCTCCCAGCGGACGACACCATGCTCCCGAACACCCTCGACGAACTTCAGCGGACCCTGGGCGAGAGCGGGCCGGCCGAGGCCATCGACCGGCTTTGCGCCCGGCTGCGCGAGGACAAGGACTACCGCAGCCTCTTCTACGCCCTGCTGATGAAGCGCCGCCAAGAGTTGGGCGTCTCCCCCATCCCGACCGGGCCGGCCGCCGACCTGCCCGCCGCGGTCCACGCCCCTTACGAGGACGCCATCCGCGAAGCGGGCCGGCACGTCGGCCGCCTCTACCTCGACGAGGGCAACGTCGGCGAGGCCTGGTTCTACTTCCGCATGCTCGGCGAGCCCGATCCCGTGGCCGCGGCGCTGGCGGCGCACGTCCCGACCGAGGACGAGGACCTGCAGCCGCTGGTCCACCTGGCCTTCTACGAGGGGTTGGCGCCGAAGAAGGGCTTCGACTGGATCCTGCAGCGCTACGGGATCTGCAACGCCATTACGACGCTCGGCAGCCAGGAGCTGCCGCACCCGCCGGAGGTGAAGCGCTACTGCGTCGCCCGACTGGTGCGCGCCCTGTACACGGAGCTGCGCGAGCGGCTGTTGGCCGACGTCGAACGTCAGGAAGGGAAGATGCCGCCGCACGACGCCGACCGGCCGAGCGTTCGCGAGTTGATCACCGGCCGCGAGACCCTCTTCGCGGACGGCTTCGCTCACATCGACGTCTCGCACCTGTCGTCGGTGGTGCAGATGAGCATTCAGCTCGAACCCGGCGAGGAGCTGAACCTGGCCCGCGAGCTCTGCGCCTACGGCGAATTGATCCCGAAGCAGTTCCAGTACAACTCCGACCCGCCGTTCGATGACGTGTATCGCGATTACGGGGTCTACCTGTCGATCCTGGCCGGCGAGCGCGTCGAGGAGGGCCTGGCGCATTTCCGGGCGAAGGCGGACGGCGCCGACCCGGAGACGGTGGGGACGTACCCGGCGCAGGTGCTGGTCAACCTGCTGCTGCGGCTGGGTCGGCCGGGTGAGGCGCTGGAGGCGGCACGGCGGCACCTGACCACGGCCGACCCGCGACACCTAAGCTGCCCCGGCGTGCTGGAGTTGTGCCAGCGGGCCGGCGACTTCGGCGCCTTCGCGGAGGTGGCGCGCGAGCAGGGCGACGCGGTGCATTACCTGGCGGGATTGATAGCGGCAAAGTCCGTTTAGCGCAGCCGCTTGCGGCTTAGCGTTCGCTTAACCGGGGTTGCGCGAACGCTAAGCCGCAAGCGGCTAAACTCTCCTCAGCACGTCCCACGCCAGCAGGGCGCCGGCACAGCCGACGACGAGCGCGAACGCCGCCACGTCGGTCGCGGTGGTGCGGAACTCGGCCAGCGAGTGAAACCGTCCCGTGAAGCCGCGGCAGCGCATCGCCTGGCCGACGCGCTCGGCGCGCTCGTAGCCGCGCACCAGCAGGGCGCCGGCGACGTGGCCTATGGTCCGGTAACTGTGGCGGTTCGCCCGGTTGCGGTAGCCGCGCACCCGCAGAGCCACGCGCAGCCGCGCCAGCTCCCCCGCCAGGACGAAGACGTAGCGATAGGTGAGGACGGCGAGCTGCACCAGCAGGCCCGGCACGCGCAGGGCGTGCGCCGCCTTCAGCGTGTCTTCCAGCGGCGCTGACGCCAGCAGCACCAGCATGAGCGTCAGCACCGTGAGCGCCTTCCCCGCCACGAAAAGGGCGACGCTCAGCCCGTGCCAGGACACGGCGACGGGGCCGACCTGCCACACCGGCCCGGGCCCATCGAGCAAGAACGGCAGCGGCACCGTGAACAGGGCGACGAACAGGCCAACCGCCGCGACTCGCCCCAGATACCAGCGCCAGGGAAGACGGGCGACCGCGGCCAGGACGAGGGCCCCGAGCAGCGCCAGGCCCGCCGGCGCCAGGGTACGCACGGCGGCGACGAGGGCGGTACACAGGAGCAGGGCGGCCAGCTTCCAGCGGGGGTCGAGGCGCCGTAGCGGCGAGGCGGGACAGGGGAGGGGGTCGAACGTGATCGTCATGGGGACAACGAACAGCCCGAGGCGCCGGCCAGGGCTGTGGCCGGCGCCTCGGGCTGGTATCAGGCCGCGTCCTAGCGCCTCGTCTGGCGAGCCAACTCGGCCTTCAGTTCGTCCTCGGCCTCCATCCAGTGCTGTCGGTCGCAGCCGTGCGGGCAGCCGTTCTTGAGCCACTTCTCATAGGCCCGCATGGCAATCTTCTCGCGCGGCACACTGGCGCTCGACAGCGGCGGCGGGGTCGTCGCCGGCATGCCGGGGGTGAGTGGCCTGGCGACCGGGGGCGTCGTGACTCGGGACATCGTGCCGTCCTCCTTGAAAGACTCAGTGAACCCGCCCCGCACACACGAGCCGGGCGGTAACAAGGCTCCCGCGAATAACTGGGGCATTGCACCACATCCCGGCCCCGGCCGCAAGCATTTTCCGGGCTGGTTCAAACGCGGGTCGCGCTCTGCCCGTGCCCGTGCCCGTGCCCGTGCCCGTGCCCGGTCTGGAATCGGGCACGGGCACGGGCACGGGCATGGACCCGCGCCACCTGAAACGGCCCGTTTCTGAACCATGCCCATTTTCCTCACTTCGCCTTCCGCGGCGCCAGGAGCTTCGTCACGTCGGCCCCGGGCTTCTCCTTCAACCCCGCCTGCGCCGTCAGGGCGAGCTGATCCAGCTGCAGCTTCTCCGGGTCGAGCGTCCTCTTCGGCGACACCTCAAGGATGGCCTTGGCGTCCGCCGGACCCCAGAGGCGCTCCCAGGCCGCGTAACCCTGCGGCTTCTCCGACCGCACCGGCTTGCCGTCCTTGCCCACGGTCGTCACGTAGGCGTACAGCCGCTTGTCGTAGACGTCCCCCTCGCCCTGCCAGCAGAGCACGCCGCGCTGAAGCGCCACGCCCGAGAAGCTCAGCAGCACCGCCTGGGCCGCCTTGCCGTCCTTGTCCGCGAACGGGTTCAGGAAGGCACAGTCCTTCGTCTGCACCAGCACCGGGTCGGCCACCACCGGCCACAGGTACGGCTGGGCGTCCACCCGCACCGGCACGTCGTCTACGTGGAACTCCGCTTCTTTCGCCGCGAAGGTGCAATGGTCGGCCGTCAGCTGCATGTTCAAGATCGCCTCGCCGAAGAGGGAGTGCTGCTCACTCGGCGACCCCGCCGGGGTCGGGTTGCCCGGCACCGGCTTCTGAGGCATCGCCAGCTGAATCGCCACCGCCCGCTCCGTACCCACGATCAGCGACTGCCGCAGGTCGGCCCGGACCCCGGCGCACGCCAGATGCACCGCCATCTTCGCGGTCACCAGCGTCGAGCGGTTGATCGACAGCTTGCACATCGACGTCCAGTCGCGCAGGCTCGTCCCTATCCCCTCGACCCGGACCAATCCCCAGTAGCTGCTCGGCGGTTGCGCCACGGGCCCCTGGAGGCGCGTCGCACTCAGGAACAGATTACCTCTGGTAACCATAATCAGGTAGGGGGGCATGAGGGCCGTCTTGAAGTCGGGGCAGCGGATGTCGGCGCCGATCATCCACAAGTTGCCGCGCGTCACTTCCAGGACGGCGTTGCCCTCCGGGGCGACGCTGAGGTCCGGCTCCAGCACCAGCGGCTCGGCCCCCTCCGCGGGCGGCTCGAAGTAGAGGAACAGGCTGGTGTTCTCCAGGCGAATCGGCGTCATCTTGTGCTTGCCGCTGCCGTGCAGGTGCAGCACGACCAGCGGCGCTAACTTCTGCCGCTTCTGCACGTCGCGCAGGTGGGCCCCGAGGTCGATCTTGTCCAGGTCGAGGCGCTCGCCGTGGTAGAGCAGGTCGGCCGCCTCCGGGATCGCCAGCGCCGCGTCCGGCTCCAGCACCTCGATGTCCGTGGGCCGCGTGGGCTGCGTGGTCAGGTCCAACCAGCGCGCCCGCACCCACGGCATCTTCCAGAGATCGCACCCCAGCGGGCCGGGGTTGGAGGTAGCCCGGAAGTGGACCGGGCTCGGCTCGGCCGCGCGATCGGTGCGGTACAGCCAGGGCGGCGCCTCGGACGGGTCGGCGGGCACCCCCGGGACCCAGGCGGGCGGCAGCGACACGTCGCCCTCGGACAGGCCCCATTGGGTGTGCCAGCCGTCGGTGTTGCCGCCGGCCAGCGGCTCGCGGCCGGACAGCAGCGTCTCCCATCCGGCGTAGAGGCAGTTCAGCGACCGCCAGGTCATCGCCTTCGCCCCCGCCTCCTTCGGCAGGTCCACCATCGTGCCGCCGGCCCCGCCGCCGGCCCGCCACAGCAGCGCGTCCCACCCCATCCAGTGCAGCGACGGCTCGGCGGAGGCGTCCGGGCTCGGCCGGACTCGCAGCAGCGTGTCGCGGCCCACCAACGTCGAGCGGACGACGCGCAGCGTCGAGGCATCCGGGCCCTTGCCGCCCGCGACCGAGAGCACCGGCGCCTCGGTGGACACCAGCAGCGAGGTCTCGATCAGCACGTCGGCGCCGGGCGCCGTCAGCTCCAGGCTCGTCAGGCGGGCGCCCCGGGCGTAGCACTGTTTCAGGCGGCACCTCTTGCCCGCCCCGCCCTCGAAGCGCACGGCGGTCAAGGCGCCGTGCGGCTTGCCGGCGACGGAGAAGGTCGATTCCCAGGCGACGAAGTCACTGCCGATCGCGCGCACCAGGGCCCCCGTCCCTGCGGCCTTCTCCGGCCACTCCACGACTAAGTGGACGTGGCCGAGCAGGAGAGTCCCTTTGTCCACCGTGAACAGGGCCGGCACGTCGTCCGCGGGCGGCGCGGCCTCGGGTTTGCCCGGCTTCAGCTCGGCGCGCCCCTGGTTCACGTCCCAGACGATCAGCGGGGCGAAGCCCTTGGCGCCCTCGATGTTCACGTGCCGGCCGCTGATGCGGATGGGCCCCTCGAAGAGCGGCCCGTCGTCTTCGACCTTGATGACGCCCCACTTCCCCTCGGGGACCGCGGCGCAGGCGGCGGCAATCGAGTCAAACGTCGTGCCCGGCTTGCCGTCGCTGGGCGGGACGCGCGCGACGCGGAAGACCACCGCGTCCTGGGCGGGTTGCAGCGGCGCCGACCACGGTCCCTCGTACTCCTTGGCCACCTTGTCAAAATCGATGGACTCCTTGGTCGCGTACAGCCACGGCACGGGCGGCGGCCCGGCCGGCTGCTCGGGCGGCTTTTCCTTGCCGGTGGCCTTCGGGTCGGCCGGCTTCTCCTTGCCGGTCTCGACGGGATCTGTCGGGGTGCCCGAACCGCCGGCCACGCCGCCACCGGGACTTTTGGGCCTCGGCGTGTTGTCCGGCTGCATGAGCGCCATGACGAGGACGACGATCCCGATGAGCAGCACCGCCCCGAAGGCGGCACCGCCCCAGATGAGTGCCTTGCGGCTCCCCGCTCCCGGCGGCCGCCGGGAGCCCGGGCTCCCGGCCTCGTCGTCCGTTTCCTTCTCCGTCTCCTCGTCACGGCCGCGGCGCGGGGGGGGCGAGTCTTCGACCTCCTCCGGCGGGTCGTCGCGGCGTCGCGGCGCTTTCTTCGTGGCGGCCGGCTGTTTCCGCGGCGGCTCGTCCTGGCCCGCCCCGGCGGGCAGGGCGGCCAGCGGGGCGGCCGGGGGGGCGGCCGCGGGGTCTTCGGTTCCCGCGGGCTCTTCCTCCCCCAGCCCTTCGAGGAGTGCGGCGGGGGTCGGGTAGCGCTCCTCGGGGCGCTGCGCGAGCAGGCGCCGCAGGGCGACGCGCAGTTCGTCGGACACGTCACCGGCGAGCGAGCCGAGGTCGGGCTTGCCGCCGCTGCGGCCGCTGAGGGCGAACCAGACCGTGGCGCCGAGGGCGGCGAGGGCGGCGCGGACGTCGGCGGGGGACTCGTCGTTGGCGGGACGGAGCAGCCCGATATCAAGGAGCTTGACGGTGATTCGTCCGTTGGTGTCGGGGCCGCGCGTGACGCGGAAGTTGTCGGCCGACAGGTCGCGCGGCACCAGCCCCTCGCGGTGCAGCAGGGCGAGGGCGCGGGCGGCCTGGACGAGCAGGTCTTGCCCGGCAGCGGCATCGAGGCGGCCGCGGCTGTTGACGTGTTCGGTCAGGGTCGGCCCCTCGGCGAGTTCGAGGGCCAGGTACCACGTCCCGCTGGCGTCGCCGAAATCGAGGACATTGGCGAGGTTCGGCGAGCGCACCTTCGCGGCCTTCTTGGCCTCGCGCTGGAAGCGGTCGCGGGCGACGCTGCCGGCCAACTCGGGGGGAAGGACCTTGAGTGCGACGGTGCGGCCGGCGCTCAGGTCGGTGGCGCGGTAGGCGGAGCCGAGGCTGCCCAGGGCGAGCGGCGCCTCGACAGAGTAGGGCCCGATGCGTAGAGAGCGGCGCGTAACTTTCGTGGACTGCTCGGCAGGCATGGTGCGATTCCTCGTAAGCGCGGCGGGGCCGGCAAAAAGGTCGGGAAGGTGCGCCGATTATAGCCGGGGTCGCAACGCAGAGTCAACGCATCGGGTTGGGTCTTCTGGTGCCTGGGGTGTCCGGCGAAAAATCGAAACTTTATTTCGTTGACGAGGTAGAACAGTAGAGGTAGGATCTTCAGCAGTTTGCGGAGGCCACCGCAATCCGTTCTCTGCAAGGACAAGAACCATGAAGCGCTGCCCTCTCCGTCTGTCACGCCCTCTCGCCGTCGTCGCGGTGATCTTGTTCCTGGTTCTGTTGGCGGTCCCAGATGGAGCGCTGGCGCAACGATCGCCCGTCCGACCGCCAGGTGGCGGGACGCCTCCCGGCGGGATGACACCTCCCGGCGGGATGGTGCCCCCGGGTGGGATGGTGCCCCCGGGTGGGATGAAGCCCCCGGGCGGAATGACGCCCCCCGGCGGGATGGTCCCCCCGGGCGGGATGGTTCCCCCTGGTGGGATGACGCCTCCCGGCGGCATGACACCCCCTGGCGGGATGACGCCTCCCGGCGGCATGACGCCTCCCGGCGGCATGACACCCCCTGGCGGGATGACGCCTCCCGGCGGGATGACACCCCCTGG